>CBFDAH010000139.1:0-7993 GCA_965602785.1 uncultured Syntrophobacterales bacterium
AGGGTAGGGACCTGAGGTCCCTGGCCCTCCCCCCACTTACCTTCCTACTAACCCCACTATGAGCTCCGCCTGGCGCTGGGCGGCGCCCCGGTGGGTAGCCAGGGCCTCCAGGGCGGCCTCCCCCAGACGGCGGCGCTCTTCAGGGTTCTCCAGGAGGTGCCGGGCGGCGTCGGCCAGAGACGACGCGTCCCGGACCACCTGCCCCACCCCGGCTTCCCGCAGGATGTCTTCAGCCCAGCGGAAATTTTCCAGGTGAGGGCCGTACAAGGGGGCCAGCCCCCAGGCGGCGGGCTCCAGGATATTCTGGCCGCCGTGGGGCACCAGGCTTCCACCCACGAAGGCCACGTCCGCCGTGGCGTAGAGGCCGAA
Source organism: uncultured Syntrophobacterales bacterium (assembly GCA_965602785.1). Taxonomy (GTDB): domain Bacteria; phylum Desulfobacterota; class Desulfobaccia; order Desulfobaccales; family 0-14-0-80-60-11; genus JBGSLA01. The sequence goes on from CBFDAH010000139.1 coordinate 370, forward strand.
AAGGTCTCCCACCGTGTCCACCAGCACCACGGGCTGGCGTCGCACTTCGGCCCCGCTCTTGAGGGCCTGCCACCGCTGAAACCCGAGGCCTCGCCGGGTAAGGAGTTCCCCCAAGGCATCGGCCCGCTCCGGGTGGCGGGGAGCCAGAATCAGAATTAGGGCAGGGTAGGGGGCCCTCAGGGCTTCATAGGCCGCCAGCACCACTTCCTCCTCCCTCGCATGAGTGGAAGCGGCCAGCAATACCGGGTTACCCTGCAGGTGGAGAAGCTCGGCCAGGGGTCCGGTTTCCTGGTTCAGCCCAGGCGGCGATTCTAAACCTGAGGCGGGCAGGGGAGGGGAGGGAGACGAAGCTGCAGCATGGCGCCGGGCCAGAAGGGCGTCTACTTTCAGGTTGCCGGTGAAGTGGAGCTTGCGGCCGGAAAGCCCCAGGTGGGCCAGCCGCTGGTGATCCTCCCGGGAACCGGCGGCGATTACCTCAAAACAATTAATAAAATCAGTTACATATTCCTTATACTGCAGGTAGCGGTGGTAGGAGCGGTCGGAGATACGGGCGTTTATCAGGGCCAGGCGTACCCCCCGTCGCCGGGCCGTGGTGAGGAAAGTGGGCCAGACCTCCGACTCCAGGGACACGAAGACCTCAGGCTTCAGGACGTCCAGGGCGCGCCCCACGGCCCAGGGAAGGTCCCAGGGGAAATAGCACACCACTGCTCCCTGGGGCAGAAATTGCCGCCGGGCCACGGCCTGGCCGGTTTCTGTGCTGGTGGACACGATGAGGGCTGCATGGGGTAGGCGGGTCTTGAGCTCCGTCACCAGGGGCACCGCGGCCAGGATTTCCCCTACCGAGACCCCATGGAGCCAGAGGCGGGGGGAACCGGCGGGTGCTTCCGGTGGTGGTTTGAGGCCCAGGCGGGGGAGAAAGCTCTCGCCCCGGCCCCGGGACTTCAGGTGGTAATAGAAAAGTGGCCAGCCCACCAGGCCGGCTGCACTTGTTACCATTTTATATATAAATAATTTCATTAGGTTAATATAATTATCTAAGAACTATTCTTAAGTTTTGACAGGGTTCCTTTAAACTCCAGAAACTCGACCCAGCCACCCCTGCCTTACCTTCACAAAACTTCTCAGAATCTGTTCAGAGAAGGGTTATTAGGTATATTATTTATTTATATATATTATTAGGTTAAAGACTCTTTTTAACAAGTATTATTAACTTATTTATTGACGCCATTACTCCCGGGAAACCGATTGAGCCATTCCCGCCGTACTTTCACATAATCTTCCAAGATTCGGCTATGGTCAAAGGCCAGCTGTTCCGGCAAGTTTTCCAGGGGGAAAACGGCCACCGCACGCGCGTCGTCCGCAGCCCGGGGACTACCGGTGCCTCGGGCTACAAAAACCGTGGTAATGACATGCTGCCGGGGATCCCGGTCCGGGTCGGAGTAGGTGTGAAGCTGCCCCAGAAGCCTCACCTCCAAACTAGTCTCCTCTCTCGCTTCCCTAACCGCAGCCTCTTCCAGACTTTCCCCGTATTCCACGAACCCTCCCGGCAAAGCCCACCCGTATGGCGGCTTCTGCCGCTCGATTAAAACCAGGCCCTGGTCCTGATATTCGATGATGATGTCCACCGCAGGGACCGGATTGCGGTAGCGGCTGAAAAAATGACCGCATTGGGGGCAGGATTCTGTGACGCGCATCTTAGTTTACATAATATATATTATCAGACATTATTTTAGTTCTTCTTTGACTATTTTCTTGAGATCTTCATAGCTTACCGAAACCACCCGCCAGGTGCGATCCGGAAAAGCCCGGGACATAGTCAGGCGCAGACGTCCGTCATCCTTGGGAAAGCGCAGAGTCACCAGAGCCTCGTCTCCCTGCCGGTTGATCTGCGCCAGGGCCACTGCTGCGTCCAAAGCCAGGAGCTCTTTGGTGGTCAGGCTGCCCAGGTATTCATTGATAATCCTGCGAAGGTCCTTCTCAAAGCCCTCAAACATCCGGGGCAAGATGTGTTGTGCGAATTTGCGCCCCAGGCTGCGGCCCAGCTGGCTCAGGTAGTCTCCCTCAGGTTCCTCTGGAGGCATCAGGTCCTGGCCCGTGTCCTGGACCAGGTGGCTGAAGATGCTCTTGAGATCCAGATGGGCATAAAAATTAGAGTAATTCCGGTTACTTAATGCACCGACCATCTGATGCAAGGCATACCGGGGAGACCCTCTATAATAATAATAGTATACTCCGGCGGCCACCAAGCCGAGGAGCAGGACCGCGGGGACGAAAAGCAACCAAGAACGCCGCATGAGATCACCTTTGCCATGGCATTTTGCCACAGTTTAATATAGAGAGGTAGAAAAGTTAAAACCATTTTTCAGGTGGCCTTTATATCATGGCAATCCCAAAACTTCTTCTGTGCCGGTCCCTCCCCAATGGCCTCGGCCTGGAAGTCTACGACTGCTCCCGCCCCATGGCCGGCGACCGCTGGCAGGTGACCCTGGAATTGCGCCTCCCCATCCCGGTAAGCCCCGCCACTATCCCGGCCGACCTGGCGGACCGAGCCCAGGAGGTCAGTGAAGCCCTGGGGCCGGAAATTATTTTTACCCAGCAGGAAGTGCATCACTTCATCGACGCCCGGGAGGTGCCCGGCCTCCTCCAGGAAATGCAGACCCGGCTCGTGGAAGGCCTGGTGGGCTATCTGGGCCACCCCGACTTTGCCGGCCGCTACATCCGCCAGAAATTCGCCAATCACCAGGAGCGGCAGCGCAGGCACCAGGAGTGAAGGAGTTTTTGAGGAGAGGGCTGGGGGAGCGCGGCTCCCCCACCCTCCCCTCAAACTCCCCTCCCAACCCCCTTTACAAAAAGCCGGTAGCACGGGCATCTTGCCCGTGCTACCGTAACTTGGTCACGGAGTTGGGGGAGGGGGCAAGGGTCTTAGACCCCAGTAGAACGGGCTTCCAGCCCGTGGGCCCCCCCTCCCCCTAAAGAACCCTTCAGGACATCCCCAGATAAGTAAGGAGCCAAAGCCATGGCGGCCCAATCTACCATCCGCCTGACCCCCAAGGGCCTGCGCTGGCAGCGCACCGGCCACCCCTGGATTTACCGGGATGACTTAGCCGTCCCGGACCCCAAGCTTTCTCCCGGGGAACTCGTTGCCGTAGCCGACCCTCAGGGCCGCTTTCTGGGGCAGGCTTTTTATAGTGCCGCCTCCCGCATCGCGCTGCGTTTGGTCACCTACACAGACGAAGTGGTGGATGGGAAATTTTGGGAGGTGCGCCTCTCCCGCGCCCTGGCCTGGCGGGAGCGGGTGGTCCGGGATACCGAGGCCTACCGGCTGATCTACGGGGAGGCCGACGGCTTCCCCGGCCTGGTGGTGGATTCCTACGCCGGCCACCTGGCGGTGCAGACCCTGCACCCGGGCCTGGAGCGCCTCCTGCCGGAACTGATCGAAATTTTTCGGGATTACCTGCAGCCTGCCTCCATCACCCTCCGTCACGACGCCGAGGTACGACGTTTGGAGGGGCTGCCCCAGGAGGTGCAGACAGTGTATGGGGAGCTGCCGGAGCACGTGGAGGTTGGCGAGGGGCCGGTGCGCTTCCTGGTGGACCTGCGCCGGGGCCAAAAGACCGGGCTCTTTCTGGACCAACGGGAGAACCGCCAGGCCGCCGTCGCCTATTCCCGGGGTGAAGTCCTGGACGCCTTTGCCTACCAGGGAGGGTTTGCGTTGCACCTGGCCCCCGGGGCCGAGCGGGTCACCCTGGTGGAAAGCTCCGAAGCGGCCCTGGCTATGGCCCGGAAGAACGCCCGCCTGAATGATCTGAACAATCTGGAATATGTCAAAGCAAACGTTTTTGCCCATCTAAAACAGGCAGTCCAGGCCGGGCAGCGCTTTCACCTCATCGTGCTGGACCCGCCGGCCTTTGCCAGGTCCCGGGCCGACCGCCCGGGGGCCCTGAAGGGCTACCAGGAGATCAACCGCCGGGCCTTCCAGCTTTTGCATCCCGGGGGTACCCTGGTCACCTGCTCCTGCTCCTATAATCTCAGCGAACCGGAGTTCCTGGATATCCTCCGCCGGGCCGCGGTGGCCGCACATCGCCAGGCCCGCCTCCTGGAAAAACGGGGCGCGGCCAAAGACCACCCTGCCCTCCTCAGCCTGCCTGAAAGCCTGTATTTGAAATGCCTTATCCTCGCAGTGGACTAAATCGCTGCGGGGAAAATACTTTGGTGGCATAGGTTTTCAACCTGGGCCGGCGCAGCCTAAAGCCTGGGCCACCCAATCTTTTTCTGGTGATTATGGGTTGTTCTCAGGGAATTGGGGACATTCTTGTAGCCCCGGGCTTTTTCTATGAAAATGTAGCGCCGTCGCCCTCGGCGGCGTCTGAACCGCCGGGGGCGGCGGTTCTACATAAACATGCCTCGAGGTGAGCCCCCGAGGTTCATGGAACATTAGCCTTTGTCAGCGAAAGCTTGCGGCTCCATGTAAAAAGCAATCTCTGCCCTGCCCTACTATCGCGTCCCAGGAATATCTGACAAAAATATTTGTAGAGGCATACCCGGGTAGGCCCCCTTTTTAAAGCGGACACATGGGTCTGCCCCTACAGATTGATAGCCGTTTGAATTCGACATGACATGAAAGCCTGGGCCACCCAATCTTTTTCTGGTGATTATGGGTTGTTCTCAGGGAATTGGGGACATTCTTGTAGCCCCGGGCTTTTTCTATGAAAATGTAGCGCCGCCGCCCTCGGCGGCGTCTGAACCGCCGGGGGCGGCGGTTCTACATAATCATGCCTCGAGGTGAGCCCCCGTAGTTCATGGAACGGTAGCCTTTTTATAAACATCTTTTTCATACCCCGCTCAGGAAGTTCTTCATTTATCTCCCTCACCCAGGAAATTCGCCTATAATGATGACAGGATGGATAGAAGGGAGTAAGGACATGTCTTTACTAGGTCGCCTGGCGTGGGTTTTCCTGGGTCTGTGGCTCCTGGCCCTGGCCCCGGCCTATAGCCAGGTAAAGGAGCCGGCAAAACCCTGGACCGGCAAGCTGGCCGACGGCCGGGTGATCACCAAGCAAGACCTGGATAAGATTCTTCAGGACCATGTGCGGTGGCTGGGGCGTGGGAAAAAGGGAGAAGGACGGGCCAACCTGAGCAAGGCCAAATTATGGAAAGCCAACCTGAGCAAGGCCCACCTGTTCAAGGCCAACCTGAGCGGGGCCTACCTATTGGAGGCCAACCTGAGCGGGGCCAAGCTAGAGAAAGCCAACCTGAGGGGGGCCGACCTGTTAAAGACCGACCTGAGCCAGGCCAACCTGAGGGGGGCCGACCTGTTAAAGACCGACCTGAGCCAGGCCAACCTGAGCATGGCCGACCTGAGAAAGGCCGACCTGAGAAAGGCCGACCTGAGACAGGCCAACCTCCACAAGGCCAACCTTACCAAGGCAGACTTGAGCGGAACAAATTTAACCGGCTCCCGTATGAGTCAAACCATTTTTGAACCGAAGAAGGGGGGATTCCTACCGAAGGGAAATTTATTATCAGGCATTTCCGGTCTTGCCTCCCTTAAATATGTTAATTCCCCCCATGGCTTGGTAACTTTGCGGGAGGTTTACAAGAAGCTGGGAGAGAGTGAAAACGAGCGGGCTATAACATATTCCATACACCGGAATAAAAGAGAAATTTCCTGGCGAAAAGGACATTATCTGGAAAGCCTGTTCAACCTGATTTTTTTCGAGTGGACCTGTGATTATGGCATGAGACCGGGGCGTCTCCTGAAGATCATCGGCCTGGGCCTGTTTTTTTTCACTCTCCCGTACCTCCTGGCCCTATGGACCCTGAACCCCCGGTCGGGCATCTGGTTGTTGCTTCCGGAGTCGAAGGATCGGGTGCTGGATCGGAAGCTAGTAGGGCGACCCTTCAAGCTCACCACCCGGCCTCCCCTTCAGGCCTTACCCTCCAAGACCTGGCCCAGGTTAAGGGCCAGACTCCGGCGGGGCTGGCGGGCCCTGCGCCTGGCCTTTTATTTCTCTCTCCTTTCCGCCTTCCGCCTGGGCTGGCGGGAGCTCAATGTGGGGACCTGGATCAGCCGCCTCCAGAAGCGGGAATACACTCTTAGGGCCACCGGTTGGGTGAGGAGCATCTCCGGCCTCCAGTCCCTCCTCAGCGTCTACCTCCTGGCCCTCTGGGTGCTCACCTACTTCGGCCGCTTCTTTGAGTAGCGGGCCAGGCGTAATGGTCTTGGGGGAGGAGGCTAAGGACCATAGGCCCTTACCCCCTCCCCCAAACCCCCTCTCCCAATCCCTTACATATTTTTTTCAAAAGCATGGCTCGCGTCCCCTAAAATTTTTCCAAATTGGTCTAAAAAATTCCAAAAAAACAAACAAGCCCAGGGGTTACCCCTTGCCTCCCTTAAAATCGCCTCGCTACGGGGCTCTCATGAGGTCGTTTTTCAGCCCACCCTTTAATGGCCCCAGCGTGCCGTCATTTGCCCTCGATTGATTGACTCCCCCACCTCCTTCCCATACAATATGGAGCCATGCGAACCCCATCTGTGTCGCGGTGGTTCGGGGTGCTGCTCCTTCTCATCTGCCTGGGTTTCACGGCGGGCCGGGAGGCGCAGGGGGGAGACTCCCCGGGCCAGCCCCCCCGGCCAGAGTTACTCAATCCCCAACTCGCCCCCCAGGCCGCCCGCCTCCTCCGCCAGGTGGCCTTGAGTTATGAACCCAACCTGACCCCCCGGGAGCGGGACCGGGACTTTCTCCAAAAAGTCACTCTGGTCAAGAACTCCCTCGACCTCACCCGACTGGTGGATTTGCGTCATCAATCCCTGGATTTGCTTTCGGGACGGGAGGAAGTTTCTTGGGAGGACCTGCGGCTTATGAAGTGGCCCAACCGCGACAGGGTAGGGGTGCGACTCAGCGCGCCGGTGTGGGTGCCCGCCGGGGCCAAAAGAATTCCGGCCTACTGCGCCTTCGAAAAGCACTGGCGGACGGTGGCCGAAAATACCCCCCGGCCCTGCGGCTACATCTGGCATGCGCCGACCATGGCCGCAATAAACAACAAGGACCGCTATCGCCCAGAGCGCATCCAGTTCGAAGTGAACAGCAAGTTCGCCCCCCTGGCGGCCATGCTCTTGGAATACATCTTCCGGGAAGGCTGGTACAAGCCGGCCAAACGGGTGCCCCTCCTGGTGGTCCGGGGCGGAGAAGACACCTACTCGGTAAGTTCCCGGTCCGGCCCGGTGGTGGTGGAGTGCCTGAACTTCCCCGAGAATGAGGGCACCTCTCTCAACCCCACCGTGGCCCAGTGTCTTTACCACAACCTGTCGGAAGTCTACCACGGCCGCCATGCCGTTGTCTCCAACCACCGCCTGGGCCTGGCCCTGGATATCAACGACTTCAACTTCGCCGGCGTGGTGGACGGCTCCCCCAACCCCATCAGCCCAGCCCTGCGCCAGTATAACCGGAACGCCATGCACCGCCTGGACGCGCGTAACCTGCCCCCTTGGGTTTATACGGCCGCCAAGTGGCTGGGGTGCCGCCTGCCCCAGGAATGGAGTTACGTAGGCTACGCCACCGACTGGCCCCACGTGGACGTGGGGACGAAGTAGAGGTGTCAGGGGGGCAGGGATTAGGGGTCA
>CBFDAH010000140.1:0-7987 GCA_965602785.1 uncultured Syntrophobacterales bacterium
TTGAGCCGGAGCCCACAAGCCCCGGCTCAATCCGCCCCCATAACGGGGGTTGGGAGGGGAGTTTGAGGGGAGGGCGGGGGGCCTGTGGTCCCCCGGCCCTCCCCTCAAATTCAGTTGTTTCCTTCAGACCCCTGGGCCAGGCGGAGGGCCTCTTTGAGGTCCAGGTTGCCGTCGTAGAGGGCCCGGCCGGTGATGACGCCCATGACCCCCAGGGGTTCCAGGGGCAGGAGGGCCCTGATATCGTCCAGGGAGCTCACGCCGCCGGAGGCGATGACGGGGATGTCGGTGGCCTGGGCCAGGGCTCCGGTGGCCTCCAGGTTCACCCCCCGCTTCACGCCGTCCCGGCTGATGTCCGTATAGATAATGGCCACAGGCTTGAAGGGCTCAAGTTCTTTAGCCACTTCGGAAGCGGTCTGGCTCGTAGTTTCCGTCCAGCCTTCCACGGCCAGGAGGCCGTCTTTGGCGTCCAGGCCCAGGGCGATGCGGCCGGGATAGGTTTCACAGGCCCGGGCCACCAGGTCCGGGTTTTTCAAGATGGCGGTACCCAAAATCAGGCGGTCGATGCCCAGATCGATGTAGGTGGCGATGGTGTCGAGGCTGCGGAGGCCGCCACCGAGCTGCACCGGGATGGTCACGGCCCGGCGCAGGCGGCGGATGACTTCGAGATTCTGGGGCCTGGCGCCGAAGGCCCCGTCCAGGTCCACCACGTGGAGCCAGGAAGCGCCTTCAGCCTGCCATCGTTGCCCCATGGCGGCGGGGTCGTGGCCATACACGGTCTCCTGGTCGGCCTGCCCCTGAATCAGGCGAACACATTTACCGCCCCGGATGTCAACGGCTGGAAAGATGATCATATCGGTAATCTTATCCAAGAAACCCCACCCTGACAAGCCTGGCCCGCCGTCCTCCACTATTCTCCTCCGGGGGAGAGAGAGGCTGATAAACTTTTCAAGGCTTTCACACCTTGAAAAACCCCCACATATTTAAACATAATATAAGAACAAGACAGTATAAGAGGTGCGGCATGTCCGAACTGGGAAAGTGGTTGATCATTTTTGGATTGATCCTGGCGGCCGTAGGGTTAGTCTTGATGGTGACGCCCAAAATCCCCTGGCTGGGGAAGCTTCCCGGAGACTTCACGTACCGGGGGGAGCGCTTCACCTTTTACTTTCCTCTGGCCACCTGCATCCTCCTGAGTGTCATTTTGAGCCTCATCCTCTACCTTTTCCGGAGGTGAGGTATGGTTGTTGCACTGTGTCTTCAGGGGAGGGGGGCAAGGGATGGGTCCCGGTGAGAACACCGGCGCCACCGGCCCTTGCCCCGGTTCCCACCTTCTCCCTTACAACTCCGTAGTACTGAGGAACACGGATTGCCAACCCGGGGGGCTGGGGCAAGATGCCTGGGCTCCCGAAAAATGCTCAGAGGGGTGAGAGGGGGGCCGGAGGTGAGGGTGGGAAGTCTACGATCCCTGGCCCGCACCGCACCGCCGCGTGGCCAATAACCTGAAAAGAGGGGGGGTTCCTCCCAGCCCTGAAAAATCCTGGTATAATTTATCTAACTGAGTATACTTGTGGGAATCGGGGCCCGGGCGCCACCCTGAAGGCGGCGAGCCCGCCTAAGCCCTACCCCACCCCAGACCATTAAGGAGACCCGGATGCCGGAGTTGCGCAAGGACCCTATCATCGGCCGCTGGGTGATCATTGCTACAGAGCGGGGGAAACGCCCCCATGATTTCGTCATCGAGGAAGAGGTGGTCAAAGGGGGCTTCTGCCCCTTCTGTCCCGGCAACGAGAAAACCACGCCCCCCGAAATTTTCGCGTATCGTGAGCCTGGCACCGAGCCCAACACTCCGGGCTGGAGCCTCAGGGTGGTGCACAACAAGTTCCCCGCCCTGATACCGGAGGGGGGTCTGGATCGCCGGGGCGAGGGCATGTTCGACAAGATGGCGGGCATCGGCACCCATGAAGTTATTATCGAGAACCCCGACCACCTGACCACCCTGACCAACATCTCCATTGAGGGCTTTATGGAGGTGCTCACCGCCTATCGAGAGCGCATCAAGACGTTGGCCGAAGACCCCCGCTTTAAGTACGTCCTCATTTTCAAAAACATGGGGCGGGCCGCGGGGGCCTCTCTGGAACACAGCCACAGCCAGCTTATCGGCCTCCCCATCGTCCCGGAGTTGGTCACGGAGGAACTGAGCAGCAGTAAGTTCTACTATCAATACAAAGAGCGCTGCGTCTTCTGTGACATGATTCGCCAGGAGCTTCGGGATCGGGTGCGCATAGTAATAGAGAACGAAGAATTCGTGGCCCTCTGCCCCTTTGCGCCCCGCTCCCCGTTTGAGGTCTGGATTCTTCCCAAAAATCACTATTCTTCATATGTGCATCTGCCGGAGGGGTCCTACCGCCTGTTGGCGGAGATCTTCTCCGAGACCTTGCAGCGCCTGGAGAAGTCTTTGGGGAAGGCTCCGTATAATTTCATCTTGCACATCGCTCCCATCCGAGAGCAGGAACTAAACTATTATCACTGGCATTTCGAAATCATGCCCAAGCTCACCCTGATGGCCGGCTTCGAGTGGGGGTCCGGCTTCTTCATCAACCCCACTCCCCCGGAGGATGCGGCCCAGTACCTGCGGGACGTGCAATTGTGAGGCCTTCAGGAAAGACACCATGCGCATACTGATCGTCACTCCGGAAGCGAATCCTCTGGCCCGGACCGGCGGCCTGGCGGAAGTGGTCTCGGCTCTGGCCTGTGGCCTGGCGCGATTGGACCACGAGGTGTTCCTGGCCATGCCCCTGTACCGGCAGGTCAGGGAGTCCGGGCGGCCCCTGGTCTCCACCGGCCACACCCTCACCATTCCCCTGTCTTTTAAGAATCTCTCGGCGGAGATCTACCGGACGGAGTTGGGCCCCGGCCTCACCTGTTACCTCATCGGCCAGGATGCCCTCTTCAATCGAGAAGGCCTCTATGGCACTCCGTACGGAGATTTTGAGGATAACGCCGAGCGCTTCATCTTTTTCAGCCGAGCGGTCGTGGAGATGATCGAGGCTCTGGGTCTAGACTTTGATATTTGCCACTGCCAGGAATGGCACACGGGTCTGGTCCCGGTGTATCTGCGCACCCTCTTTAGGGAGCGGCCCCGGTTGCAGCGGCTGCCGGTGCTCTATACCGTGCACAATGTGGGCTACCAGGGGCTTTTTTCGTCTTACGACTTTCCCCTCACCGGGCTGGGCTGGGATCTTCTCTCCCCCAAGGCCTTGGAATTCTACGGGAAGATTAACCTGATGAAGGGGGGTCTGGTCTTTGCCGATCTTATCAACACGGTGAGCAACCGCTATCGAGAAGAGATCCTCACCCCGAAGCACGCCTTCGGTCTGGAGGGTGTCTTCCAGGAGCGGGCCCATGATCTCTTCGGGGTGGTGGAGGGGGTGGACTACCAGCGTTGGGACCCCTCCCAGGATCCTTTTCTGGCCGGCAATTACACCCCGGACAATCTGCAGGGGAAAAAGGCCTGCAAGCAAGCCCTCATCAAACACTTTGGCATGAACCTGCCCCTGGAACTCCCTCTGGTGGGGATGACCACGCGTTTGTATGAGCGCAAAGGGATCGATCTGGTAGAGGCCATCCTGGACGACCTTATGGCCCTGGACGTGGGCTTCGTGCTGCAAGGCACCGGGGAGGAACGCCATCACTACCTCCTCCGGGAAATCGCCCAGCGCCACCCCAGTCGCATCGGCCTCTCCCTGGACTATAGCGATGAGCTGGCCCACCAGATCATCGCGGGAGCGGATATCTTTTTGATGCCTTCCCGCTATGAGCCGTGCGGTTTGGACCAGCTTTATTGTCTGCGCTACGGCGCCGTGCCGGTGGTCCGGGCCACGGGAGGACTGGACGAAACCATTGTCCAGTACGACCCTGCCACAGGCGCCGGCAGCGGCTTCAAATTCAGCGACTATACCCCAGCCGCCTTTTTAGGGGCTGTGCAGCAAGCCCTGGCCCTGTACCAGGACCAGACGGCCTGGCAGGCTCTCATGCGCCGCAATATGGGCCTGGACTTTTCTTGGGAGCAGGTGGCTCCCAAATACCTGGACCTGTATAAACGAGCCCAGGAGAAGCGCCAGCACTCCCTGGGGGGCTGATCGCCTATGGGTACAGAGCGTACCGCTTTTATGTCTCAGATGGTGGAGGTCTTCACCTCCACAGTGAGCTTCAAGGAGCGCCTGGGAAACATCGTGCACCTCCTGGCTCGCCATCTGAAGGCGGACCTGGCTCTGTACTTTGGCCTGGACAAGGACAAGGATACCTTAAGTTTGCAGCTCAGCAGCCGAGGCCCGCTGCCCCCCAAACTCCGCCTGGAGTGCCCGCAGGGGCAGGGAGTAGTGGGGGAGGCGGCCTCAACCCGTAAGCCCCAGCTGTTTCACCGGGATCAGGCCAAAGGGCTTGCCAGCAATGCCTTCCTCGAGAAGCTGCAGCCCGACGTTAAAACCCTGGCCGCCTTTCCGGTGGCGGATGACAACTTCCTTTACGGGGTGTTGCTCCTCATGGATAAACGGGAGCGCTCCTTTACCCCGGCGCAGCATCAGGCGGTCCAGCTCACCAGCCTCATGCTGGCGGGGACTTTGCGCCAGGCCCTGCTCCAGGAGGAGGCCAAGAAGCGCATTGCGGAGCTTTCCGTTCTCTTCGAGGTGGGCAAGGCCCTGACGGCCACCGTGGAGTTGGAAGACCTCCTGGATCGTGTGGTCACCACCACCGCCAAGGTAATCAAAGCCCGGGGCGCAGCCTTGCAGATCATGGACCGCCAGACCGGGGAGACCCGGGTCTCCTCCCAGTACGGCCAGGTGCCGACGGCCGTGGTCTGCCCCCCCATCCTGGAGGCTCCGGGGGCCGCGGGACCCATCACGGAGCTGCCCTTCCTCCAGGGAGAGACCAGCGATGCCAAAGGCCGGGTCCATTACCATCTGGCGGTGCCCCTCAACTTCAAGGGGCAGCTCCAGGGGACCCTGTGCGTATTTGATAAGATTACTCCCGAGGGGGATTATCAAGCCTTCGACCCTGAAAACCGCCAGCTGCTCTTCACCATGGCAGGGCTCATTGTCAACGCCCTGGAAAACGCCCTAACCTACCAGCAGGTGGAGACCCTGGCGGAGCGCAACGAGCGCATGGTGCGGAATCTCACGGCCCTTCAAGAGATCTCCCAGGCCATGCTCACCACCGTCCAAGAAGAGCGGTTGCTGGACATCATCCTCCAGGGCCTCACCCAGGAGACGGGCCTCGGCTTTGACCGGGCCCAGGTACTCCAGGTGGACGAACCCACCCAAACCTTGCGGGGCCGCAAAGGAACCCAGCGGATTCCCGACGCGCAGTCGCTGCCCCTGTCCGAGGCCCTCTTTTTGCCCCTGGCCGCCGAAATTCCCATGGAGGACTGGCAGATCCCCATCAGTCCGGGTCTGGGGGCCATGGCCCAGGCGGTGCTGCAGATGCGACCCATCCACCAGCATCCGTCCCAGGCCCAACCGGTAACTTCGGACCCCTGGCAGAAGCAATTCGACGCCCAGCAGTATTTCGTAGTTCCCCTGGTGGTGAAAGACCGGGCCACCGGGGTCATCGTGGTGGACAACCAGGCCTCGGGGAGGCCTTTATCACCGGAACCCCTCCATGCCCTACAGATGCTGGCCACCCAGGTGGCCCTGGTCCTGGAGAATGTCCATCTGTATTCCACCATTGAGGCCAACAACAAAGAGCTTATGCTGATTCGGGAGCGCATGCTGGAATCCGACCGCCTGGCGGCGCTTTCCAGCCTGGCTTCGGGGATGGCCCACGAGATCAGGAACCCCCTGGTGTCCATCGGCGGCTTTGCCCGGCGCATCGCCAAGCTGGTGGAGCAGGAATCGCCGCTGAGAGGCTACGTGGAGGTCATTCAGGAGGAAGTTTCCCGCCTGGAAAAACTTCTCAGGGAAATTCTGGATTTCACGGGCGAAAATCTGAGCTACTTCGGAGACCACGATCTGGTCCAGCTCATCGAGGACACCCTGCTTCTCGTGCAGCGGGATCTGGACGACAGCAATATCCAGGTCGTGAAGGACCTGCAAACGGTTCCCCGCCTCCACTGCGATGAACGCCAGATCAAGCAAGTGTTTTACAACCTCTTTCAGAACGCCCGCCAGGCAATGCACCACGGCGGAAACCTCACCATCCGCACCTTCACCCAGGAGAAGGAGGACGGCATCTACGCGGCGGTGGCGATGAGCGACACGGGGGGCGGCATTCCTCTAGAGGTGCTGCACAACATTTTCAATCCCTTTTTCTCCACCAAGGACTATGGCACGGGCCTGGGCCTGTCCATTGCCCAACGCATCGTGGCCCGCCACTACGGCCAGATCGAGGTGAAAAATGAACTGGGCAAGGGTGTGACCTTCATCATCACCCTGCCCATCGCCAAATATTGTCTGGTGAAGGACAATGGCCAGGGTACGGCCCTGGCCGCGGCTTTAAACGCTTCTTCAGGAGGACGGCGATGAAGAAGATCCTAGTGGCGGACGACGAGATGGCCATCCGCCTCCTGTACAGCGAAGAACTGAAGGAGGAAGGTTACGAGGTGTACACGGCCGCCAACGGCCGGGAAGCCCTGGACATCGTGGACAAGGTGCGCCTGGACCTGGTGATCCTGGACATCAAAATGCCGGAGATGGACGGCATCGAGGCCTTGCGGCAGATCAAGGAGAAGAGGCCTGAGCTGCCGGTGCTGCTGAGCACCGCGTACGGGGAATACAAGCAGGACTTTGCCACCTGGGCTTCAGACGAGTACCTGGTCAAGTCCTCCGACCTGGATGACCTGAAAAGCGCGGTGAAGCGGTACCTCAAGGACTAGCCTCTGAGGAACTTATGACCAAGACCAAAGGCTTGGTGCTGCTGGTCATCGGTGTGGCGCTGGCGATTTTCACCGTGGAGAACTGGTATTTCCCTGATCCGCCCATCAAGTTCCTGGGTCTCCGGTTTATGCCGCTGCCCCATGGGCTTATTGTTATTTGTACCTTTCTGTTAGGCTTCGTGGTCGGCTGGGCGACCTCTGCCGTGCGAACGAAAACGCTTCCAAATCAGGCGGACAAGAGTGAGGAGCCGCCGAAGCCGTCTTAGGAAAAATTAATCACCCCCACCTTCCTCCCCTGGGCTCTTCAGATATGTCGCCCGTCTGGCCTCTAGTGCTTCTTTGACTCCTTTGGGGTCGGCCAAACGATCCCAGCTCAGCCGGGGGGTCCAGGTTTTGTCCAGGAAAACCAGGTTGCCGCTGTTGAGGAGGGTCTGGGTGAGACCTCGCTGCACCTGGATGTCCCGCAGCTCTGGCCAGGAAATCTCCACTTCCGTCGCCGGCCAGAACCCCACCCGTTTGAGACCTTTGGGGGTGGCCCGGTACTCCTGGCCGAATTTCTGAAGGGCCACCGCACCTGCCACCAGGAGACCCACAACGAACCCCACCCAGGGGGGCACCCCCACGGCGGGATTGATGAGGGGACCGAAAACGGCGATGGCAATAGCCACGTAATACACTAGGAAACCCCGGGTGCTGGGGTGCCACACTCCTTCCGGGGCGCTGGTGGGTTTGTCTTGAGGCGCCATAAGCCGAACCTCTCAATGGTTTTTGTGGTTTTTAATACGCAATCCGGAAATCCTGGAACTCCCCCTGGTGGGGCTGCCAGTCTACCAGAATTTCATCCACATGGGCGTAAGAGGGCCCCTCGCGGCACCAGGCCAGCATGCTGTCGATCTGTTCCCGGTTCCCTTCAAAGACTGCGACCACCCGGCCATCCGGGAGATTGCGCACCCAGCCGGTGAGGCCCCGGGCCACGGCCTGATCACGGGTGTAGGCCCGGTAAAAAACCCCCTGCACCCGACCGCTGATGAGCACCTGGGCCCGCGCTAAGTCTGCCATGGGTCGCTCCTTCGTGGTGGTGATTGCGGGGGAGGGGGCAGGGGTCGTAGACCCCTGCCC
>CBFDAH010000141.1:0-7936 GCA_965602785.1 uncultured Syntrophobacterales bacterium
ATTGATATTGACCCCATCAACCAAGGTGGTAGCCGCAATAGATGATTACTTGCCATTATCAACAATAATTACCCATTCTAAATGCACAAACAATAAAAAAGGGGCACCCTGGCGCCCCTTTGCAGTTAGATGCTGGGTGATGGTCTTGCTCAAATCTTGTTAACGTTGACCGCCTGGAGGCCTTTGGGGCCTTCGTTCACTTCGAACTCCACTTCATCGTTTTCTTTGAGGGTGCGAAATCCTGATCCCTCGATGTTGGAATAGTGCACAAAGACGTCGGGGCCTTCTTCCCGCTGGATGAAGCCGTAACCTTTGGATTCGTTGAACCACTTGACTTTGCCGGTGAAGCTCATAACACCTCCTGCTGCCTGATTATTCCTTCCTTGGCCGGCTTCCCGCGGGGTTAAGGCCAAAAAAAATGGGCGGCCTTATAGGCCCTCCCATACCTTCCTTTGTCTGCTTCTTGTGCCCCAAACCACTGAACCTACGCCTGCTGAAAGGATATCCTTCCTTAGCACGGAATTTCCCCTGAGGTCAAGGAATTTCCGCGTTCCTGGGGCTTTATGTAGAGAAATTTTAGGTAATTTGCCTCAGTCGCTCCCCAGCAACAGACGCAGGTGGTCTTCCACGCAATCCGCCAGGACGGTGAGGTTGTACCCCCCCTCGAGGACGCTGATGAGGCGGCCGTCCGCGGTCTCCTGGGCCAACTGGAGGAGTTGCTCTCCCATCTTGGCATAAGCCTCCCGGGAGAGGTTCTGGTGGGCCATGGGGTCTTCGGCGTGGGCGTCGAAACCCGCGGATATGAGGACGAATTGAGGCGCGAACTCCCTGAGGCGGGGCAGGCCTTTTTCCTCAAAGGTCTTGAGATAAACCTCATCGCCGCTGCCGGAGGGCAAGGGGAGATTCAGGACCGAACCCTTGCCTTTGCCCCTGCCCGTCTCTTTGCTGAAGCCGGTGCCAGGATAGCAGGAGTACGGGTCCTCGTGGAGAGAAAGGAAAAACACCCGGGGATCTGTTTCAAACATATGCTGGGTGCCATTGCCGTGGTGCACGTCCCAGTCAACGATGGCCACCCGCTCCAGGCCATAGTGCTCCAGGAGATAAGCGGCGCCCAGGGCTATGTTGTTGAAGTAACAAAAGCCCAGCGCCTTGTTGCGTTCGGCGTGGTGGCCGGGGGGCCGCACCGCGCAGAAGGCGTTTGGGACTCTGCCGTCCATGACGTTTTCGCAGGCCGCAAACACGCCGCCCACCGCCAAAAGGGCGATGTCAAAGGACTCAGGGCAAATACCGCAGTCGGGGACCCCAAAAATCGTGTAGCCTTTTTTGCAAGCCTCCTGAAAGCGTTTGATGTATTCGGGGTCGTGGAGGCGCTCGATCCAGGGCACAGGAGCCTGGTAGGGGCGGATGAGGATGAGTTCCTCCTGGAGACCGGTGTCATGGAGGCGCTGCATAATGGCCTCCAGGCGGGCGGGGCGCTCCGGGTGCCATTCCCCGGGGCGATGCTTCAGATATTGTTCGTCGTAGACCAGACCAGTATTACGCCGCATGAACACAACCTCCGCTTCCACTTCCGCCGCCCGCCTGGACAGCCGCGCTAACATTATAAAAAATTTGGGAAGGTGTAAAGAAGAAACTGAGGGAGGGGGCAAAAGGTCAGAGACCCTTACCCCCTCCCTCAGACTCCCTCCCCCAACCCCTTACAGGGGGTTGGGAGGGGGGTGCGGGGGGAGGGCAGGGAGCCCGCGCTCCCTGGCCCTCCCCCCACATAATCATTACTCCCTACTTCAACCGCGCCTCCACGGCGTCCCATTTGAGGTTGTTCATGAACGCCGCGATATAATCCGCCCGTTTCAGGCCGTAGTCGATCATGAAGGCGTGTTCCCAGACATCCAGAACGAGGATGGGGTTGCAGCCGGCGGGATGGCCCACGTCGTGCTCGTTGATCCACTGATTGATGAGCAGACCGCTTTCGGTGTCCTGGTAGTGGATGACCCAGCCGATGCCGCGCATGGTGGCCGTGGCCTGGAAGTCAGCGGCGCAGGCCTCGAAGGAACCGAACTGGGCCACCACTTTCTCAGCCAGCTTGGGGGCCTTGCTCGGGTCGCCGTCGCCGCCCAGGTTGCCAAAGTACAGCTCATGCAGCCGCATGCCGTTGAATTCCCAGCCCAGGCGCCGCTTCAGCTCGGCAAACTCCGGGGTGGCCTGCTTGCCATCCTTGAGCATGGCGTCCAGGAGCTCCAAGACTTTGTTGGTGTTGGCTACATAACCCTGGTACAGGGTGAAGTGGTTTTTGAGAAGGGTGTCGCTAAAACCCGCCATTCCCAGAAGCTGAGAATAATCTTTTGCGGTGTAGCTCATGCACACTCCTTTCCGGCTCTTTTAGCCAGAGGCATATTTTCCTTCAAAATAGTAATCATTCCCGGATAATCAAGGGCGACGGAAAAAATTATCCCCTCAGCGCTAAGGCCAGCCTGCTCCAGCTTTTTTTCGAGGTGGGGATGAGATACAATGAGTTATTCTGAGGCTTCCAGGTCCTCCCGGTCCAGGAGCCCCTGTTTGATGAGGGCCTCCTCGAGTTCGGCCAGGGACTGCTTGAAGGCGGGGTAAAGACCCACCGCCAATGACACCCCTTTGCGGGTGGGGACCCAGTCCCCCTCCTGCTCTCCCGGGACGTGCACCCGGATGTCAATGAGTCGGTGGCCTTTGAATTCAGATAGAGACAGGAAAATCGTTTCCCGGGCATTTTTGGTTAATTTGCTGATGATTTCGGACATAAGGCTCCCCCTTAAAAAACGGCGGTCCCCCGCCGGTCTCGGAAAGACTTCGCCTATCTGGGGAATTTTGTCAAGCCTGTTGTGTTTTTTGAGGGGAGGGCCGGGGGAACGCGGTTCCCCCGCCCTTTCTCCGCACCCCCCTCCTATCCCCCTGTAGGGGCTTGATTCATCAAGCCCTAAGGGCGCAATAAATTGCGCCCCTACATGGGTTGGGGGAGGGAGCTTGAGGGAGGGGGTAGGGGCCAGTGGCTCCTAGCCCCCTCCCTCAAAATCTCGCTCAGGAAAGCGGCCAGCATGCAGCTATACAACACGTTAAGTCGACGGAAAGAAAACTTTGAGACGGTGGCTCCCGGCAAGGTGGGCCTGTACGCCTGCGGGGTGACGGTTTACGACGACTGCCATGTGGGGCACGCCCGCTCCTCGGTGTTTTTCGAGGTTCTGGTACGGTATCTCCGCCATCGGGGCTATGACGTCACCTGGGTGCGCAATTACACCGACATTGACGACAAGATCCTGAAACGCGCTCAGGAGGAAGGCGCGGCCTGGGATGACATCGCGGCGCGCTACATCGCCTCCTTTCAGGAAGACATGGCGGCCCTGGGTCTGCCCCCGGCCCAGATCGAGCCCAAGGCCACGGAGCACATCCCGGAGATGCTGGAGATCATCCGGCGGTTGGAGGAGAACAGGTTCGCGTACCAGGGCGCGCCGGACGGTGATGTTTATTTCCGGGTGCGGAAATTTCCGGGTTACGGCAAGCTCTCGGGCCAGAGCCTGGAGGATTTGGAGGCCGGCGCCAGGATCGAAGTGGACGCGGCCAAGGAAGACCCTTTGGACTTCGTCCTCTGGAAGGCCAGCAAGGCAGGGGAGCCCGCCTGGCCCAGCCCCTGGGGGCTGGGGCGCCCCGGCTGGCACATCGAATGCTCCGCCATGAGCATGAAATATCTGGGGGAGACCCTGGACATTCACGGCGGCGGCCGGGATCTGGTGTTCCCCCACCACGAAAACGAGCTGGCCCAGTCGGAGGCGGCCAACCGCGCCACCTTCGCCCGCTACTGGGTGCACCATGGCCTCCTCACCATCGACCAGGAGAAGATGAGCAAGTCTTTGGGAAACTTCTTCACCATCAAGGAAGTACTACAAAAATTCCCGCCGGAGGTGGTGCGCTTCTTTTTAATCAACGTTCACTACCGGAGCCCCCTGGACTTCTCGGACGTGGCCCTGGCCGAAGCCGAGACCGCGCTCCTGCGCCTCTACGCCTCCCTGGCCAAAATCCAGGATATTTTGCACCAGCATCCCGCGCCGGGCGGCCCCCCGCCCCGGGACTTTACCGCGGCCAGCCTCACTGCCGGCGAAGTGGAGCGCCTCTTCACCCTGCCCCGGCGCTTCGACGAGGCCATGGATGACGATGTCAACACGGCTTTAGGATTGGGGTATCTCTTCGACGCGGTGCGCCTCACCAACCGCCTCCTGGAGAGCCCTTCCCCGGAGCCCGCCTACCTGGCCCTGCTGGCGGAGATGCAACACAACTTCACCACTCTGGGCGGCGTCCTGAATCTCCTCCAGGCCGACCCGGCTGAGATTTTGGTGAACCTGCGCCAGAAGCCCTGGGAACTGGCCATCACTCCCGAGGAAATTGAAGAACTCATCGCCCGCCGCACCGAAGCCCGGAAGAACAAAGACTTTGCCACTGCTGATAAGATTAGAAATGAGTTGACTGAGATGGGGATTTTACTGGAGGATACACCCCAGGGGACACTGTGGCGGGTGAAACAATAAAATTATTCTATTCTTTTTTCCTCGTTCCCAAGCTCCTGCTTGGGAATGCCCTTGACGCCAAGCTTAGCTTGGCAAACCACGCGGGTTCCCAAGCAAATCATAGGAACCAGGTGGTCTGGATCAGGTAACGTTTTAGGAGGTCGCTATGAAATTTAGAGTAATTATCGAACAGGACGAAGACGGTGTCTTTGTGGCCCACTGTTCCACTCTGCCGGGCTGCATCTCTCAAGGCAAAACCAGGGAAGAGGCCCAAATTAACATCAAAGAGGCTATTGAGGGTTATCTGGAGAGCCTGAAGAAACACGATGAACCCATTCCGCCACCCATCACCGAAGAAATCATCGAAGTGGCGATATGACCAAACTGCCGGTGGTTTCGGGACGCCAGTTGGTGAAGGCTCTCATAAAAATCGGCATGAGCTTGACCACCAACGGGGCAGTCACATGATTCTCCGACACCATCATCCGCCCCATCGCCGCCTCATTATCCCTGACCACAAAGAAATCGCCAAAGGCACCCTCAGGAATATCCTGCGGGAAAGCGGCTTAACAGTTGAGGAACTGGTCAAGTTGCTCTGATTTGGAATAACTTAATTTTCTTATTCTCGTTCCCCAGCTACGCGTGGGAACGCCTGGGGAGCAAAGCTTAGCTTCGCAGAAAATAGTGGTTCCCAAGCCAAGCTTGGGAACCGGGTGGTCTACTGCGGAGAGGCAAGCAAATAAGTATTTTCTGCAGCCGCAGGCTTTAGCCCTCGCCTCTTTGAGAAGAGACGCCTGTGCCTCCAGCCATACAGAAGATTTGACTCCGACACCTTCTTATACCTCGGAGCACCAAACGGCATTATTATCACCCTCACCCCAACCCTCTCCCTCCAGGGAGAGGGAGAATAAGGAAAATTTTCATTACCCAATTTTTCCCCCAGGAATACGTTACCTGTTTGAACGCACCATCGTAACCGTTTAGTTTTACCTCGTTCCCAAGCTCCTGCTTGGGAATGCCCTTGACGCCAAGCTCAGCTTGGCAAACCACGCGGGTTCTTAAGCAGGAGCTTGGGAACCAGAGTCAAAGGGTAGTTTCCAGGCCAGAGCTTGGGAGCCAGAATAAAACGGCAGGACCACAGAAAAGGAACTCATGCGCTATCTGACATTGGGGAAGACGGGGCTCACGGTCTCGGAGGTGGGGTTCGGGGGCATTCCCATCATCCGGCTGTCCCTGGAGGAGGCCGGGGCGGTGCTGCGCCGGGCCCTGGACCGGGGGGTCACCCTCTATGATACGGCCAACCTCTATATGGACAGCGAAGAAAAGATGGGCCGGGCCCTCAGGGGGGAGGGCCCGCGGGTGGTCCTGGCCACCAAGAGCATCAAGCGGGACCGGGCCGGCGTGGAGGCGGACATGGAGCAGAGCCTCAGGCTGCTCCGCACCGATTACCTGGACCTCTTCCAGTTCCACCAGGTTTCCCAGGAGGACCATCTCGCCCCCATCACCGGACCCCAGGGGGCCATGGAAGGGGTGGTGCGGGCTCAGGAGGCCGGCAAGATTCGCCATATAGGGGTGACCTCTCATAGTCTGGAGATGGCGGTGCGCCTGGTGAAAACCGGATTTTTTTGTACAATCCAATTCCCCTTCAGCTTTATCGAGGAGGGTGCGGCCGAGGAGCTTTTCCCCGCGGCCCGGGAGCTAAACGTGGGCATCCTGGCCATGAAGCCCTTTGCCGGGGGGCTGGTGGACCGGGCCGGGGTAGCCTTCGCGTATCTGCGGCAATATCCGGATGTCATTCCGCTGCCCGGCTGGGATTCGGTGGCCGGAGTGGATGAGGTGCTGGACCTCTATGCGCGGCAAAACGTCGTCACCCCGGAGGACCGGGCCGAGATGGCGCGCTACCGCCAGGAGCTGGGGGAGAACTTTTGCCGGCGCTGCGAATACTGCCACCCCTGTCCCGAGGGCGTCATGATCACCCAGGCCATGCTCTACGACATCTGGGTAAAGCGCACCGGCCCAGCCAAGGCCGCGCAGATATGGGCCAATTTCATGGAGACGGTGCGCCAGTGTATGGAATGCGGGGAGTGCGAGAGCCGCTGCCCCTATGGCCTGGCCATCCCGGAGACCATCCACCACCACCTGGCCCTGTACGATGAGCATTGCCCGGCAGCCCAAGACCACCAGAGCTAACCATATAAATTAACTTAAAATAAATACTTCCTTCCTCACCTGGAAATGTGGCCGGGCAGGTCTGAGAAAAATCTCCCCCAACCAAAATTATTGCTTTCTTTTTTTTCGGAAATATGCTATAGGAAAATTAACTATAGTTCATTCGTCACGGCCGGGTGTCTACAGTGCGTCTCCTACATCTGTGGCCCGGATTATCGCAGTTCAGTGACCGTAGTTTTCCTCACGAAGCTTCCTCTGACTGGCGTGTTCCTCTGCTGACCCGAAACCGACGAAGAGCCGCTGACCCTTCTTTAAAGCTCGGCCTTACAAGTTCATCATCACCACCTGTCCCACAGGAGGTGGAGCATGACGGTTATCCTCATAGAAGCCCGCAGGGAAATGGGGACCGGGATTAGAGTGGCTCGTAACTTTGATTTGCCACAGATCATGGAGGTCGAGCGGCTGGCCTTCGGCACTCAGTGGGATTATTTCAACTTCAAGGCTTCGCTGGATGACGTCTTCCTGGTGGCCATCGATGCGGACTCAGCACACATTGTCGGCTTTCTCATCGCCTGCTGCTGCAAGATCTCCAAACGAGGCATCATCTCCCGGGTGGCGGTGCACCCCAAGCATCAGGGCAGAGGCATCGCCACCCAACTCCTCGAGGTTGCCTTCGGGAAACTCAAAGAAAAAGATGTGGACGACGTGGAACTGGACGTGGACGTCGTCAAGGCCGGCGCCGTCCGCCTCTACAAAAGGCTGGGCTTCCAGGTGGTGGAAACGTTCTCCCCGGACTTCGAAGAAGACGACACCTTCTTCATCATGAGGAAAAAACTGGATTTCTGAAAAATCACCGCGGCGGGGTAGTTTTTCACTTCGTACACACTTTTTAAACACGACGGCTCATCACCGGGGGCTCGTTTGGCCCTGGTCAGGGGCGGGGTTCAAACCCGCCCCTTCATTTTTCTGGGGCGGCGACCTGGGGACAGTCCGAATGTCCCTCAACCCTCCCCAAATTTGATAGAATAATAGTTTACGGGGGAGGGGGCTAAGGATCACAGACCCTTACCCCCTCCCCCGCACCCCCTCCCCCAATCCCTTGGGGGGAGAAAATGGCTGGCAAGTCGGGGCCGCTGGCCCCGCCTGGCCGGCCCCCTCTGCGGGTTGGGGAGGGGGGCGTGGGGGGCGGGGCCCGGGTTTAAAAAACCGGCCCCTCCCCCCCCAACAAAATCGCGCGG
>CBFDAH010000142.1:0-7910 GCA_965602785.1 uncultured Syntrophobacterales bacterium
GAGAGCGCCGGGTTTAGCGGTTCATGGCCGCCAGGAAGTCGGAATTGTCTTTGGTGCCTTTGAGCTTCTCCAGCAAGAACTCCATGCTGTCCACGGGGCTGAGAGGCGAGAGGAGTTTTCGCAAAATCCAGATGCGGTTTAAGTCCTCGGGGGGCTGGAGCAATTCTTCTTTGCGGGTGCCGGAGCGGTTGATGTCGATGGAGGGGAAGATGCGCTTCTCGGTGAGCTTGCGATCCAGGTGAATCTCCATGTTGCCGGTGCCCTTGAACTCCTCAAAGATGACCTCGTCCATACGGCTGCCGGTCTCGATGAGCGCGGTGGCGATGATGGTGAGGCTGCCCCCTTCTTCGATGTTCCGGGCGGCGCCGAAGAAGCGCTTGGGCCGTTGCAGGGCGTTGGCGTCGAGGCCGCCACTGAGAATCTTGCCGCTGGCCGGCACCACGGTGTTGTAGGCCCGGGCCGTGCGGGTGATGGAATCGAGGAGGATAACCACGTCCCGCTTGTGCTCCACCAGGCGCTTGGCCTTCTCGAGGACCATCTCGGCCACCTGGATGTGGCGCTGGGGCGGCTCGTCGAAGGTGGAGCTGATGACTTCGGCCTTGACGGAGCGTTCCATGTCCGTCACTTCTTCGGGGCGCTCGTCGATGAGGAGGACAATGAGGACGACCTCGGAGTGGTTGCGGGCGATGGAGTTGGCGATGTTCTGAAGGAGCATGGTCTTGCCGGTGCGGGGCGCGGCCACGATGAGCCCCCGCTGGCCCATGCCGATGGGAGTCATGAGGTCCATGACCCGGGCGGAGTAATTATCCGAGTCGGTCTCGAGACTCAGGCGTTCGTCGGGATACAGGGGGGTCAGATTGTCGAACAGAATCTTATCCCGGGCCACGCTGGGGTCTTCAAAGTTGACTGTCTCCACCTTGAGGAGGGCGAAGTAGCGCTCCCCTTCTTTGGGGGGGCGGATCTGGCCGTTGATGGTATCGCCGGTGCGCAGGTTAAAGCGCCGGATCTGGGATGGGGAGACGTAGATGTCGTCCGGGCCGGGGAGGTAGTTGTAGTCCGGGGCCCTCAGGAAGCCGAAGCCGTCCGGCAATATTTCCAGGACGCCCCCTCCGAAGATGACTCCGTTTTTCTCTACCTGGGCCTGGAGGATGGCAAAGATGAGCTCTTGCTTGCGGAGCCCGCCGGCGCCTTCCACATGGAGGTCCCGGGCCAGGGCGGCCAGTTCGTTGATTTTCTTGTGTTTCAATTCAGAAAGATTCATGCGTTCCTCTAACAAACTACTATAGTTGATATTTTTGCGCCATGTAAGGCGCTCGTTTCTCGCTGGGTCCCGGCGCTGTGGTTATAAGCCGGGTAATTTCGGTAATTTCGGTATTATGGAAAGGTTCCTACGTTGCAGAACTCCAACCTGTTACCCACGAGACGCACTTCGGCCCTCTTGTAAAGGTAAGGCGGTTTCAGGCCAGGGGGTTATTGGGGTCACGGATTTGATAGTATTTTCGGAACAGGACCGAACTTTCTTTAAGGAAGGCTGGATGCGACGCTAACTTTTTTCAGATTGTTTGTCAAGATTATTTTTCAGGTGCTGCCACAGGTTTTTTACCTGGCTCAGAGTATCCTCTTCGGAGCCCCGATTGTCCACCACAAAATCCGCCCGGGCTTTCTTGGCGCTGAGGGGCCACTGGGCTTGAATGATACCGGCCGCTTCCGGAGCGCTGCGCCGGTCCCTGGCCGTAAGCCTCTGGATTTGCTCCTCTTCGCCGGTGTCTACCACGATTACCAGGTCGTAGTTTTTATTGAGCCCGGTTTCGAAAAGAAGGGGTATTTCCACCATGACCAAAGTGACGCCCCGGGCCGCCAGCTCCTCCAGGCGACGGGCCATCTCCCGGGTGACCCGGGGGTGGACGATGGCGTTGAGTTTATGGCGGACCTCGGGGTCCTGAAAGACCAGGCGGGAGAGTTTGGTCCGGTCCAGGGTGCCATCCTCCCGGAAGAACTCGGGGCCGAATTCCCCGCGCAGATCCTGCCAGGCGGGCTGGTGGGGTGCCTCCACGGCATGGGCCACTTCATCGGCGTCGATGACCTGGGCCCCCAGTTCCTTAAACATGCGGGCCACGGTGGACTTGCCGGAGCCGGGCCCCCCGGTGAGAGCGATTTTAAGCATGGTAGTGATAAGTTGTTTTTGAGGGAGGGGACCAGGGGTCGCGGACCCCTGCCCCCTCCCTCAAACTCCCTCCCCCAACCCCTTAAATTGTCGGGTGGGCACCGCCCACCAATTTTTTGGCGGGCAGTGCCCCCCAACGATACTCATACTTGGTTAATATGCCTGTCTAATGCTTCTGTACATTGACCGATTCGAGTTCCTGAGCACTTTTCCCGAAAAAAAAAATTTTATAGGATAAGGGTTCAAATTTTGCCTAATAATCCAGGTTCAGACGCCATTGAGTTCCACAGCCGGTTCCCCACAGTCGAGGCAAAAAAAACGGTACCGCACATCACCGGTGTACAAATCCAACGCGTCGCCCACAAGTCTGCCGTATGCATCCACCACTTCCACATTCACTTTATTACCCTGGGCATCATAGGATTCCCGCAAAAACTTCGCATGGCTGTCATTTAGGGGACAAGCCAGCCGCATGCCAGGCGTCCTCCTCTGCATAACGGAGATAATTGGCGGTTTCCTGGAAGATGCTAACTTAGCATCCTAAAAATTTGTCGGGTGCGCCTGGCGCCCCATTTGAAAGGCGCATAAGACGCGCCCTACGATACCGCCTGTTTAGTAAGGCCTGGAGCCCATACACCAGAGGTGACCTCCTAGACCAACCTCCTTAGATTGTCTGGCAAAAGGCATGCTGAACAGGAATAGAGCTGTCCAGGTATTGTATGTGGGTGCTGGGATGCTTCGGAACAGCAGAATACTCATGATACTCCGCTTTATGATTAAGAATGCGAAAATATAGCATTTTGTCAACTTTTTTTAAAAAATTCCCCAAGAGGTCGCCGAAATCCCACACATAGAAGGAGGTGCGGTGGGGCTCTTCCAGGGGATGCAATCTGTACACCGTGTGGCCGTCATAAAGTAAATAAAGGGCCGCGGTCTGGAGGATAAAATCAGCGCGCATATCGAGGCATCCCGGCATGACTGCCGCGGGCTTAAAGGCATTGAAAGAGTTTTCCTGGCCGGCGGAGCACAGGGAAAGGGCGAGCCGGTTAGGAATGGTGGCGTAAAAGAACAATAACCTGGATTCAACTTTTTCTTTAAACAGCAAAGAGGCGAGACGAGCCGTCAAAAACTCATCAAGATTAAGATGTAAGGCCTTCCCGGCTGTGATTATTTCCTGGCGATCAAACCACAGAGTCTTGGCGACGGGTAAAGACAGGCCTAAGCAATAGTTGAAGGCAATTTTACAATACTCCGCAAGGCGCAATTTAATGAATGGCAGCATGGGGGTGAAATAATATTTTGAAACGGGGGTTTTTCACGGCACCCTTTTGTAGAGGTTATGACCAAATCAAATTGCGATTATTCCCATTGCCATGCAAAGAGAATAATGATTTTTCAGTGGGGGGAGGGCCAGGGACGTAGGGGCGGATTTAAAACCCGCCCGTACATACCCTCCCCCGATATTTTTCGATGATGTCTTTTGCGGAGCTAAGGACATAATCGAAAATCAAATTATTCAAACCGAGTATTTGTTTGGCTCTGAAAGCAGGGCTCAGATAGGGAGCCATGACAAGCTATTTCAAAACCGGTTTTTTGTCATCCTGAACGACGTGAAGGATCTCAATTTATTGAAAATACGAGATTCTTCGCTGCGCTCAGAATGACATCTTTTTCAATTCGAGCTGTTGAAATAGTCTGCAGACTGAATGGCGTTAAGGTTATCAACTATTTGTAATTATACGAATATTCGCTGCACCCGGCATGACATTTTCCGGTGAGTTCGGGTTTGGGCCTATCCTCTAGCGGTCCCTGAGATCGGTCAGCCACTGAATAACCGCCTGCAGGTCCTGGGGCAGCGGGGCCTCCCAGGCGACGCGGGCTCCGGTGCGGGGATGAGTGAACCTGAGAGACCCGGCATGCAGCATTTGCCGGGTCATCAGAGGGCGCAGGCCCTTGAGAGAGGGGGCGCCGCGCAGGCGAGCGGCGCCGCCGCCATAGGTGGCGTCCCCCAGGATGGGGCGGCCCATCGCGGCCAGGTGTACCCGGAGCTGGTGGGTGCGACCGGTTTTGGGGGAGAGCTCGAGGAAAGTCAAGGGACCGGGATACTCCCCCAGGACCCGCCAGAGCGTCACCGCGGGCTTGCCCCGCCGGGGGTGGACGCTCATTTTCTGGCGCGCC
This sequence comes from uncultured Syntrophobacterales bacterium, assembly GCA_965602785.1. Classification (GTDB taxonomy): domain Bacteria; phylum Desulfobacterota; class Desulfobaccia; order Desulfobaccales; family 0-14-0-80-60-11; genus JBGSLA01. Next base: position 4,343 of record CBFDAH010000142.1, read on the forward strand.
GTGGGATGGCGGCCCACCTCCTGGTCGATCTCACCGGCGGCTTGGGGGAAGCGCCCCCACACCAGGGCCACGTAGATTTTCTCCACCTGCCGGTCGTGGAACTGGCGCACCAGGGAGGTGTGGGCCAGGGAGGTCTTGGCCGCCACCAGGATGCCGCTGGTGTCCTTGTCCAGGCGGTGCACCAACCCGGGACGGGCCAGGTCGCCTACAGAGGCCAGATCCGGGCAATGGTGCATCAGCGCATTCAAGAGGGTGCCGCGCCGGTGGCCGGGCGCGGGGTGCACCACCAGGCCAGGGGGTTTGTTCACCACGATAAGATCCTGGTCTTCATAAAGGATGTCCAGGGGCAGGGGCTCGGCGGTAAGGGGGCTGGGCTCCGGCGGCGGCACCCTGAGGGCCACCTGTTCTCCGGGCTGCACCCTGTAGCTGGGAGCCCGGGTGCGGCCGTTGACCAGGACCTGTCCCGCCTTGAGCCAGCGGGAGAGGCGGGTCCGGGTAAATTCCGTGTGGGCCGCTAAAAACTGGTCCAAGCGGCTGCCCCGGTCCGCTTCGGAAACGGTCAGGATGTGGGTGGGGGGAGCGTCAGACCTTGCGGATATGGGCGGCATTCTTGATTTCGCTGAAGATCATACGGCCGGCCGCGGTCTGGAGGACGCTGGTGACCGAGACCTCCACCTCTTTGCCGATGTGGCGCCGGGCGTTTTCGATGACCACCATGGTGCCGTCATCCATATACCCCACCCCCTGGCCATGAGACTTGCCCTCCCGCAAGATCTGCACGTACAGGGTTTCCCCGGGGAGGACCGCCAGCTTCACGGCGTTGGCCAACTGGTTGATATTCAGCACCGAAATGCCCTGGATCTCCGCCACTTTATGGAGGTTGAAGTCGTTGGTGAGGATCTTGGCTTCCAGCTTTCCGGCCAGGGCCACGAGCTTGGAATCCACCCCGGTCTTGGGCAGGTCTTCTTCCAACGGCTCGATGCGCAGGCTGTTGTGCTGTTGCAGGCGCTTGAGGATGTCCAGGCCCCGGCGGCCCCGGGAGCGCCGCACATCGTCCGGGGAGTCGGCGATATACTGCAGTTCCTCCAGGATGAACTTGGGGACCGTAAAATTGCCCTCCAGAAAGCCGGTTTCCACGATGTCGGCGATGCGGCCGTCGATGATGACGCTGGTGTCGAGGAGAATCAGGGGCTTGGGGTTGGGCTTGGGCGGTTCCAGGAAGGAAGGGGACCCCATCTCTGAAACTTTTTTCCCCCCCAGGACCAGGCCGATGTACCCGCAAATGGCGGCAAACATGATATATACGGGGATCTGCAGGTCAGGCTGTCTCAGGAACTGATCGAAAGGGTAAGAGACTAATTTGGCGATACCGAGGCCGATAAAGAGTCCCAGGGTGCTGCCCAGGATGGTTTTGAGGGGGATGCGTTTGATGGCCTGTTCGAGGCCGAGGGTAAGGAGGGAGACTCCCAGACCGGCGGCGGCGCCGGCCCAGCCGGCCCACCAGTAGGGCTGGAACTGGGGGATATTATTCGCGATGAGGTAGCCGCTGACGGCACAGACGATGCCTAATATAGCCCCGAAGAGAACCTTCTTCAGCAACTCTGACCTACCCCCTCTCCTGAGAATCTACTTGTGGAAGGGTTTCAGGCCAAACCGGGAAAAGGTTTCTCCCGGTCCCCAGCGCGGGAAGAGAGTACAAAGCAATGCTGTTACTTGGCCCCAGACTCACGTTGCCGGCCGACTGCCCTCTCAGGAAACCTGGGCCTCTGCCGGCGGACACAAAAGCTCCTGGAGCTGTGCCTCGATTTCGTCCTCCTCTTCATTATTAACCAGAGAGAGTTCTTTCACCAGAAGATTTTTTGCTGTGTCCAGCATTTTTCGCTCCCCGAAGGAGAGCTCTTTCTCCAATTTGAGGAGCGTCAGGTCTCGGAGCACTTCGGCCACCCGGAAAAGGGAGCCCGTTTTGATCTTGTCCATGTAGTCCCGGTAGCGCCGGTTCCAGGTCTGGTTGTTGAGACGGCCGGGACGTTTTTTAAGAATATCGAAGACTTCGATCACAGCCTGCTGGTCTATGACGGTGCGCAAGCCGATGTTTTGGGCGTTCTTGGTAGGTATCATGATGATCATGTCGCTGTCTAAGAGGCGCATGATATAAAATCTTTGCTCTAATCCGGCCACCTCCCGGTCCTGTATCGATTCTATGACCCCCACCCCGTGAGCGGGGTAAACGGCCAGGGCGCCAACTTGGAACATGCTACCCACCTCCTGAGCAGGTCATGTTAAGTTTATCACAATATCACAACAGAAGCAAGTTTCGCTTAAGTCTGGAAACGAAAAAGCAAAATTTCCCCATCTGCCACCAGGTGATCCCGGCCTTCCACGGACAAGAGACCGGTCTCCTTGATTTTGGCGGTGGAGCCCAGGCGGGCCAGGTCGCCGAATTGCATCACTTCCGCCCGAATGAAGCCCTTTTCCATGTCGGAATGGACCTGGCCGGCGGCCTGGGGGGCAGGGGTGTCGGCCGGCACGGTCCAAGCTCGTACTTCGGGGCCCACGATGGTATAGAAGGTCACCAACTCCAGGAGCCGGTAACTTTCCTGAATGAGGCGGTTGATGCCCGGTTCCGATAGCTCCACGCTGGCGAGGAATTCCTGCTGCTCCTCGGGGGAAAGGTCCTGAAGCTCCGCCTCCAGGTCACCTAAAATGGGGATGACCGGCACGTGGCGATGCTCCCCCAGCTCCACCAGACCCGTAAGGCAGTGGCCACTCTGAAATTCCTCTTCGCTGACGTTGGCCACAAAGAGATACGGTTTCAGGGTGAGGAGGGCCACCTCCTCCAACTGCGTGAGCTCGTGGGGCGCGAGGTCCAGGTCCCGGGCCCAGCGGCCCTGGTTGAGGCCGGCCTCAACCAGGTTCAGGACGGCCAGCGCGGCGTCCACTTTTTTGTCCCCGGCCTTTTTCCCTTTCTCCAGTTTGACTTGATGCCGCTCCAGGATTTCCAGGTCGGCGAGCAGGAGCTCGGTCTCCACCACCTCCACGTCCCGCCAGGGATTCAGGGCCCCCAGGGGGTGGGGGCAGCGGCTGTCCGCAAAGCACCGCACCACGTGGACGATGAGGTCGACTTCCCGAATCTGGCCCAGGAACTGGTTGCCCAGGCCCTCCCCCTTGGAGGCCCCGGCGATGAGGCCGGCCACGTCCACAAAGGAAATGGTGGTGGGGGTGAGGCGCTCGGGCTTTAAAAGCTCTCCCAACCGCAGCAGCCGGGGGTCGGGGACCGGCACCACCCCGTTATTGGGGGTGATGGTGCAGAAAGGATATACGGCCACCTCGGCTTTGGCCGCGGCCAGAGCGTTGAAGATGGTGGTCTTCCCCGCATTGGGGAGCCCGACGATGCCGCAACGCCAGCTCATGGGGAGGTTTCCGGTTTTGGGTTTTCGGTTTTCGGTGAAAGAAACTTGTAGGGTGCGTCTTACGCACCAAAATATTGACGACAGGGTTTTTGGCGCGCCAGGTGCGCCCTACATTGCTTCATTTATCATAGTAACCATGTTTTATTCGGACGGTTTGA
>CBFDAH010000143.1:0-7891 GCA_965602785.1 uncultured Syntrophobacterales bacterium
CATTACATGGCCCCATCCGAAGATGACCTTAGGCGGGCGATGGAGATTTACACGACCTGGCTGGACGGCCAGATTGCAAGTGTTGACCATTCCGTTGACCAAGCACCGGAGCCCAAACAGTGAAACCCTCATGTTTAGTGGTGTCCCCGGCGAAAATCGAACCTGCGGTACGGGGATTTGTAATCCCCCGGCCCGCCCCTCAAGATATTTTCGCAACAGGCTCTAAAAAAACCCCGTGAACAACTTTCGATGGCCCCCTTTGCAAAGGGAGACTGGCAAGGTTTAGTCTAGAGATTATTTACCAGGAATTTCACGCAATTTTTCGAACACCCCTAGAAAAACTATGGCCGAAAATAATGGCGCTTCCTCCACACTGCCTTTCCAGGCCATGCCTGCGGAAGAGGTGCTGGAACACTTCGGCACCGGGCCCGAGGGTCTGAGTGAGGCCGAGGCCGCAGCCCGTTTTACGCAGTACGGCCCCAACGAATTAGCCGCCGCCAAGAAAATTTCGCCCCTGGCCATCTTCTTTCGCCAGTTCGCCAGCCTCCTGATGATTATCCTCCTGGTCGCCTCGGTGATCTCCTACCTGGCGGGGGAAACTCTGGACGCCGTGGTTATCCTGGTAATCCTCCTGGCTTGTGCCATTCTGGGATTCGTCCAAGAATACCGGGCCGAACAGGCTGCCGCGGCCCTGGCCAAAATGGCGGCGCCCACGGCCACGGTCATCCGGGAGGGCCTGGAGGACACCTTGCCCAGCCGGGAGGTAGTGCCCGGCGACCTCCTGGTTCTGTATACCGGCGACCGGGTGGCCGCGGATGGCCGGATGCTGGAGGCCGTCAACCTGAAGGCTGACGAAGCCCTCCTCACCGGGGAGTCCATCCCGGTGGGCAAGAACCCTGCCGAAATTTCCTCACCGGACGCCCCCGTGGGCGATCAGTCCGGCATGGTCTTCGGGGGTACGGTGATCACCTACGGTCGGGGGCGAGCCGTGGTCACCGCCACCGGCATGACCACCGAGTTTGGCACCATCGCCCGGATGCTGGAGGAGGTGGATGAAGGGGAGACACCCCTGGAAAAGCGCATGACCACCATCGGCCGGGTGCTCTCGGTCATTTGCCTCTCCGTGGCTGTGGGAGCCGTGCTCCTGGGGCTCCACCAGGGGGAAGATCTGTGGAAGATGGTCATCTGGGGCATTAGTCTGGCAGTGGCCGCAGTCCCTGAGGCCCTGCCGGCGGTGGTTACAGGCGCCCTGGCCATCGGCACCACCCGCATGGCCCGGCGTCACGCCATCATCAAGCGTCTTCCGGCGGTGGAAACCATGGGCTCTACCACGGTCATCTGCACCGACAAGACCGGCACCCTGACCAAAAACGAGATGACGGTCCGGCGACTCTATCTGGATGGGAAAATTGTGGAGGTCACCGGCTCAGGGTATGAGCCCAAGGGCGAGTTCCGGGGCGGCGACCACGACACCCTCACCGGTTCCCAGCCGGTCTTGTCCCTGGCCGGCCGGTTAGCCCTTTTGTGTAATGATGCCATTTTACGGGAAGAAGAGGGGACCTGGGAGGTGCAGGGGGATCCCACGGAGGGGGCCCTGCTGGTCATGGGGCGCAAGGCCGGCCTAGACCGAGACCTTCTGCTCCAGGAATATCCCCGGGTAGCGGAAATCCCCTTCGATTCGGATCGCAAGCGCATGAGTACTTTTCACGAGGCGCCCGAAGGCTTTCTCATGTGCACCAAAGGCGCCCCGGAGAGCCTGCTCCCCTGGTGCACCCGGGTGGCTGCCAGTCAGGGGGAGGCTCCCCTTACTGAAGAGGGGCGGCAGGAAATCATGGAGGAGGCTGAGGCCATGGCAGCCCAGGCCCTGCGGGTTCTGGGTTTGGCCTACCGGCCCCTCAGCGCCATCCCGGATTTGACTCCGGCAGCGGAGGAAGCGGATCTGGTGTGGGTCGGCCTGGTGGGCATGATCGACCCCCCTCGCCCCGAGGCCGAGGAGGCGGTGCGCCGGTGCCATCTGGCGGGTATCAGAGTGCTTATGGTCACCGGCGACCACCCGGACACGGCTCAGGCCGTAGCCCGGGAATTGGGGCTGGGGGCCCAGGGCCTTGATGAGCCGGACGTACTTACCGGCCAGGAGGTGAACGCCCTGGACGATGCCGAACTCCTCGCCGCCTTACAACGGGTTTCGGTGTTCGCCCGGGTGTCGCCGGAGCACAAGCTGAGGCTGGTGAATGTGCTGAAAGCCCAGGGCCAGGTGGTGGCCATGACCGGGGACGGCGTGAACGACGCGCCGGCCCTGAAAAGAGCGGACATCGGCGTGGCCATGGGCCTCACCGGCACCGAAGTCACCAAGGAGACCGCGGCCATGATCCTGGCGGACGACAATTTCGCCTCCCTGGTGGCCGCAGTGGAGGAAGGCCGGGCCATTTTCGACAATATCAAAAAATATTTGATTTTCCTGTTGAGTTGCAACTTCGCCGAGATCCTCACCCTCACCGGCGCCATCCTGGTGGGGCTGCCCCTGCCTCTTCTGGCCCTGCAGATCCTTTGGGTGAACCTCACCACGGACGGTCTCCCCGCCTTGGCCCTGGGGGTGGACCCCAAGGCCCCGGATATTATGGGGCGCCCCCCCCGGCCGCCCGGGGAGGGGGTCTTTACCCGTCCCGTCAATGTCCTCTTGGTGGTGATCTCGGCGCATCTCACCCTGATCCTTCTGCCCCTCTTTGCCTATTATGTGCTCATTGACCCCCACCGACTGGGCGACCCGGCCCAGGTCCTGATCCAGGCCCAGACCATGGTGTTCGTCACTTTGGTACTGGCGGAACTGGTAAATGCCTTCAACTGCCGTTCGGCCCGCCACTCCCTGTTCCGGGTGGGGTTTTTCCAGAACCGCTTCCTCACCGCCAGTGTGGTCCTGTCCCTGGTCATGATCGTGGCGGTTATTCAGTGGCAGCCTCTGGCGCACCTCTTCCACACCCGCCCCCTGGGCTTGGGGGATTGGCTTATCGCCGCCGGCTTGAGTCTGACCCTCTTGCCGGTGGTGGAAGTGACCAAGTGGGTCCTGCGCCGGCAGGCCGGCCCAGCCTGAGCCCGCCTCACCGCCGTTTAAGTATCTGTCTGCCGAACATTATTCCCGGGGCCTCTAGTGCGGTTTTTTCCCTAAATCAGTCAATTGCCCTTTTGAGTCCTCTGCAAAATTCCTTAAATCAGCAAAGTAGGGGTAGCGTAAACGCCCTCGCCTGCGGAAATACAGGTGAGAGTGGCTATTGACCAGCGCGGTCGTTTGAAAACCAGATTTTTGCAGAGGTTTCCTTTTGTTTACAGGAAAAACTGCCGATGTGAAGGAATGAAACGATATCCAGGCTTGCCGGGGGACCCTATAGTTCCGGGGTAGGATTTGGCCCCCCGACACGTCGGACCTTGGAGGATTTTACTGGGTGGGAACACGGCAAACCGGACGGAGCACCCTGAAAGCAGGGGGAACCGCTGTGGGGCAGGAGGGCATATAAGATGCGGCAGGTAAAGCTGAGGACGAAGGTTTTTGGCGGCTTTTTATTTCTTCTCCTCTTGATGTCCACCATGTCCTACCTGGGGTGGCAAAGCCTGAGGTCCCTTGAGGCCAATGTGGAGCGGCGGGAGGTCCTGAGCACCATCATCAAGGAGGTGCTGGAAGCCCGGCGCCAGGAAAAGAACTCTATTCTCCAGGGAAAGCAGGAATCCCTGGGAGCGCTAGAAAGGCATGTCCGGGCCATCAAGGACCGGGTGGCCGAGGGCCGACGCGTTTTCTCTGACCAGGCCGACCAGCAGCGCCTCAACCAGATTCTGGAGTCCCTGGGGCGGTATGAAGCTGCTTTTTCCCAGTGGGTTACCCTGCGCCAGCAGGGCAAGGAAACTGCCCTGGACCGCCAGCGTCTCCTGGCCCAGGTAGACGCGCCAATGGTGGCCGCGGCCCGGGAGCTCCTCAAGGAATGTGAAAAGGGCCTGGCGGCCCAAAAGTCCGCAATGCAATCCCAAATAGCCAGAGCCGGTACCCTCATGGAGGTCGGCGCCTTAATTGCCGTCGTGTTGGGGCTTCTGGTCTCCGTGCTCCTGATTCGTAGTCTCACCAAAACGTTGAACCGGGTCATTTATTCCCTGGGGGATGGGTCCGAGCAAGTGGCCTCCGCCTCCCTCCAGGTGTCCAGCACCAGCAAGTCCCTGGCCGAGGGCTCTTCGGACCAGGCGGACTCTCTGGAGAGAACCAACACCTCCCTGGAGGAGCTGGTGGCCATGGTGAAGGAGAATTCCTCGCACGCCGAGGAATGCAACCGCCTGGTGCTTCAGACCCACGAGAAGACCAAGCAGGTGCATAAGTCCATCCGGGCCACCAAGGCATTCATGGAGACCATCGCCAATTCCGGGGATGACATCAAGAAAATTATCAAAAACATCGACGAGATCGCCTTTCAGACGAATCTCCTCGCCCTGAACGCAGCAGTGGAAGCTGCCCGGGCGGGTCAGGCGGGGGCCGGTTTTGCGGTGGTGGCCGATGAAGTGCGGACCCTGGCCATGCGAGCCGCCGAAGCGGCCAAAACCACGGATGATCTGATCGGGGAGACGGCCCAACAGATTGAGCTGGGCACCGCCCAGATCCAGGAGACCCTTACTAAATTTTACGACATGGGGGAATCGGCCAAGCAGGTGAACACTCTGGTGGGTGATATTGCCAGCGCCAGCCAGGAGCAGGCCCAGGGGATTGAGCAACTGAACCAAAGCATACAGGAGATCGACCGGGTGGTACAACAGAATGTCTCCAATGCCGAAGGCAGCGCCAGCGCCGCCAACCAGATTCGGGCCCAGTCCCAACGCCTGCGGGATATCGTGACGGAATTGACTTCCCTGGTCCAGGGAAACCAGGCCTAAAGGTCTGGGGGGAAGGCGGCCCCGGGGAAGAGACAGGCCCGTTGGCTTTGGGGCTCCTTACCTGAGAGTTAACTTCATTGCGGCTGGGTAGGGGTGAACCGGGTTGCCGTTCCTTTCCTTGGAGACGGGGGTAAAGGCAGTAGTGTCCGGCAGGGTTTTTTGTAAAAAAATCGGCACATGAGGGTACGTGTAAATGTAGCCGCAGGCTTTAGCCTGCGCCGGCACAGGTTGAAAACCTATGCCACCAAAGTCTTCCCTAATCGGAGGATAGCCTCCCAGCATAAAGGGGATTTGCTATCCAGAGACCGGTGGCGGGCAGAGCCCACTTTAGGAAAATCCTTGAAAATTGGGAACTTCTGGAAGAGAATCGCCCCTCAGCCACTAGATCAAGTAATTATCCTACCGATCACACTCCAGGGGTAAAGGTTCTTTAAGAGCCATGGGTCCCAGGCCGTCGGACGGGAACCCCTTCTCCCCAAACACTCTGCCAATCTCTGGTGATATTTCCAGAAAGTCGAGGCCGAGAGCCTCGATGGCTGAAATTTTTGGGCGGTGGGGAGGGGAATCGTAGGGGCACGGCTTGCCGTGTTCAAGGGCAGGGGCCAGTGGTCCCCCAGCCCTCCCCTTGAAAGCACTGCGCCACAGCCCTACTTTAACTGCGATAACTGGCGTTGATGCGGATGTAGTCCTCGGTGAGATCGCAGGTGTCGTAAAAGTCCTGATAATCCCCGGCATTCAGGTTGATGGTGACGGTGAAGGGTCCGGCCAGGATGAGCTCCCGGGCCCTAGACTCCGCCGCTTGGCCCCGACCCTGGCCGTTTTCCACGATGAAGTGCGGTCCTACCGCGATGGTTACCCGTTCCGGGTCGAAGCGGGCTCCGGAGCGTCCCAGCGCCGCCATAATTCTTCCCCAATTGACGTCCGCCCCGGCCATGGCCGTCTTCACCAGGGGGGAAGTGGCCACGGTGGCCGCGGCTTTGCGGGCTTCCAGGCCAGAGGCGGCGCCTTCCACTACTACCCGGTAGACCCGGGTCACTCCTTCCCCATCGGCCACGGTTTGCCGGGCTAAATCCCCCATGAGTCGGCACAAAAGCTCCCCAAAGGGGGCCGCCATGTCCAGGTCCGTCACCGGCGGGTGGCCGGCCTGGCCGCTGGCCAGCAGGAGCACCGTGTCATTGGTGGAGGTGTCTCCGTCCACACTGATGCGGTTGAAGCTCCGGTTTGAGGCCTGCATCAGGAGCTTTTTCAGGATCGAGGAGCTAATGGCTGCGTCCGTGAAGATGAAAGACAGCAGGGTAGCCATGTTCGGGTGGATCATCCCCGCGCCTTTAACTACCCCGGCCAGGGTGATCTTTTGACCCCAGAGGGTTTCCTGGACAAACGCGGTCTTAGGCCTAAGATCCGTGGTCATGATGGCCTGGGCTACCTCGGGAAGGCCCTCCGGGCGCAGGCGGGCCACAAGGCTCGGGAGCGCGGCCTTCATCTCGGCCGCGGGCAGCAATTGCCCGATAACCCCGGTGGAGGCGGGGAGAACCCGACTGGCCGGGATTTTCAGTAGCCGGGCCGCTTCCCGGGTAAGATCCTGGGCGTCTCTTTTCCCCTGCGAGCCCGTGCAGGCGTTGGCATTGCCACTGTTCACCAGAATGGCCTGGGCGGTGCCCCGTTTCAGGCGCGCCCGGCAGAGGAGCACCGGCGCGGCTTTCACCCGATTGGTGGTGAAGACCGCGGCGGCGGCCACCGGAGTTTCGGCAACCATAAGGGCCAGGTCCAGGCCGCCCTGCTTTTTGATGCCCGCCGCGAGACCCGCAGCGGTGAATCCCGGCACTATCATTTCATGGCTTCCAGGGAAATGGGCTGTCGCAGGATGGTCTTGAGCTTTTCCGGGGCCGTGCGCCGGGGGTCGCTCAGATAGATTTCGTGGTGTTTGCCGCCGAAGTGATAGCCCTTTTCCTTAATGAAGGTGTGCAGCCGGGCGATGGTGGGGGCTTCGTCGCTATATGGCCCGACGTAGAGAAGCTGGGCTGAGAGGCCTTCGGCAAACCTGCCGAAAGTCGTGTCATAGAGAGGCGAGGCGTTTTTCTTGTTCTGGGCCAGTTCCATGGCCGCGGCCACGTTCTCCCGGGTGACGAAGCCCGGTTGCTGGATCATGAGGGTCCACTGCCACTCAGCTTTGCGCTCCTCGGCAAAGGCGGTCAGTTCATCGGCGCACCATAAGCCCTCCAGGGGCATGACCGTATAGTCCAGCGCCTGTTCCTTTTTCAGCATGAATTTGAGGGTATAAGAGAGGCGGAACAGGGTCTCGGTAGCGTGCTGAAACGCCGGCGCGGTGTTGGGATCGCCCTTGCCCTCGGCCATAAGGAAATGCAGGGGCGGCACGTCGACGATGGCTATTTCCTTCGGAGAGGCGGTGTAAAGATGCTGGAGATTTTTTTTCAGGTCGATTTTAGACACAAATTAAATCCTTAACCAACGTAGTAAAAAATAAGGGAATGGTTCTTTAGACTTAACAATTTTGGATGAAAAGATAATTCTTAAATAATTATCCTTTCTTACGTGGTTGAGGTTTTGGTCTTGGCCAAGGTCTCGGAGGATCGACCCTAAAAGGTTGGCCCTTATCACGAAGAGGGGGAGGAGGCGCAGGAGATGGTCCTGGTTTTGGAAGAGGGCGTTTTGAAGGCTTTTTGCTAGTCATTGTTAATACTCCTGTGGAATATAAAAAAATTCATTTGGCAACTCACGATTAACTTCTTCGAAAAATTTTTCTCTTAACTTTTCATTAACTTTAACTTCTTTGTCCTTTTGGATGATGTCCTTAATTTTATCTAAAGATTCCAGAAACTTATCCTGTATAATTGTATCATAGCACATCTTTTCTTTTATTAAAATAATAATTTTGTATAAATCAATTTCCAAAGAACGTTCTGCTACAAGTAATTCTTCATTAAGTTCAATCTTCTCGGTAAGAGATAAGAAAGGTTTAATAAATGCT
>CBFDAH010000144.1:0-7871 GCA_965602785.1 uncultured Syntrophobacterales bacterium
ATGTTTTCTTTGGGGGAGGGGGCTAAGGGTTGCAAACCCTGACCCCCTCCCCCCACATTTTCTCCCAACACTTCTGCTACGGCGTCCACGTCTTTGTCGCCTCGGCCGGAGAGGTTGACGACGATGATGTCCTCCGGAGAATAGTGGGGCGTCAGTTCTTTCAGGTAGGCGATGGCGTGGGCGCTCTCCAGGGCCGGCAGGATGCCTTCGGTACGGGCCAGGAGCTGGAACCCTTCCAGGGCCTCTTCGTCCGTCACCGCCACGTATTCGGCCCGGCCCGTGTCCTTGAAGTGCGCATGCTCCGGTCCTACACCGGGGTAGTCCAGCCCCGGCGCCAGAGAGTGGGCCTCACAGATATTTCCCCCGGTCTTTTGCAGAAGATAGCTCAAGGTGCCGTGCAGCACCCCCACGGTGCCGGCCACGAGCGTCGCGGAGTGGCAACCGCTGCTCAGGCCGTGGCCGGCGGCCTCTACCCCGATGAAGCGCACCGATTCGTTCTGGAACGGAAAGAACAGGCCCATGGCGTTGCTGCCGCCGCCCACGCAGGCCACCAGACAGGTTGGCAGCCGGCCGGTGGCGCGGCGCAGTTGGGCCCGGGTTTCTCGGCCGATCACTGCCTGAAAGTCCCGCACCAGCATGGGATAGGGGTGCGGCCCGGCCACCGAGCCGATGATGTAATGGGTATGGCGCACGTTGGTGACCCAGTCCCGGATGGCTTCGTTCATGGCGTCCTTTAAGGTGCAACTGCCCGACTCCACCGGAATCACCCGGGCGCCCAAAAGACGCATGCGAATGACATTCAGGCGCTGGCGGTGGATGTCCTCGGTGCCCATGTAGATGTCGCACTCGAGGCCGAGGAGCGCCGCTACCGTGGCCGTGGCCACGCCGTGCTGGCCGGCCCCGGTCTCGGCGATGAGCCTCCTCTTTTCCATGCGTAGGGCCAGGAGCCCTTGCCCCATGGTATTGTTGATTTTATGGGCGCCGGTATGGGCCAGGTCCTCCCGCTTTAGGAATATCCGGGGGCCGCCCAGGGCCTCCGTCAGGTGGCTGGCACAGTAAAGGGGTGTGGGCCGCCCCACGTAATGCTTGAGATACCAGGCTAGTTGCTGCCTAAACTCCGGGTCGCGGCTGATGCGGCGGTAGGCTGCCTCCAATTCCAGCAAGGCCGGCATCAGGGTTTCAGGGACAAACCGCCCGCCGTAGGGTCCAAAATGTCCTTTCCTATTTGGTAACAATGAATCCTCCCTTATCGGTGACCAGTAACCAGTGGTTAGTGATCTGTAATCAGTGGCCAGTGATCAGTTTAAGATATCCTTAAAATTAGTCTGGAAATATTCTGTCTCTTCTTGAAGAATGAAAACAGCTTTTCCACAGAATAAGTGAGCTTTTACCATCATGCCATTGAGCATTCGACCAATTTCTTGAAGCTTAATTTCAAAATTTTCTTTTTCATCTTTCGTCAGATATCCACAAGAGGTAGCAAGATCAAGCCAATGTTGGGTTTCCATCTGTTCAGCATCAGCATCCGTCAACTTGTTCACAAAATGTTTTTCATAACGCCGTTTCCCCCAGGCCTCTGCGATTTGAGCACCTATTGATCTTGAGGCCCGTCTTATCTGGTCAGTAAGAGAATATATCTCTTCTTTAGGAAATTTTTTTGATATTTCGAAAATATCTTTGGCTACTTCATTGGCCTTCTGATATACCAGCAGCTCTCTGAAACTGCGGGCATAACGCGAATCTTTCTTTGACATTTCTTTGTTTTTGACCATAACAAAGTATTACCGGCTACCGACCACTGATTACTGATCACTGATCACTGGTTACTGGTTACTGATTAATGACTTCACGAATGGCTGCCAGGAAGTCGCGCAGCTTCTCCGGGTCCTTTCTCCCCGGCGCGGCCTCCACCCCGCTGGCCACGTCCACCCCCTGGGGCCGGGCGGCCCGGATGGCTGCGGCCACGTTTTCGGCGGTGAGGCCCCCGGCTAAAATAATGGGGCCATATTCGCCGGCCTGCCGGGCGAGGTCCCAATCAAAGGTCTCCCCGGTCCCGCCCGGCGTCCCGGGGCGGTAAGTGTCCAGCAAAAAGGCCTGGACCGCGCCCCGATAGTCCGCCAAGACCGACAAGCTGCTGTGGTCTTTGACGCGCAAGGCCTTGATGATGCGGCGTCCCAGGGAGCGGCAGTATTCCGGGGATTCCCGGCCGTGAAGCTGAATCCAATCCAGCCCCACGTGCCCGGCAATATCCCGCACTACCCCATCGTCTTCATCCACGAAAACCCCCACACTCAAGACAAAAGGCGGCAGCCTCCGGATGATGTCCCGGGCCGCGTCCGGCTCGATACTGCGAGGACTCTTGGGGTGGAAAATAAAGCCCAGGGCGTGGGCCCCCAAGGCCGCAGCCAGTTGTCCGTCTTTCAGGTTCGTGATCCCACAGATCTTTATGCGTACCATAGGCTTGCTTGGGTTGGCGCGGTCAGGTTTTTACCCCCAAGGGCTCCGCTTTTTTCATGTAATGCAGATAAAACAATAATTTTTATCACAAAAACCTTTGGAAGTCAGGAGGAGAAGCATCTCCAGTATCCCGAAAGTTGAGTCTTGAGGAGCTGGACAATCTCCCTGGCTTCCGGCAATCCCCGATCTGGGGTGATGGTCGCCGGAATGGGTTGGGGTTCCGCCAGTTCGAGGTCGATCCCGGTAACCCCGGCTATGGAGGCCAGCCAACCCAGGGACACGATGTTCAGATCAGCACTGTAACCGGAACCCACGAAATCAACCACCCGGCCCTGACAAACTTCTTCAGCCTTCCGGCTGATCATCGCCCCGATCATGCGGATGCCAGCCAGGGTGAGTCCCATCTGGGTGATGCGATCGGTGAAGTGCGGATCGCTGCCATCCACCATTAAAATGATTTCCGGGGCAAATTCCTCGGCCAGGGGGAAGAAAATTTCCTGGAGGACATATTCATACACCGCATCGCCGGACCGGGGCGGCAGGGGCACGTGCACCGAATACCCTGTGCCGGCGCCGCTGCCGATTTCGTTCACAAATCCTCTGCCCGGATAAAGGGTCTGGGGGTTCTGATGCAAAGAGATAAACAATACCTGGGGATCTTCGCAAAAAATATCATAGAGGCCTTCGCCGGCATGCGCGTCGGTGTCAATGACCAGAATCCTTTTCACTCCAAAGTTCTTTTTCAAATTTTCTGCACAGAGGCCCACGTCGCTGAAGACCCCAAAGCCCCTTTCCTGGGTTCTATTGGCGTGTTGGACTCCCCCGCCCACCACAAAAGCCTTGAGGTAGGGGCCGGCATAGGTCAGTTCCCCGGCCAGTTTTCCGGCGCCCGCCAGGAGCTTGGCGGCCCGGACCAGGCCTGCGGACAAGGGCGTGTCCCAACGGTCCCGACTCTCCAGCCTCTCCACCCGTTGGATGTAGGCCTCGGTATGAACAAGTTGCAGGTCAGCATGACTGGCAGAGGCAGGGGTGATAAGGTCAAAATCAGCATGACTGCCAAGTTTTTTGTGATAAAGGTCCATAAAATTTTGATAGCGATCCTGGGTCAGGACGTGCCCCAGGTCATATTCTTTGAGATTTTCACTATATAAAACGGCAAATCTGGCCATGGTTCCCTCCCGGCCAGGCATCACCTCGCCTTGGAGTACATCTCCTTCAGTAATTAATCAGGGCAAAAAATTGATTAACTGTTGGAGCCATCCTTTCATCCCCTCTCCCTTGAGGGAGAGGGTCAGGGTGAGGGTGAAAGTTAATCTATATCAGGCTCCCAGTAATAGTTGGCTCCCCTAAAAATTCCCTGAGCTTGGCCCCTGGATCAGGGGTGGTCACCAGGGTTTCGCCGATTAAAAAGCCGCGGATGCCGCCTCGCTCCAGGCGGGCCAGGTCATCTGCGGTTTTTAGGCCCGAGGCGGCCACCAGGGTCACTCCCGGCGGGGCCAGGGGGGCCAGTTCCAGGGCCCGGTCCATATGCATCTGAAAGGTGTTCAAGTCCCGGTGGTTGATGCCGATGAGCTGAGCCCCGGCGGCCAGGGCCCGCTCCATCTCTTCTTTGGTGTGCACCTCCACCAGGGCCTCCATTCCCAGGGAGCGGGTGAGAAGCAGCAGGGCCCGGAGCTGCCCCAGGTCCAGAAGGTTGGTCAACAGCAGCAGGGCATCCGCACCCAGCGCGGCGCTCTCGTATATCTGGATGGACTCCAGGATGAAGTCCTTGCGGAGAATGGGCACAGCCACCTCGATTTTTATGTCCCGAATAAACTGGGGATCCCCTTTGAAATAGTGCCGCTCCGTGAGAACGGAAATGGCCGCGGCGCCGTTTTTTTCATAGAGGCCGGCCAGGTCCACCGGGTCCAGGTGCATGGCGAATTCGCCCTTGGACGGCGAAGCCCGCTTGATTTCCGCGATGATGGCCCTGCCCGGAGCGTTATCGAGCGCCGCTTTGAGGCTCACCGGCGGCAGTCGGCCGGGGATGGCCGCCTTGAACTCTTCGATCTTGCCGGCTTCAAACAGCCCCAGGGACTCCTCCAGCTTTTTGGCCACAATCTTGGCTAAGAAATTCATGCTCTTCTCGTTGGCGGTTCCGGAAAACGAGGTTTTCCGCAACCGCCAGAGAAATTTGTTTGTTGGGGGGAGGGCCAGGGAGCGCGGTCCCTCCCCCCCCCAGCCCCCTCTCATCCAATTGTAGGGGCTCGATTCATCGAGCCCTCTGAGGGCGCAATGAATTGCGCCCCTACGAGATTGGGGGTGGGGGTTTGGGGGAGGGGCGAAGGGTCTGTGGCCCCGGTAGCACGGGCTTCCAGCCCGTGGGAACCCCCCTCCCCCAAGTATTCTTAGTCCCCTCCCCCGAAGCTCTTGCTCTTGGCTATCAGGGCTTCTAACTTGTTCATGGCTTTGTCGGTGTGAATAACCTCCCGGGCCAGGGTTATACCTTGCGGGAAGTCGGGGGCCAGGCCTGCGGCGATGAAGGCCGCGGCGGCGTTCAGGGCCACCATGTCTTCCCGGGGGCCCCCCCCCCCTTCCAGGACCCGGCGGACGATTTTGGCGTTCTCAAAGACATCGCCGCCTTTGATGTCCGCCAGCGTCGCCCGGGCGAGGCCGAAATCCTCCGGGGTGACGGTATAGGTGCTGACCTGGCCGTTTTTCAGTTCGCTCACCCGGGTGGGCCCCACGATGCTGAGTTCGTCGAAGGAGCCCTCGCCGAAGACCACAAAGGCGCTCCTGGTCCCCAGGTTCCCCAGGACCTGGGCCAAAGGCTCGGTGAGGTCGGGGTCGTACACCCCCAGCACCTGGACGTTGGCCCCGGCGGGGTTGGTGAGGGGCCCCAGGATGTTGAAGATGGTCCTGATGCCGATTTCCCGGCGGGGCCCGATGGCAAAGCGCATGGCCCCGTGAAGCTGGGGGGCGAAAAGAAAGCCGATGCCCACTTCATTGACGCAGGCGGCCACCTGCTCCGGCGTCAGGGCCAGATTTATCCCTAAGGCCTCGATGACGTCAGCGCTGCCGCAGCGGGAGGACACGGCCCGGTTGCCGTGCTTGGCCACCCTTAGGCCGGCCCCGGCCACCACAAAGGCGGTGGTGGTGGAGACGTTGAAGGTCTGGGTGGCGTCCCCGCCGGTGCCGCAGGTGTCCACCACGGTCTCCCAGTCCACGTTGATTTCGTCCCGGTCCAGGTCCACCAGGTTGTCGGCGATGGGGATGGTGGTGGCTTTGGCCCGCATGACCTTGGCCGCCGCGGTGATTTCGGCCACGGTCTCCCCTTTCATACGGAGCGCCGTGATAAAGGCCCCGATCTGGGCCTCGGTGGCCTGCCCCTCCATGATGGCGTCCATGGCCGCCACCATTTCATCTTCTGTAAGGTCCTGCTTGGTGACCACTTTGTAGATGGCTTCTTTGAGCATGCTGCACCTATTATTTATAGTTCAAGTTCATTTGATTTGCGTGTAAATGGCTGCCAGGGCAATGGGGATGATTATCCAGCCCAGGACCTGCTCCACGGTGAAGTATAGCCAAATGGGAAACGGGTTGTCTTTGGCTTTCCAGTGCTCGGCCATCCCCATTTTAACTGCAGGGAGGAACTGGTCCAGGCTGATGAGGAACCTGAGGAGGAGCCTCCGGAGCTTTTTGTCGTGCGGCGGAATTTTATCTTTTTCCAGATGGTCGGGGTTAAACAGACAGGCTCCCAAGAGGACAATGAACAGGCTGAGCCAGAAGATGCGCAGGGGGGCGCGGCCATACCCGGCCAGCCAGCCCCAGAAAATCTTAACCAGCCATCTACTGGGATCATACCAGGCCATCTGGGCCAATTCCCGGTTTTTCATAGTAATAATAACATCATCGGCCCAGTCCTGGTGGCCGGCGCGCTTAAAATATTTTTCCAGTTCCAGGTAATTCTGGGGATTGAAGGCGCTCTTTTGCACCAGTCCCAGAAGAGCCTGGAACTTGTCCGACTCCTTCGGCTCTTCCTCCGACTCCTTCGGCTCTTCATCCGGCTTCTTTGGCTCTTCCACAGAGAGAGAGGTATAGGTCAGGCCGTCCAGCTTGAGGTTTTTTTTATCCTTAGGCCAAGTAACACTCTTGAACTTCAAGTCCTCAATGTCGGCGTTCTGGAAATTGGCAGAATCCCTTATGACCAGGTTTTGGAAGGTTGCTGGCCCCTTGACTCGGAGGTGCTGTGCCTCCAGAGTGGCCAGCTTGAAGTTTTCGAGGCGCAATTCCCTTTGAACCCCAGTCCTTTGCAGAAAGAGCTTAGGGAGACACTTGGCCCCTTCCTGGTTCTTCTTCACAGCCCCCTTGGGCTTAGCTTCCGTAAGAAAGAGATCCAAGTAGGTTCCATTCCTGAGATCGATATTGCTGTTGCAGGTGATTTCCCGGAAAAAAGCTCCCTGGCCGACCCGCATCCCCGCGAAGTTGGCTAGGTGCTCTTGGCAAAGAAACTTGGCCCCTTTTGCGTCGAATGTCCCACCGATGTGGGCATTAACAAAATTCACCGGCCCCTGGAAGGTGGTGTTGTTAAAAAAGGCGGCCACACCTACCTTCAGGTTGTTGAAGTTGGCCTCTTGCTCTTTGTTAAGAAATTGGGCCCCCTGGGCCCTGAACTGAATTCCAATGTCAGCACTGCGAAAATACACCGGCCCCTGGAAGGCCGCATTAATGCACTGAAGATTTTCCTGAACCCTGACCCCTTTAAAATTTGCCTCATCCTCAAAGTACGAACCATCAATGATTAAGTGTCCTTCAAAAACCGCACCTAGGAGAACAAAAGGTTCCTTGAACCAGCATCTCACTAAAATTGTCGACTGGGGAATCCTGGCCAGTTCCAGGTCAATGGGCTCGGCGATGATGGCGTTTTTGATCCTGACCCCCTTGCGGTGAACTTTAACCTTGATGTCTCCGGTGAGAAGATCCTCCAAAAAGCGAGCCCCGATTCGGAGATGCTCTTCATGCTTTTTCAAAAAAATCTCTTTTTCTTTAGGACATATCGCTGCCAAGAGGTCCAAGTAACCGACTAACCCCTTTTCACGGACAAGCCAGCGGCGCTCCTGAGCCATGCGGGGCAGGACGAATTGTTCCAGTAAATCGGCCTCCTTGCCCGCCTCCACCTGCTGCAGCACATACCCTTCCTGCTTTGTGCGACTCTGTTTGGTCGCCTCAGCCTGGGCGGTCAAAAGGCACCCGAGGGCCAGGGTGCAGAGAACAACGAATAATCTCGTCTTGTTCATCTCAGCATCTCCCTTAGAGTCATCCCTCTTTACTCCCCTTCCTGACGGAAACCGATGCGGCGGCGTTTGGCTTCCGGTGGCAACATGAGCTGCTTCAAGGCCTCGAAGACCACGGCGAACTGGCCGTCGTACTTTTCT
>CBFDAH010000145.1:0-7857 GCA_965602785.1 uncultured Syntrophobacterales bacterium
CCGGACAGCAGTGATATATCTATTATAAATGACTATATTGAGGGTTACAAATGGTTAGGCCTGAATGCTTACCAGCCTCATTTTTTTGATTTTTATAGCTGAATCAAAATTTATTACCAACGCTCACTCTAAAAGTTTGAATAATATGGCTGCCAGGAATCCTGTCAGGGTGCTTAATCCCACCGCACTGGCATTGCCCAAGTGAACTGCTTCAGGTATCATGGCCGCGGCGATCATGGTAAGCATGGCTCCGGCAGCCAAACCTTCCGCAAAGACCAGCCAGGTATGGTGTAATTCACTGGCCAGCAAAAAACCCAGTCCGGCCCCGACGGCAGTCATGACCATCAGGGAAAACCACATCAGAAAGATTTTCCCTTTATTCCAGCCCTGATGATACATATTGGCGGAACTGGAAAGAGCCTCAGGGAAATTCGACAAAAATAATCCAGCAATCAGAGTGAAGGGAATAACTTCCACAAATCTCACCTCACCCGTGACCGCAACTTTTGCCTGTAAAAGTATCAATAAGCCTGCCCCAATGACAAAGCTTTCCGGAATACCATCAATCAGGATTCCCAACCAGATTGCCAAAGGCGCGCCGTGATACTTTTGTCTGACTTGTCTTAATTCCAAGGCGGTGGGAATTTCGGTGCCCATTTTTAAGGCTTCCTGAGCGGATTTGGTCCATTGGGTGGCTTGTTCATGATGGGAAGTGTGAACTTTCTCTAAGATTTTTATATGTTCACTGGCAAGATCCCGGCAGGCCTGGTCGAATTCAGGGGAAAATTGGCGGAGACGCTCAAAATCTTCTTTGGAGAGTGCCAGACATTCCACGTCCCCCTTGGCAATGCCGGTAGCCAGATAAGGGGTTCTGCTTAAGAAGGGAAGAACACCGATCACATCACCCGGGCTTAATTCGGCAAAGGGTTTATCATCAATCTTCGCGGTAACTTTACCCTTAGTAATAAGATAAAAAAATTCCGCTTCCTCCCCTTGCGTGCTAATTACTTCGCCATCATTGAAGGTAACGTATTGAACCATTTTTAAAAGAGTATTTACATTCTTGGTAGGAAAGTTTTGTAGTAATGAACATTGAGAGAGGTCTTCCAAAAGTTTCTGCATCCGTTGCCGGTTACTGCTTCTAAAATACGCCAGGGTGGTGGCGGTCTTGCGCAGAAAACCGCCACGGGCGTTCACTACCTGATCAAGAACAATAAAGATAATACCCCCAAAAAGTGCGCCGACTATCAAGGCGAAAAAATTAAGATGCGGATCCCCGTGATGGGAACGCCGGCCTTCAAGAGAAATAGCCTCCACGGTTGGCGCGACCAGGTCCACCGTCAGAGCAGCAATCAGCGCGCCGGCGCCGAAGGCGGCCAAAATTGAGATGTAAATAGGTCGAAGCCTGGTATTTATGCCCACCAGTGAACCCATGGGCAAGGAAACAGCACTTAACGTGCCCAAAATTGTTGCCCACATTAAATATTGCCAGGATAAACATTCCATGGTTGTCAGACCAAAAGACTGGGGGGGGTTAAGGGTAATGCCACAATTCTTGCCGCCTTTTGGGGATGGCGCAACACCAGCGTGCAAATACTCACCGAGTCGGCGCCGAGGTCCAGGTAGCGTTGCACGTCGTCCCGGGAGGTAATGCCGCAGCCCATGATGAGGGGCAGGCGCACTTTGGGTCGCAAGCCGGCGTTGTAAGCATAGGCTTGGGCGAAGGCCGGGCCGCCGGAAACGCCGCCACCACCGGCGTCCGCCAGGGGTGAGGGGGGATGCCGATGCGGGGGGAAAACCAGGTCATAAGGGATGGTATTGACCGCATGGAGGGCCCCCACCCCAGCCCTCTCCAGCTCCTGGGCGAACTCGTAGGGGTGCACGAGGCTGATTTTGGCGATGAGAAAGAGGTGGGGATGCACGGCCCTCACTGCCCTGACACATGCCAGGCCGTCCGCCACATTACAGGAGATGTCTTCCGGCACGTTGGGGCAGGAAAAGTTGAGCTCCAGGGCCCAGAACGCCCTACCAAGGTGCTCCTGATAGATGTCGATGGCCTCCAGGGTCTCCCGGATGGCGGTGTCCGTCCCTTGGCCGAATTCGGGGTAAAAATTGGGGATGACCTGATAACCCGCCCGGCAGGCCGCGCCGATGCACGAGGCGCAGGCGGCCACCCCGGCGTTGGTGAGGCCATAAGCGTTCAGCATGCCGATGCCGGGGAGGCGCTGGATGTACCTCCAGGTGAGGGGGTTGGCCGGCACGAAATTGCCCCGGCGTTTAAAGCGGGTGGCGGATTTGGTGAACACGGTGGCGCCGGTGGCCCGGACCTCTCGCAGCAGGCGACGGTAGCCGGGGAGCAGGGTGTAGGGAAAAATCCCTCGCCCGTCCGGCCCCAGAGCGGTGGAGAGGGACACGGTGGATATTTTTCTGTCACCGATGCGAATCATGGAATGTGCTCAGTTGTGGAACAGAAGGTGCTCCAAACTGCCAGAATCCCCCTCGGCAAACTGGCGGGGGGAAAATTAGGTCTGCTGAAAATATAAGAAAATAAATTGGTTAAAAAATATAGGGTAACTAGGGAATTAGACAATAAAATTATGAAGATTAACGGCCCTCGCGTAAATACTCCTCCACCCGGGCCAGGTCTGCCGGGGTGTCCACTTCCAGGGTATCGCCGGTGGTTTCCGCCACCTGAATGGCAAAGCCGTATTCCAGAGCCCGGAGCTGCTCCAGCTTTTCCGCCTCCTCCCAACGGCCGGGGGGCAGGGTGACGAAATTGTGCAAAAACTCCACCCGGTAGGCGTAGATGCCGATGTGCTTGAAAAAATAGGGTCGCTCGCCATCCCGCCAGTAGGGGAGCGGGCTCCGGGAAAAGTAGAGGGCCCGGCCACGCTGGTCGAAGACCACCTTCACCACGTTGGGGTCCCGGGCCAGGTCCGGGTCGGTGAGGCGCAGGGCCGGAGTGGCCATGACTGCGTGGCAATCCCGCTCCATAATCGCCATTAGTTGGCCGATGATTTCAGGGGGAAAAACCGGCTGGTCCCCCTGGATATTGAGCACCAGGTCATGGGGGCTCAAGCCTAAAATGTCCGCGGCCTCGGCCAGTCGGTCGCTCCCCGAGGGATGGTCGCTGCGGGTCATGACGGCCTGCCCTCCAAAGCTTTCCACGCACTGCCGGATGCGCTCATCGTCGGTGGCCACGAAAACGCCGTCCAGCCTCGGTACGCGCCGGGCCTGCTCATAGACATGCTGTATCAGGGGCTTCCCCCGGAGAAGGGCCAGGGCCTTCCCAGGGAAGCGGGTGGAGCCGTAACGGGCCGGGATGAGGGCAATGTGTCGCATTTTGGTCTGCCAACCTGCCGCCATTTTGAGACTATTGCGAAAGTCTTTTGAGGGGAGGGCCGGGGGAGCCTGGCTCCCCCGCCCTCCCCTCAAACTCCCCTCCCAACCCCGCGGTAAGGGGTTGGGGGAGGGGGCAGGGGTCCGCGACCCCTGGCCCCCTCTTCCAAACAGTATTTGCAACAACCTCATTATAGTCTGACCGGGTCGGAATGCCAACCGCGGTTTCCTTGACAGAGAGAATTCCGTGCTTATATTTTGTAAGTATTTCTTTTACTTATGAAACAAGATTCATGGAGGCAAGGAGAAAATGCGTTTTGACAAGTTAACCCTTAAAGCCCAGGAGGCCCTGTCGGGGGCCCAGGAGTTAGCCCGGCGTTTACAAAATCCTCAAATCGAGCCGGGACATATGCTCCGCACCCTCCTGGCCCAGGAGGAAGGGCTCATCCCCCCCCTCCTGAAAAAACTCGAAGTTGATCCCCAAAGACTCATCCAAGGGGTGGATGACCAGCTGACCCGGCTTCCCCAGGTGAGCGGCGACGCCCAAGTATATATCTCCCCAGGTCTCAACAAAGTCCTGGACGAGGCCTTCAAGCAGGCCGGCCAGATGCGGGATGAGTATATTTCCACCGAGCATATCTTTTACGGCCTGGCCGCGGACAAAGGGAGCGACGTGGGTGGCCTCCTGGCGGACGTGGGCCTCACTTCGGAGGCCATCCTCAAGGCTCTCATGGAACTCAGGGGCTCCACCCGCGTCACCGACCAGGCCCCTGAGGACAAGTTCCAGCCCCTGGAAAAGTACGCCCAGGACCTGACGGAAATGGCCCGCTCCGGCAAGCTGGACCCGGTCATCGGCAGGGACAGTGAGATCCGGCGCATCATCCAGGTGCTCTCCCGGCGCACCAAGAACAACCCGGTGCTCATCGGTGAGGCGGGGGTGGGTAAAACCGCCATCGTGGAGGGCCTGGCCACCCGCATCGTCAACGGCGACGTGCCCGAAACTCTGAAAGACAAGCGCTTGGTGGCCCTGGACCTGGGCTCCCTCATCGCCGGCACCAAGTACCGGGGGGAATTCGAGGAGCGCCTCAAGGCGGTGCTCAAGGAGATCACCGAGTCCGAGGGGCAGATCATCATGTTTATTGATGAGCTTCACACCCTGGTGGGAGCCGGCGCGGCAGAAGGGGCAATGGACGCCAGCAACATGCTGAAACCCGCCCTGGCCCGGGGTGAACTCCGCTGTGTGGGGGCCACGACTCTCAAGGAATACCGCAAGAACATCGAGAAGGACGCGGCCCTGGAGCGCCGCTTCCAGCCCATTTTCGTGGCCGAGCCCTCGGTGGAGGACACCATCGCCATCCTCAGGGGCCTCAAGGAACGCTATGAGGTGCACCATGGGGTGCGCATCAAGGACAGCGCCATCGTGGCCGCGGCTACCCTGTCCAACCGCTACATCACCGACCGGCACCTCCCCGACAAGGCGGTGGACCTGATTGACGAATCGGCCAGTAAGTTGCGCATGGAGATCGACAGCCGCCCCGCGGACATCGACGAAGTGGAGCGCAAAATCACCCAGGAGGAGATCGAACGGGAGGCCCTGAAGCGGGAACAGGACTCCGCTTCCCAGGAGCGCCTGGCCAAGATCGAAAAGAGTCTGGCGGACCTCAAGGAACGCAGCGCGGTTCTAAAAGCCCGCTGGCAGAAGGAAAAAGAGGTCATCAGCCGCATCCAGTCCATCAAGGAGCAGATGGAAAAGGCCAAGATCGACGCGGCCCAGGCGGAGCGGGTGGGGGATCTGGCCCGGGCGGCAGAGATCTCCTACGGCCTGATGCTCAATTTGCAAAAGGAACTGGAAGCGGAAAACCAGAAGCTGGAGGAAATCCAGCAAGATGGGGCCATGCTCAAGGAGGAGGTGGACGCCGAAGACGTGGCCGAAGTGGTGGCCAAGTGGACGGGTATCCCGGTCACCCGGCTCCTGGAGGGTGAAAAGCAAAAGCTTCTCCATATGGAGGAACGGTTAGGTCTCAGGGTCATCGGCCAGGAGGAAGCGGTGGAGGCGGTGAGTAACGCGGTGCGCCGGGCTCGCTCCGGCCTGCAGGACCCCAACCGGCCCCTGGGCTCTTTTATTTTCTTGGGCCCCACCGGCGTGGGCAAAACCGAGTTGGCCCGGGCCCTGGCGGAGTTTCTCTTTGACAGCGAGCAGGCCATGGTGCGTCTGGACATGAGCGAATACATGGAGAAGCACACGGTCTCACGCCTCGTCGGCGCGCCCCCGGGTTACGTGGGCTACGAGGAGGGGGGGCAGCTCACCGAAGCGGTGCGCCGCCGGCCTTACAGCGTGGTGCTCTTCGACGAAATCGAGAAGGCCCACCCGGAGGTCTTTAACGCCCTGCTGCAAATCCTGGACGACGGCCGCCTCACCGACGGCCAGGGCCGCACCGTGGACTTCAAAAACTCCATTGTCATCATGACCAGCAACATCGGCAGCCAGTACATCGCCGACGCGGTGAACGAGGAGCAGATAAGAGAGCGGATCATGGAGGCCCTGCGCCTGCACTTCCGGCCCGAATTCCTGAACCGGGTGGATGACATCCTCATCTTCCACCGGCTGACTCTGGAGCAGCTCCGGGAAATCGTGGTATTGCAGATGGCCAGGCTCAAGAAGCTCCTGGAAGAGCGCCACATCGACCTGGATCTCACCGACAAGGCCAAGGATTTCCTGGCCGAGGCGGGCTATGACCCGGTCTATGGGGCCAGACCCCTGCGCCGGGCCATCCAGCGCTATGTCCAGGACAAACTGGCCCCCATGCTCCTGTCCGGCGAGTTCAAGGAAGGGGACACCATCCTGGTGGATAGGGATACCGAGGGACTGCAGTTCGAGAAGAAGGAAACGTGAGGTAACTGATGGGTTTCCTGGAAGTGTGTGTGGATGTGCTGCAATTGTCTGACAATTACGACCTCACCACACCGGGTGCTCGCCTGGCCAGTTTCATCATTCTGGTGGCAGCCATTTTTTTATCGCGTATCCTCAAAGCTCCTCGGAAGGATGACTGGTCGCTATAGATGAGGGGGAATGATTAAGTTGGACCGGGGGACCTGAGGCCCCCTGCCCTCTCCCAAACCCCCATCCAACCGCCGCATACGCAGCCGGGGAAGGTGGGCTTGTCGGCCCGCCTTCCCCGGTTTTTTTGGCCCATTTTTCAAACAAGGAAGATGTGCATCCTGCCCGTGCCTCAATACATTGAAAGCCTGGGTCTTCAGGAAGACAATTTTAGAATGATGAGCGTCTTATTCAGATACGGGCCGGTGGCACAGGCTTCCAGCCTGTCCCGCACAGGCCAGAGGCCTGTGCCACCAACCTCTTCCCAAGAAACAAGGGTATCCTGATTCTTGGAGGGCGCAGCATCACTGCCCCGAAATTTCCTGTAAATGCTGCATCACCTCCGGCCACACTTCCCCCGCGGGGCCGGGGAGGAAATAGTCGGTGAAATAGTTAGTCATGCGGGTGTGTTCTATATTGCTTTCCAGGATGATGGCGCCCTGGTTCTTGGCCACCTGGGGGAGGACGTTGGCCGGGGCCACTTCGCCTGAGGTGCCGATGAGGAGAAAGAGGTCGCAGTTCAGGGCCCAGGCGTTGGCCTGGGACATGGCCTCCCCGGGAATGGCTTCCCCGAAAAAGACCACGTCCGGCTTGATAAGGCCGCCGCACGCGCAATACAGCGGAGTCTGCCCGAAGTCCAGAGCCTCCCGGGCCCATTTACCTTTGCAACTCAGGCAGGCGAAGCGGTGGGCGTTGCCGTGGTACTCGATGACGTTCACGCTGCCGGCCTCCTGGTGCAGGTTGTCCACGTTCTGGGTGATGATGCCCAAAAGATGCCCCTGGGCTTCCAGCTCCGCCAAGGCGTAGTGGGCCGGGTTAGGCCGGGCTTGCACCAGAATTTGGTCCATTTCCTTGAGCATGACCCAGACCTTGGCCGGATGCCGCTCAAAGGCCATGATGGTGGCGTATTCCATGGGGTCGAAGCGCTCCCACAGGCCGCCGGGGCTTCGAAAATCGGGGATGCCCGACTCCTCCGAGATGCCGGCGCCGGTGAGGGCCACGGCCTTTTGCACCGGGCGGATGATGGCCGCGGCCTCCTGGGGATCGATCTCCTTCACTGGTCCGGTCTCCTTTTATGATTGGGAGCGTGAAATAGATTAACTTTCACCCTCACCCTGACCCTCTCCCTCAAGGGAGAGGGGATGAAGGAAGGCTCCAACAGTTAATCAATTTTTTGCTCTGAGTAATAATCCAGCCTGAGAAGGTTTGCAGGAAAGCTCAGACAAAACCGGCAGACTGGACCCCCCCCAAATCCCTCTTTATCCAGAGGGAGGTTAGAGAGAATTTTCCCTCATAATTCTGCCATCCGAAAAGTGCCAGGTTTTGGGCAGGGTCGCAATCCCTTAAATAAATTTTTAGCAAAGAGTTTCGGGTAAGGGATTGTTTGGTAGTATACTATATTTTGAATCAGGCCCAATTTT
>CBFDAH010000146.1:0-7813 GCA_965602785.1 uncultured Syntrophobacterales bacterium
GGTGGTCACTTTTTCGTTGCATCAGGTTAGTTTTTCAGGCAAAATGGCTCAAGTGCGATTTTGGGGGAGGTCGCAGGTGGCGTCGTCTGTTGCACCCAAGGGAAACGGGAAGGCCAGGATAGGACCGAAAATAGCGGCCGCAGTCACCGTTATCCTGGGATTGGTCCTGGTTCTCCTCGTCTTTTTCGGCCACCGCGGGTTCTACCAGATGTACCTCCTCAGACAGGAAAAAACCCGGCTGGAACTGGAAAATGTTCGGTTGTCCGAGGAAAACACCCGGCTGGGCCGCACCGTTGACCGTCTGCAAAATGACCCGGAGATGATCCAGGACCTCATCCGCCGGGAATTGAACTTCGTCAAAAAAAACGAGCTCATCATACAGTTGCCGCCGGAGGGCAAGGATAAACCCATCCAGGCGACTCGTATTTCCCAAAAGCCTCCATCTGCGGCCAAGGGGGGCGCCACAAACAGCCGCCTCCGGGGGAGAAAACGGCAGGCCCCGGGCGTCAGGAAGAAAACTCCATAATCGCTAAGCCCCGCCTCCGGACGCACCCCATCCCTGCTGGTGTTCCGGCCTTGACCCGTTTCCCGTCCGGCGCCTTTTTCTGAGCATTTACCGGCCGGGCCACACCGGGGTGCAGGTCGGCTGAGCCTGCGGCGGGATAACAGAACCAAAGGAGGTCCCCATGTACTCCACGTCGGATTTCAGAAAAGGCCTGAAGATCGAACTGGACGGCGCCCCTTACATCATCGTGGACTTTCTCCATGTAAAGCCGGGGAAGGGGGGGGCTTTCGTGCGCACCAAAATCAAGCACCTGATGACTGGGCGGGTGTTGGACCAGACCTTCCGCTCGGGGGAGCGGGTGAAGCGGCCTGACCTGGTAGAGCGGGAAATGCAGTTCCTGTATCGGGAAGGGGACAATTTTTACATGATGGACAACGAAAACTTCGAACAGCTTGCCATCACTGCTGAACAACTGGGGGATGGGGTGCTATTCCTCAGCGACAACTTAAACGTCAAGGTCCTCATCTTCAACCAACAGCCGGTGGCCGTGGAGCTGCCCACCTTCGTGGAGCTCGAGGTGACCGAGACCGAACCAGGAGTCCGGGGCGACACCGCCAGCGGCGGCAACAAGCCCGCCACTCTGGAAAGCGGGGCAGTGGTCCAGGTGCCGCTGTTCATCAACGAAGGCGACCGGGTAAAGGTAGATACCCGCACCGGCGACTATATCGAACGAGTTAAGTGAACCTTCTCAGGCGAGTTTCACCAGGACCACGTGGCGCTTGAGTCCGAATCGCCGGGCATTGGGGACGGATTTCATAAAAACATCGGCCTTCTTCCTCCAACGGGAAGCCATGCGGTCCTCAAATTGGAAGACCCCCAATCCATGCAGGAGCACCCGGTTACCAAACTTCAGCCTCAAGGAGCGCTCCACATCCCGGCTGAGAGCCACCATGCCCTCCTTTACGCGCTTGCCCGAGGAGGTCTTGCCATAATGGGGTTGCCGAAAACAGTTGGAGGAATACGCCGTCACCGAGACGATGGACATGGTGACGCTCAGGGTAGGTCGGGGCATAAAGATTACCCCCAGACCCAATAGACATAATATCGTCAAAATCCTCATAATTCCCTCAAATTCAACTTGGTGTGATTGTCTGACAGAGAATCGCGGTGAGCCGGCAAGGAGGTCCGCCTGGAAAAGTCCCGGGTCGAGGCCCCGGTAAACTAAGCAATTTTAACTTCTCGTCGGCGATCCCGGCCCCTTCTCTTCAGGAAGCATGCCCTTCATTTCCCCGAAGACCAAAGGCCCTGGCCTTGCCCCCTCATGTCCGCCATTCGAAGGCAAGCTAAACAAGCAAGAAAAATGACTGCAGGTAGAAGGAGTCCTATCCCATAGGAATTGGCTTGTCAAGAAATTTTTTTAAAAAAAAGATGTATGTCACTTATTTTCCATGATTATTTTTTGTTTTTATTTTGTGCTTTCCTGAACAAAGGGGATTGTCTACTTTTTTGGACAAATAAAGTGAGGAAAAGTGGATTAATTTTGTTTAATTTAGGGGATATTAATTGTTAAAGTGGGGTGTCTTTTACATAAAATTACCCTCTTTTCAAACTTGTTCAATAATATCTAAAAATATAAATAATTTTATAAACTTAAACAGACTAATATTTTTAGTTTGCAAATCTATTCCCAAATTTCCCTTTTATTATCGGATTTTTAGCATACTCTTACCCTATTAACCATTCTTCCAGGTACCCTGATCCCCGTTTTTCTGAAAAAAAAAGGGGCCAGGACTCCACGACCCGGCCCCCTGACCCATCCTCCGGGGCGTCCTGGAGGCGCCACCGAGGGAAAAAAGCTCATGTTTTCGGCTGCCGGTGGAGCCCCCATGCCGGTCCATCCGGAGTGAGTTCACCGCCAGCACACGGCCTGAATGCCTGCGGCCCGCAGGCGTCTCAGACCTTTCAAGTACCCCCGAAACCTATGGTGACGTTCTCTCCCTCCACCAGGATTGGCACCTTCCGCACCCCTTGGGAGACCTTCAACATATCATCCATGTTTTGGGCATCTGTCACCACATCTCGATACTCCACCGTGTAGCCTTCCTGGCTCTTGGCCTCCCGGGCCTTCTGGGTGAAGGGTCAAGTGTGTTTCCCGAAAATGGTGATCTCTTTGGACATATTCCCCTCCTTAGCGGCCGTCCACATAGTAAACCCTGATGTACAGAAAGTCCACCAGGTTCAAGATGATCAGGGGATTCTCAGAGAGAGTGTACTGCACCCCTTCAAACCGGGGGCTCACTTTCTTGCGGATATCGGTGATGGCCTGGTTGGCTACCTTGGGATTGCGAGGGGCCGCCTTGTTCAGAAAGTTTGTAATCAAGTTGGAATAGCGTAAGGCCAGCCCCTGGCATTTTTGCCGAATTTCCTTCCGCAGAGGGTTCAGGGCGTCATCGAAGAAATCACCGATGTCCTCATACTTACGTCTGATTTTGGCGAAATTCCACTTCCGCAGCTCCCGGTATTTGTTCGACGCCTCCCCCTGCAAATTCTCCATGGAGAGGTCAATGATGTTGATGGTGGGGGCCTGCGGCGCGTTGGGCGGCAGGTGGGCGATTCTGACGGCTATTTCAGGGTACTTGGGATTAGTCAGGGAAAAGGCCCGGCTATAGCGCTGCCCCGGACGGTCGTAGCTCTTGGCATCGGCGATGGTCCAGCCCTCACCCCGGAGAAATTCCAGAAGGCCCTTGGCACTGGGTACAAGCTGGTACAGCTCGTTAAAGGTGCCGGTGGGGGCCACGCTGGTGACCGGGGGGGCGGCCGGCGCCTCGAGGGACGGTTCGGGGGACCGCTCCGGCAAGGGCTCTTGGGGTTCTGGTAGGCTGGGAGCCGGGGGCTCCTGGCGGGCGGAGACGCTGGGAGCCGGGGGCTCCGGGCGTTTGGAGACCATGGGCGCCGGGGGCTCCGGGCGTTTGGAGACTATAGGCGCCGGGGGCTCCGGGGCATAGGCAGGTGGAGGCTTCTCTTTCCGGGGGGCGCTGCGGTCGGCCAACAATTTCAGACGAAAAATGGCCGTTCGTCCACTCCCGGGACGGATTGCGCGACTGAACTTGTAGGGCTGCTCCGGAACCATCTCTAAAATGATCTTCACCCCGTCACGGGTGGCCTCGGTCCTGACGTTCTTCACCAAGACGCCATCCCCCGCCAGACGCGTGGGCAGTTTCCCGGCCTTGGCCTTGGGGAATTCCACGATCAATTGGGCTCTCCCTGGACCGGTGAAACGCGACACCTGGGGATTGACGGCTTGGCTCAAGATGATGGTCAAGAACGTTTTCCCCCCTATCCGGCTCAAGCCCATTTTGCGCACTTGCACCACCCCGGAGTAAGCCGGGGTCTCCGAAGGCGCCAGAAGGGCGAGTCCGATCCCTAACATCAGCAGGGCCCGGGTGACTTTTCTCCACATGTATCGGCCTGGATAGGCTTGCCGAATTGCTCCAGGGAGTCTCATACCCGCTTTCATACCGCTTTTCACCCCCAAAGGGGAGATTATGGAAGGTAAGCAAAGAAAATGCAAGGTGAACCCGGAATGCTCACCCCCCCGGCGCTAAAGGCCGGGTGGCAAGGCATCCTCCTGGATACGAATGGTACACCTTGCAGGAGTTGTGGTGTTATGGGGCCAGTCACCCGTGAGCTTAGGAGCCGCCCTTGGTCACCCGCTCAAACAAGACGCAATGTTTTGCGGGACAGCTGACATTCCATTCTCCGGTCATGTCCGCTGCCAGTTTCTTGCCTCCCTCGGTGGGGGTGACGTGGATGATCCCGCCCTCTTTGGTGTAGAACCTGAGGCGGCCGCTGTCCACCGTCCACTTAAACTTAATGGTTTTCCCCTCCCAGGTCCAGGTGGCCTCGCCGTTGGCTTTAAGACCGAGCTCAACATGTCCTTTGCCGGCGTAAGGTTCCACAGAGCGATACGCTCCCGCATAGGGCTGCCGTGACTCCCCGCAGCCCACCACCAATAGCCAGCCCAAAGCCAGCCCGAGTGCCGCGCCCCATATCAGATATCGTTTTTTCATATCTTTCTTTCTCGCCAAATGAAGCCTCCCCGATCAAGCACAAAGAGGCGATCGTAAAAGAAGATTTGGATTGACATGACCAGCATCCCGGTGTTCTTCAGCACTTTCCACCAGGTCACCGGCTCCCCCGCCTCACCCACGCAGCCGCAGGTGATGGGTAGCCCCTGCATGATAACCTTGACCAGCCCCACGATGAAGATGATGTTCATGCCGCCGATGAGGGTGGCTGCGGCCCGGGTGCGAATGCCCAGGAGCAGGAAAAGACCGGCGATCAACTCCACCCAAGGGAGATAGAGGGCCCAGAGGTTCACCCCCCAGGAGGGCATCATGCCGTAATCCACCACGTTCAAGGCAAAGACCGCGGGCCGCATGATCTTGCTCAGGGCGAAGTCAACGAAGATCACCCCCAGGAGCACCCGGCAGAACGCCGAGAGATACGGGCTGCTTCGTATGGCTGGAATCAGGATGAGCAGGAAGATGCCCACCGGCAGCCACTCGAGGTACGCCATAAACCCCAGGGGCATGGCAGACACCTTTTTCCCCGGTGTCCCATCCACAGGGAAAGCCTTCTCCCAGGCCGCATAGTCTCCGCTAATGATCATCGCGTTGGGATGGTCTTTTTCTTTCAAAAGGCTGGCCAGCTCCGCGTCGAAGCGTCGGCTGACATTGCCGCCGTACACGATGATGGGCTTGTCCTTCGGCACCTGCTTTTCCTTCAACATGAACTCGAACATGGGATACTGCAGGTCAAAGAACAACAGCGGCAGATTCATGGACCCTTTAATGTGCCGCTGCGCAAAGAAGTTGTTTTTGCGGGCATCCACGAACACGGCCTCTTGGTTTTTATACATTTCCCTGGCCTTGTCCAGGGGAATTTCCGCCACCGTGACTTTCTCGCCCCAGCCTTGAATCAGGGGGATCTGGTTATCGTTATATAAGTTGAAGACCAGGGCCATGACAAGGCTCAGGCCCAACATCAGGAGGTAATCGAACCAGGAGAGTTGGCGCAGCTTCACCTGGTGCACCGTTTCTTGCTCCAGGCGCTGGTCGCCGTCCACCAACCATTGCGACAAACTATATATGATCTTGCGGGCCAGCCTGGGGTTCTGGTCCAGGACCGAGTCGAATTCCTCCTTGCCGACCTCGAGCAAGACACTATCTTCCAAGGCTTCTACTGAAGCAGTACGGGGCATGCCGGTAACCAGGGCCACCTCTCCGAAGTAGTCCCCGCCTCCCAGTTCCGTCAGGTCAGTGCGGATGCCGTCATGGGTTTCCCGGTAGACCTTGAGCTTACCGGATATGACCACATAGAAATGCTGCGGTGGCTCACCCTGCCTGACTACACAAGTTCCGGCTGGGATGGTTACTTCCTTGCCTATGTGTCCCAGCTTCAGCCCTTCAGTATGGTTCTCGGGTTGGTTCATTCTCCCTCTCCTGATTCCGTTGGCTCAGGGCGCCAGCCCTGTCCCGTTAAAAAACCTGACATTTTTTTTATCATAGTATTACCCCCATGTGAACCACCACCCTCAAGGAAAGACAAAAAAGCACCTAATCATGGCTAACTCGCCCCTGTCCCCCCTCTTCTGTTGCTCACCCCCCGTATTCATTTCGTTACTTTTCTCATTTTTAGAAAATTTTTTCAGCCTTTTCAGACCTTCTCTCAACCAGAGAATTTCTTCCAGGAACCGCACCGACCCTATTTTTTTAATAATTTTTATTTTAATTATTTCAATAAGTTAAAGATTGCTTATGAAAATGTTGCCTGGCAAGGACCTTGCATACTCTCTTCTGTGCAAGGAAAAACTGACAGGTAACGAGGTATCTACAAATTATGCCATCCGTAACCAGGAGCCTCCCCTGGAAGTCAGAGAAATGGGGCTCCAAGGTAGAGAAACGTCTGCAGATCCTGGACCTTATCTTAAAGATTACGGTCCCGGCCTTTTTATTTGTCTGTTTCGTGGCGGCCATCAAACTCGGCTCCTTCAGCGGCTATCTGAATCTTCTCAGCCGCCAGAGCTACGCTACGCCTCTTATGGCCGTGGGCGCCGGCTTCACCCTTCTGGTTCTGTTCTTCCAGATTCTACGCACCGTCCTGTGGCGGCGCTACAAACCCTATTCCCTGCCCGCCGGGCCCCTACCCAAGGTGACCGTCATCATCCCAGCCTATAACGAAGGGGCCATGGTGGAAAAGACCCTATACTCCGCCCTAGACTCGGATTACCCGGCGGACCGTTTGGAGATCATCTGCATCGACGACGGCTCCAAGGACGACACCTGGTTCTACATCGAGCGGGCCCAGAAGCGCTTCCCCCACCTCATCAAGACCATACGCTTTCCGAAAAACCGGGGCAAAAAAGAAGGCCTGTACGCCGGCTTTTCCCAGGGACAGGGGGATTTCTTCGTCACCATTGACTCGGACAGCATCATTTCCCGAGATACCCTCAAACAGGTCATCGCCCCCATGGGACAGGACCCCAAAGTGGGCGCGGTGGCCGGCAATGTCAAGGTGTACAACCGCTTCCGGAGCCTCCTGGCCCGCATGCTGGCGGTACGCTTTGTCCTGGCTTTTGATTTCCTGCGGGCCTCCCAATCGGTGTATGGTTTTGTCACCTGCACCCCCGGCGCCTTGTCCGCCTATCGCAAAAGCGCCATCCTCCCCGTCCTGGAGCAGTGGCGCCGACAGACTTTCCTGGGTGCTCCCGCCACCATCGGCGAGGACCGAGCCCTCACCAACTTCGTGGTGCGCCATGGCTACTATGCCGTCTATCAGCGCACCGCCCTGGTGCACACCGTGGTGCCGGAGACCTATAAAGGCCTGTGCAATATGTACCTCAGGTGGGACCGGGCCAATTTCCGGGAATCCTGGGTGCAGCTCTCCTTCCTGTTCAAGAAATACCGCAACCAGGACCGGCTCCTCCCTATCCTCGACTTTTTCATCACCCAGCTCGAGTTTCCTCTGACTTACCTCTTTCTGGTGCTCCTGTTCGTCTCCTTTTTCCTCTATCCCCTACTCGTGGTGAAGTTCATTGCGGGCCTGGGTGTCCTCACCCTCATCTACATGACCTATTACATCCATCAGGAACGGGACGGCGAGTTTATCTACGGTATCCTCTACTCCTATTTCGCCTTCCTCGCCCTTTACTGGGTGCAACCCTACGCCTTCTTCACCCTCACCAACGATCGCTGGCTCACCCGTTAAGGGGGGGGTTAATATATAGAACGGGGGGAGCAGGAGACC
>CBFDAH010000147.1:0-7730 GCA_965602785.1 uncultured Syntrophobacterales bacterium
GCTGCAAATACGGAGATATGTACCCAAAACAAACCAGAGGCTCGAATACCTGCCCTTTTTCCTTCCTGCTGGCGATCCCGGAGCCAGTGCACCGCCCTCTCCAATCCGTAAAACAGCACCAAGCCGGCCAAAGCAGAGGCAAAAACTTCATAGATCAGGAATTTCTTCAAGTTCTTGCCTTCCGTAGCAAGTTTCTGGGCATCGAGTATTCTGGACACCCCGTCTTCTCTTTGCAAATGGGTCACCATCACCTGCCAATCGCTCAGCTTGGGGAGGAGAACCATGAAAATATAGGCTACCGCCACCCCGCCGGCGAAGGAGAGCCAGGGGCTATGTGCCTCCCTATGAATAATGCCCAGCCTGCTGCAAGAAATATGAATTGCGGCCAGGAAGAGCACGGCCACAAGAGAATCCACCAGATCCATATCTTCCCTGTTATCGGCCGGGCTTTTTGTTCATACCATATACCGGTTGAGGTGCGCCCCGGGACCGTGCCCCGGTCTCCCAGCCGCCCCCCAAGGCCTGGTAAAGCTGCACCACCGTCAGGAGCTGGTCCCGCTTCACGGCAGCCAGCACCAATTCTTCATCGAAGAGCTGCCGGTTGGCGTCCAGCACCGCCAGGAAGGACTCGATCCCGCCCTTGTAGCGCAAGTTGGCCAGCCTGGAGTACTCCTGGTAACTCTGGACCAGCAACTCTTGCTGCTCCAGGAATTCCCGGAACTTGGTGTGGGCGATGAGGCCGTCAGACACCTCCTGGAAAGCCGTGCGCACGGTGAACTGGTACAGGGTCAGGGCCTGTTCCTGCTGGGCTTTGGCAGTTTTGAGCGTGGCAATGTTGAAGCCGCTGGTAAAAATGGGGAGGAACAGCGTCGGCCCGATGGCCCAGATGCTGGAGGCTTTGGTGAACAGCCGGACCAGATCGGCGCTCTGAGTGCCCAAAAGCCCGCTGAGGGAAATGCGGGGGAAAAAATTGGCCCGGGCTGCGCCGATGCGGTAATTGGTGGCGATGAGCACTTCTTCGGCCTGGCGGATATCCGGCCGCCGTTCCAGGAGTCCCGAGGGCAGGCCCGCCGGCACTTTGGCCCGCACCGCCAGCTCGGTGAGAGGCTTCCCCCGGGGAATGGCCTCAGGGTTCCTCCCCAGAATAATACTGATCCGGTTTTCCTGCTGGGCAATCAGGCGCTGCAGGTCAGGAATCCTGGTGCCGGCGGTGTGCAAGAGGGCCTTTACCTGATAGACATCCTGTTTGGACACCACCCCACGCTCGAACCGCAAGGTTACCAGGCGGAGAGACTCCTCGAAGGATTTGAGCGTCCGCCGGGAAATCTCCAACTGCTCGTCCAGGGTGAGAAGCTCGAAGTAAGCTCGAGCCACGTCGGCCACCACCGTGGTCTGCACCGCCCGGCGGCCCCACTCGGA
Source organism: uncultured Syntrophobacterales bacterium (assembly GCA_965602785.1). Lineage (GTDB taxonomy): Bacteria > Desulfobacterota > Desulfobaccia > Desulfobaccales > 0-14-0-80-60-11 > JBGSLA01. The sequence continues at coordinate 1,420 of CBFDAH010000147.1, forward strand.
GGCGAAAAATTCCGCCTGCGCGGCTTTGGTCAGGCTCCGCAACCGGCCAAAGAGGTCGATCTCCCAAAACAGGTCAAAGTTGAACTGGGCCAGGTTCTCTGTGGCCTTGAAGCCGGGTCCGCCCGGTGGGTGGCCGGTCTCCGTCAGGCGTTCCCGCCGGTAGAGGGCCGAGCCCCCCAGCTGAGGCAGCCAGGACGAGCGGCTCACCCCCACCAGGGCCCGGGATTCCGCCACCCGGGCCACGGCCAGGCGCAGATCATAGTTCGCGGCCAGCGCCGTGCGGATGAGTTCCTGGAGTACAGGGTCCTGGAAAATCTCCCACCAGGAGAGGTCTGCCAGGGTGTTGAGCTGAGGCTGGGGCTTGCCTTCAAGAGACTGGAAACGGTACTCCTGGGGCACCTTCTCGGGCTTGCGCTCATATTTGGGGGCCAAAATGCAACCCTCCAGGAGCAGGACGCCAGCCAGCAGGAGCGCTACTAGAGGTTTCATGTGTCCTCTCCTTCCTCCTGGCTGCTTGGAGGGGCTGGCGCCGGTTTGGCTACTGTCGGCGCGGCCCGGGGGCCCCGCAGCTTCTCGATGAGGGTTTCAATGGCAAAATAGAGCACCGGGATAAAGAACACACTCAACACCGTGGCCATAGACATGCCCGCAAAGACCGCAGTGCCCAGAGACCAGCGAGACGCGGCCCCGGCACCCGAGGCCACCACCAGGGGCACCATTCCCGCCACGAAAGAGATGGTAGTCATCAGAATGGCCCGGAAGCGTAGCCGGGCGCCCTCCATGGCGGCGTCAAAGGCGCTGTAGCCCTCCAGCTCCCGCTTCCCTTTGGCGAACTCCACGATCAGGATGGCGGTCTTGGCGGCCAGACCTATGAGCATGACGATGCCGATCTGGACGTACACGTCATTTACCAGCCCCCGGAACCAAATCCCCAACAGGGCCCCGAACACGCTGATGGGCAAACCCAGCAGCACACCGAAGGGGATGGTCCAGCTCTCGTAGAGAGCCGCCAGCACCAGAAAAACAAACATCAGGGCGAAGGCGAAAATGGGGCCTGCCTGACCGGCGGCCAGCTGCTCCTGGTAGGCCAGCCCGGTCCACTCATAGCCGAAACCTCTCGGCAGCTTCTCGGACAGGCGCCCCATGGTGGCCATGGCGTCCCCGGAGCTGTAACCCGGAGCGTTTTGCCCCGAGAGTTCCGCCGTGCGGAACATGTTATAGCGCTTGATGAGGATGGGACCGGTCTTCCTCCCCACCTTAACCAGCGTGCTCAAAGGCACCATCAGGTTGTCCGCATTGCGCACATAGATGTTCCTAATGTTCTCTGGGCTCTGGCGAAACTCCGGCTCGGATTGGGCCATGACCTTGTACACCCGCCCGAACTTGTTGAAGTCGTTGATCATGTAGCCGCCCAGATAGAGCTGCAAGGCATCGAACACGTCACTCAAGGGCACTCCCAAGGTCTTAACCTTGTCCCGGTCGATGTCCAGCTTCACCTGGGGCACGTTGACCTGGAAATTGTTTATAAGGGCGGCAATGGCCGGTTCTTTGGCTGCGGCTGCTACCATGTCCCGGGCAACTTGATAGAGTTCCTCGGGCGTTTTGGCAGCCCGGTCCTGAAGCTGGTACTGAAAGCCGCTGACGTTCCCCATGCCGGGGATGGATGGCAGAGTGTACACAAAGACCTGGGCCTCAGGATAGGTGGCGTACTCCCGTCGCAGACGCTGCATGAGGGTCGCAAGCTGGGTTTCCTTGGTCGTCCTTTCTTCCCAGGGCTTGAGCGACAGGACCAGACTGCCTGTGTCGGAGGTATAGGTATTGGTCATCAGAGAAAAGCCGCCCCAGGTTAGAATGGTCCGAATGCCTTTGAGAGTCCCGGCAAACTTCCCTGCTCTGTCCATGACCGCTCCGGTGCGTTCCAGGGAAGCCCCCGGCGGTAGGTTGAAGGTGACAAAAATGACCCCCTGGTCTTCATCCGGTACAAAACCCCCGGGCAAAATCTTGAACAGTCCCCCCGCCCCCACATACACCAATCCTAATAGCACCAGAGCCAGGACCAGACGGCGCAAGAAGACCCGCACGCCTTTGAGATAGCCCTCGGTGGTGCGGGCGAACCCACTGTTGAACCCGCGAAAGAAGGCGCCTAAAGGCCCACGCATTTCCTTCCGGGGCCTCAGGAGCTTGACGCACAGGGCCGGGGTCAGGCTCAGGGCCACTATGGACGACAGGATCACGGAAAAAGAAAGAGTCAGGGCGAACTGCTGGTAAAGCTGGCCGGTGATGCCCCCCAGGAAGGACACGGGGATGAAGACGGAGATGAGCACGCAGGTCGTGCCGATTACCGGACCGGTCACGTCTTCCATGGCCTTTTCCGTGGCTTCTACAGGACTCAAACCCTGCCCGATATAGGTCTCCGTAGCCTCCACTACCACGATGGCATCGTCCACCACCACGCCGATGGCCAGGACCAGTCCAAACATAGTCAGAGTGTTGATGGAAAACCCCAGGACCACAAAGGCCCCAAAGGTGCCCACCAAAGCAACGGGAATGGCCAAGCAGGGAATCAGGGTGGCTCGAAAGTTCCCCAAAAAGATGAATACCACCAGGATAACCAGAAGCAGCGCCACGAAAAAGGTTTCCTTCACTTCCGCCATGGCGGCCTTGACAAACAGAGTGTTGTCGTAGGAGACCTCGTATTCCAGACCCGGCGGGAAGCTCTTTTGGGCCTCATTCATGAAGGCCCGGATGTTGTCGGCCACCTGCAGGGCATTGGCTCCGGGGAGCTGGTAGATCACCATGGTGGTGGAAGGTTTGCCGAACCTCTGGGAATACGAGGTGTACATCTTGGCACCCATCTCGGTACGGGCTATGTCTTTGACGCGCAGGATCGACCCATCCGGCAGGGTGCGGACGATGATGTTATCAAATTCTTCTTTATCCGTGAGCCGGCCCTTGACGTCCACGGTGTACTGGAAACTCACTCCCGCCTTGGCCGGGGGCTGGCCCACCTGGCCGGCCGGGGCCTGGAGGTTCTGGTCCTGCACCGCCGTGGCGATGTCTCTGGCCGTGAGTCCCAGCTTGGCCAGCCGATCGGGGCGCACCCACAGGCGCATGGCGTATTCCCGTTCCCCCACGATGCTGATATTCCCCACCCCGTTGACTTGGAAAATGCGATCATAGAGATTGATCCGGGCGTAATTGCTCAAGAACAGGTCGTCAAAGGTCTCGTCCGGCGAATACAGGGAGATCACCATAAGCATGTCCGGGGAGGCCTTCTTGGTGGTGATACCGTAGGCTTTCACCTCCGGGGGGAGCGACTTGTCAGCCCGGCTCACCCGGTTCTGCACGTCCACCTGGGCGATGTCAATATCGGTGCCCACCGCAAAAGTGCAGGTGAGGAAGTAGCGCCCGTCGCTGGTGCTGGTGGAGGACATGTAGATCATGTTCTCCGCGCCGTTCACCTCCTGCTCGATGGGTATCGCCACGTTTTCCTCCACCACCCTGGCGCTGGCCCCGGTGAAAAAGGTCTCCACCGTCACCGTGGGGGGGCTGATCTGGGGATACTGGGAGATAGGCAGGGTGCCCATGGCCACCGCTCCGGCGATGACGATCACCAGGGAGATGACCATAGCGAAGATGGGCCGGTGGATAAAGAATTTAGACATGCCCCTTTATTCCCCCTTCTTCTCCTGGCTGGCGGGCTTTTCCTGACCGACGGGCTTCTCCTTACTGGCGGGCTGCTCTTGACCTACGGGCTTTTCCTGACTGGCGGGCTTCTCCTGGCTTTCAGGCTTCTTCTGGCTTTCAGGCTGCTCCTGGCTGATGGGTTTTTCCTTGGGCGTCACTTTCTGCCCCGGGATGGCCTTTTGTATGCCCTCCACCACTATTAATTCTCCTGCCTTAACCCCTTTGGTAACTATGAAATAATCCTTGACGCGAGGCCCCAGGGTGACGGTGCGCAGGGCCACCTTGTTCTCCGGACCCACCACCAGGACTGTCTGCACCCCTTGCATTTCCTGCACCGCCCTCTGGGGCACGAGAAGCGCGTTCGGCTCTTCCTTCAGGGGCACCCGAATGCGGCCGAACAAGCCGGGACGCAACAGCCTGTTCGGGTTGGGGAAGCTCACATAGACGTTCAGGGTGCCGGTGGTGGGGTCCAGGGCCCGGTCCACGAAGCTGAGCGTGCCTTCGTCGGGGTAGATGGCGTTGTCCGCCATGAGCAACTCAAAAATTTTTGAAGGCTTGTCTATTGATCCCTCTCGGCTCTCTTCAGGATACCTTCTCGACAGCATAAGATAATCAGTCTCACTGACGCTGAAGACCACCCGCATGGGGTCCCAGGAGGACATGGTGGTCAAAAGAGTTTCATCTTTGGTGACCAGGTTGCCTATGGTCACCTTTTCCTTGCCGATAATCCCGGTAATGGGGGCCCTAATCTGGGTGAATTGCAGGTCCAGCTCGGCCTTGTCAATGCCCGCCTTGGCCTTGACGATGGCGGCTGTGCTGATCTTCGCTTCTGCTTCGGCTTTGTCCAGGTCCTGTTTAGGGGCGGCGTCTGCAGCTACCAGGGGTCTATAGCGGTCTACGTCTTTCTGGGCCTTCCACAGGGCCGCTTCGGACTGGGCCAGTTGTCCCTGGGCGTCCTGCAAGGCCGCCTTATAGGGCCGCTGGTCGATGACAAAGAGCAATTCTCCGGCCTTAACCTTCCTCCCCTCCTTGAAGAAAATCTTCTCCAGGTAGCCCCCCACCCGGGCCTTAATCTCCACGGTCTGCCGGGCCTCGGTGCGGGCCACGTATTCTCCATAGATGGGCACCGTTTTTTGGAGAACCGGGGCCACCAGCACCGCCGGGGGAGGCAGGTCTCCTTCTTTATCTTTGGCTTTATCCCCGGAACCGCAGGCAAAGATCAGGAGGAGACAGACTATTAAGGCGAATTCTGGCAGGCGCCAGGAGGACTTACGACAGGGGCATCCAAATTCAGGCATAGACAAACCTTTCACGGGTGGCGAGGCCGCCGGGATGGCGCAGGCTTTCCGGGTCGGGCAGCTTTACCCGAGCCGGTCAAACTTCCAGCCATGGTCGCACATTTTTTGAAGGTTTGGCAACCTCTTATAATAGTTGAGGGGGCCTTAACCCCCTCTACCTCATAACCTTGAACTTTGAACTTACTTCTTCTGGGTCCGGGAGACGATTTCCATGGATACCAGCCAGGCCAGGGTGATGGCGGGATATAATTGCCCGATCAGCGCCTCCAACACGACCGCCAGCCGTGCGGGATAGCCGCCGGGAAACCCCCATAACGGCGTTAGGAGGGTACGCAAGGGGAGGACGGTAGCCAGCGGCCCAAGGCCCTCCCCTCGAGAATAGTTAAACCGAGCTCTTGAACTTCTCCATCATGGCCTGCATCATCTTCTGGGTGACAGCCATGCGGTCCACCCCCTGGCGCAGGCGGTCTCCCAGGAGCTTCCCCGCAGCCTCGGCGGCCTGCATCACCTCCGGCTGCTTGGTGACATCCGGGATCATTTCCGGGGTGATTTTCACCCCTTCTCCATACAGCATCCGGGGAAGGCCCACCCCGCAGGTCTCTCCGAAGCCGCACGAAAAACAAGAAGCCGCGCCCTGGCCGGTGACCTTGGCGATGGTGTCGATGAAATTGTAGGCCATGTATTTTTCCAGATCGTCCGCCGGGGGTTGTCCCGAACTGCCCCCCACCCCGATAACCACCGCCAGCTTGCCCCACAGGAGGTTGCCTTCCTGGTGCCGGAACTGGAACCAGCGCTCCAGCAGGGCCTGGGTGGTGGCATTGAGGCCGGTAAAGTAATTGGGAGCGCCGATGACGTAAGCCTCCGCCGCCACAATCAGGTCCCTGAGCGGCGTCAGGTCGTCCTGCACCTTGCAGATATTGTCTTCGACGCACTGCAGGCAGGCGATGCAGCCGGAAATTTTCTTGCCCCTCAAGGAGACATACTCGTAATCACACCCGGTGGCCTCCAGCATGGTTTTCACCAGCTTCGCCACCCCGGAGGTGTCTGCTTGGCGTGGACTTCCAGAAATACCCAGAATTTTCAAAGTGTTCTCCTTACGTTAGGCGAGTTCTTGAATTCGCCCAGAAAAATACCCCCAAGTCTCAGCCTGCGGCCTCAATGGCTCCGGGATATAATGCTCCCCCGGTGTGAGCCCGGATTATGTCTTAGCGGGCAAAAAACCCGGCCCCGGCAATCAGACCGGGATACCTGGCCGGATCGCCGGGACCGGGGTGGTTATCCTAAGGGCCTGGGTTAACGCCTGCGACCGCCGCCGCGGCCACCACC
>CBFDAH010000148.1:0-7719 GCA_965602785.1 uncultured Syntrophobacterales bacterium
TTAAGGGAACCTGGTAGTTCCTGAGCTCAAGAACCAGGGGAGGATGTAAGGCTTGGCTCGAAAAACTGCGGAAATAAAAAAATCCCAGGAAGATACGGCGAGAAAACGGGTAATCATCGAGGGGGTCAGTCCCGAAATCGAAGGCGGCCGCTTCCCCGTTAAACGCACGGTGGGCGAACGGGTGAGGGTGGAAGCGGACATCGTGGCGGACGGCCACGAGGTCATTGCCGCCCAGCTGCTTTATCGCCGGGAGAGCGACCGGGACTGGAAGGTCGCCCCCATGCGGCCCCTGGTCAATGACCGCTGGCAGGGAGAGTTCCAGGTCTTCGACTTGGGCCGCTACCGCTATGCCATCCAGGCCTGGGTGGACCGCTTCCGGACCTGGCAGCGTGACCTGGCCAAGAGGGTGGAGGCGGGCCAGGACGTGGCCGTTGAACTCCTGGTGGGAGCCGGGATCATCGAGGCGGCCGCCAAACTGGCCTCCGGGAAAGAGGCCCGGGAACTCCAGGATGGGGCCAGCCGGCTGCAGGGCCCCGGGGGGCTGGGCGATAAGCTCGAGACGGCCCAAGACCCTCAATTGACGGCTCTTATGGGGCGACATCCCGATAAGCGATTCATCACCACCTACGATCGCGACCTCAGCGTGGTGGTGGACCCGGTGCGGGCCCGCTACAGCACCTGGTATGAGCTGTTTCCCCGCTCCACCGCACCGGAGCCCGGCCACCACGGCACCTTCAAAGACTGCGAGGCCCGCCTGCCCTACATTGCCGGCATGGGCTTCGATGTGCTGTATTTCCCGCCCATCCATCCCATCGGCCACACCAATCGCAAGGGCCCCAATAATGTACCCATATCCACCCCGGAGGACGTGGGCAGCCCCTGGGCCATCGGCTCGGAGGACGGAGGGCACCAGGCCATCCATCCCCAATTGGGGACCCTGGAGGATTTTCGCCGTCTGGTGGCGCGGGCCCGGGAATACGGCCTCGAGATAGCGCTGGACATCGCCTTTCAGGGTTCCCCGGATCATCCCTACGTCAAGGAGCACCCCACCTGGTTTCGACGACGCCCGGACAACACGGTGCAGTACGCCGAGAATCCCCCGAAAAAATATGAAGATATCTATCCCTTTGATTTTGAGACGGAGGACTGGGAGGCACTCTGGGAGGAACTCAAAAGCGTCTTTCTTTTCTGGATTGACCAGGGGGTGAGTATCTTTCGGGTGGACAACCCCCACACCAAGCCCTTTCAGTTCTGGGAGTGGGTGATGGGCGAAATCAAGGCAGCCCACCCTGAGACCATTTTCCTGTCCGAGGCTTTTACCCGTCCCAAGGTGATGTACCGCCTGGCCAAGCTGGGTTTCAGTCAGTCTTATACGTACTTCGCCTGGCGCAACACCAAGTGGGAGCTGGAGCAGTACTTCACCGATATTACCCACACCGAGGTGCGGGAGTATTTTCGGGCCAACCTCTGGCCCAACACTCCGGACATCCTGACGGAGTACCTGCAGTTCGGCGGGCGCGCGGCCTTCATGAGCCGTCTGGTGCTGGCCGCCACCCTGGGGGCCAATTACGGCATCTACGGGCCGGCCTTTGAACTGGGCGAGGCCCGCCCCCGGGACCCGGGGAGCGAGGAGTATCTGGACTCGGAAAAATACGAACTAAAAAATTGGGATATTAACCGGCCGGACAGCTTAAAGGATTTTATCGCCCGGGTGAACCGCATCCGGCGGGACAATCCGGCCCTCCACTCGGACTGGCACCTCAGGTTCTTGCCCATCGACAACGACCAGCTTATCTGCTACGCCAAGGTGACGGAAGATCTGAGCAACATCATCTTCGTGGTGGTGAACCTCAATCCGCACCACACCCAGGGGGGCTGGCTGGAGCTCCCCCTGCAGGAGCTGGGTCTGGACCCCAACCAGCCCTACCAGGTCCACGATCTTTTAGGCGACGCCCGCTTTCTCTGGCACGGCCCCAGGAATTATGTGGAACTCGACCCAAAAGCCCTCCCGGCCCATATCTTCCGGGTACGCCGCCGGGTGCGCACGGAGCGGGATTTTGATTATTATATGTAAGGAATTGGCAGCAAGCCGCCGGCCCCTGGAGGCTGGGACGATTAACCACGAGACAGCAAGCCGAATCCATAAAAGATGAGCCCCAAAAATTCCCTGACCTTGGTGAAAGACGACCCTCTGTGGTACAAAGACGCCATTATTTATGAGCTGCACGTGCGGGCTTTTTACGACAGCGATGGCGACGGCATCGGCGATTTTCGGGGACTCACCGAGAAGCTGGATTACCTCCAGGACCTGGGCATCACCGCCATCTGGCTCCTGCCCTTTTACCCCTCGCCTCTCAAAGATGATGGCTACGATATCGCCGATTATGCCAATATCCATCCCAATTACGGCAACCTGAAGGACTTCAAGGCCTTTCTCCGGGAGGCCAAGTATCGGGGCCTGAAAGTCATCACCGAGTTGGTGATAAACCACACCTCGGATCAGCATCCCTGGTTCCAGCGGGCCCGCCGGGCCGAGCCCGGCAGCCGCCACCGCAACTACTACGTCTGGAGCGATTCCCCGGACTCCTATAAAGAGGCCCGTATCATCTTCCAGGACTTCGAGTCCTCCAACTGGGCCTGGGACCCGGTGGCCCGGGCCTATTACTGGCACCGTTTTTACTCTCACCAACCCGACCTCAATTTTGAAAGTCCCGATGTCCGCCGGGAGATTTTTCGGGCCCTCAACTTCTGGCTGGGGCTGGGCGTCGACGGCCTCAGACTGGACGCGGTGCCCTACCTCTATGAGCGAGAAGGCACCAACTGCGAGAACCTGCCGGAAACCCACGCCTTCTTAAAAGAACTCCGGCGCCATGTGGACGCCAAGTTCAGCCACCGCATGTTTTTGGCGGAGGCCAACCAGTGGCCCGAGGACTCGGCCGCCTATTTCGGTGACGGGGACGAATGCCACATGGCTTTCCACTTTCCCCTCATGCCCCGCATGTTCATGGCTCTGCGCATGGAGGACCGCTTCCCCATCATCGATATCCTGCAGCAGACGCCCGCCATCCCGGACAACTGCCAGTGGGCCTTGTTTTTACGCAACCACGACGAGCTCACCCTGGAGATGGTCACCGACGAAGAACGGGACTATATGTACCGGGTGTATTCCCAGGATCCCCAGGCCCGCATCAACCTGGGCATCCGCCGCCGCCTGGCGCCCCTGTTGGGGAATAACCGCCGCCGTATCGAGCTCATGAACTCCCTCCTCTTATCCATGCCCGGGACTCCCGTGATCTACTACGGTGATGAGATCGGCATGGGGGACAATATCTTCCTGGGTGACCGGGACGGAGTGCGTACTCCCATGCAATGGAGCTCGGACCGGAATGCCGGTTTTTCCCGGGCCAATGCCCAGCGCCTCTATCTCCCGGTGATCGTCGACCCCGAATACCATTACGAAGCGGTCAACGTGGAGGCTCAGCAGAACAACCCCCACTCCCTCCTCTGGGTGATGAAGCGCCTCATCGCTTTCAGGAAACGCTCCAAGGCCTTCAGCCGGGGGAGTATCGAGTTTCTCTATCCGGAAAATTACAAGGTGCTTGCCTTCCTGCGGTGCCACGGCGAGGAATGCATCCTCTTCGTGGTCAATCTGTCCCGCTTCGTCCAATATGTAGAATTGGATCTGTCCACCTACCAGGGCATGGTGCCCGTGGAGTTGATCTCCCGCAGTCATTTCCCCCTAGTGGGCGAAGGTCATTACCTGTTAACCATGGGGCCCCATTCCATTTATGCTTTCTCCCTGGAGGAGCCCCAGCCGGTGGACATGCAGCCCGTCCCCACCGAAGCCCAGATCCCCACCCTTACCGTGCCCGGCACTGGTGAAGAGGTCTTTCGGACCCAGAACCGGCCTTTGTTGGCGGGAGTGCTGCCCCAGTATCTCTCCCGCTGTCGCTGGTTCGGCGGCAAAGCCCGGGTGATCGGCGCCACCACGGTGACGGAGACCATTCCCTTCCCCTTTGCTGGCTCCATGGCCCATTTTGTCTTGGCCAAAGTAGGCTACCGGGAGGGGGAACCGGAAACCTATATTCTACCCCTGTCGCTGGCCTTTGGCGACCAGGCCGAGAAAGTCCGGCAGGAGGCCCCCCAGACCGTGGTGGCTCACCTCCAGGACGGGGATCGCCGGGGCATCCTGTATGAAGCCGTGAGTGACCCTGCCTTTCACCAGGCCCTTCTGGAGAGTGTGGCCCGCCGCCGCCACTTCAAGGGCGCCGGGGGAGAGATCTTCGCCAGCCACACCAGGGCTTTCCGCCATATTCAGCAACTCATGAAACCGCCGGTCCAGTCCGCTGTTATGAAAGCGGAACAGAGCAATACCTCCATCGTCTTCGGGGACTGGATGATCCTGAAGCTGCTCCGGCGGGCCGAAGACGGGGTGAACCTGGACCTGGAGATCGGCCTTTTCCTCACCGAAAAAACCTCTTTTGTCTATAACCCCCCGGTGGTGGGCGCCCTGGAATACCGGCGCAATCGCGGTGAACCCATTACCCTGGGCATTGTCCACGGGTTCGTGCCCAACCAGGGGGATGCCTGGAAGTACACCCTGGACGCCCTGGGTCACTATTTCGAGGCGGCCCTGGCCAGTCACCAGGAACTGGGGCCGGAGGATTTCCCGGCAAAGCCCCTGGCTTTCCTGAAGGAAGTGGAGTTGCCCGACAAGGCACTGGACTTGATCGGTTCCTATTTTGAGTCTGCCCGGCTGTTGGGGGAGCGCACCGCCGAACTCCACGTGGCTTTGGCCTCTGACTATCTTAATCCGAGCTTCGAACCGGAAGCTTTCACCACCTTGTACCAACGCTCCATCTATCAGTCCATGCGCAATCTTACCTCCAGGACGTTTCACTTAATGGGGGGCCGCCTCAAGCATCTGCCGGAGAAGGCGCGCCGCATGGCGAAAAAACTTCTGGAACGCGAGGGCGAGGTGTTCCAGCGCTTCCATTCCCTGCTGCAGGGCAAGATCAGCGCGCTGCGCACCCGGGTCCATGGTGACTTCCACCTGGGACAGGTGCTCTACACCGGCAAAGACTTCATCATCATCGATTTCGAGGGTGAACCGGCCCGCGCCCTCTCCGAGAGACGTCTGAAGCGCTCCCCCTTGCGGGATATAGCCGGCATGCTGCGCTCCTTCCACTACGCCGCCCTTCACGCCCTCTTCTCCCAGGGGGTGCGGCCGGAGGACGAGGAGGCGGTGGAGAAGTGGGCCTATTTCTGGTATCAATGGGTTTCGACCGTTTATTTCAATGCCTATCGGGAAATGGCCCGGGAGGCGAATATTTTGCCCCAGGATGAGACAGAGCTTCAGACCTTGTTAGACGCTCTGTGCCTGGAAAAAGCGGTGTATGAGCTGGGCTATGAACTGAACAACCGCCCGGAATGGGTGCAGATCCCCCTCCAGGGAATTCTGCAACTCCTGGAGACTAAGCTCTAAGGGCAAAGGAGGCGTTTTGGCCACCCCGAAATCTCAATCCGAAAAAAGGAGAAACATGGTGGGCGAAGTTCGTTACGACGTCTCCCGGTTGACCGACGACGACCTCTTTCTGTTCAACGAAGGCAATCACTTCCGTCTGTATGACAAATTAGGATCCCGCCCCATGACGGTGGATGGGGGTGAAGGCACGTATTTCGCCGTGTGGGCCCCGGACGCGGAAAAGGTCTTCGTCATGGGGGACTTCAACGGCTGGAACAAGGCCTCGCATCCCTTGGCGGCCCGGGGGCAATCCGGTATCTGGGAAGGCTTCATCCCCGGCGTGGGGCAAGGGGCGCTCTACAAATACCACATTCACTCCCGCTATCAGGGCTACCGGGTGGACAAAGCGGACGCCATGGGCTTTTATTTCGAGGGGCCGCCCCGCACCGCGTCCATCGTTTGGGACCTGGAGTATACCTGGGGCGATGAGGACTGGATGGCCATCCGCCACCGGCACAATGATCTGGATGGTCCCATTTCCATCTATGAAGTGCATCTGGGCTCGTGGCGGCGCGTGCCGGATGATAACGACCGGTATCTTACCTACCGGGAGATGGCCCCCGTGCTGGCCGATTATGTGCAGAAAATGGGGTTCACCCACGTGGAGTTCATGCCGGTCACGGAGCACCCGTTCTATGGCTCCTGGGGTTACCAGACCACCGGCTATTTCGCCCCCACCAGCCGCTTCGGCAGCCCTCAGGACTTCATGTTCCTGGTGGACTACCTCCACCAGCGGGGCATCGGGGTGATCCTGGATTGGGTGCCCTCCCACTTTCCCGCCGACGAACACGGCATCGGCTATTTCGACGGCACCCACCTGTACGAACATGGCGATCCCCGCAAAGGCTTCCACCCGGATTGGAGCAGCTTCATTTTCAACTACGGCAGAAACGAGGTCAGAAATTTCCTGATGAGCAGCGCCCTCTATTGGCTGGATAAGTACCACCTCGACGGTTTTCGGTTGGACGCGGTGGCTTCCATGCTCTACCTGGACTATTCCCGTGAGGCAGGTGAGTGGATTCCCAACCAGTTCGGCGGCAGGGAGAATATCGAGGCCATTTTCTTTCTGCGCAAGTTTAACGAAGAGGTGTTCAAAACTTACCCGGACGTTCAGACCATCGCCGAGGAGTCCACTTCCTGGCCCATGGTCTCCCGGCCCAATTACGTGGGGGGGCTGGGGTTTGGCATGAAATGGGACATGGGCTGGATGCATGACACCCTGGAATACTTTTCCAGGGACCCCATTTTTCGGAAGTACTACCATAACACCCTGACCTTCCGGATGCTGTACGCCTTTCACGAGAATTTCGTGCTCCCCCTGTCCCACGACGAAGTAGTGCATGGCAAGGGATCGCTCCTTCGCAAAATGCCGGGGGATGACTGGCAGAAATTCGCCAACCTCAGGCTGCTGTTCGGCTACATGTATGGGGAACCCGGCAAAAAGCTCCTCTTCATGGGGGGCGAGTTCGGCCAGTGGGACGAATGGTATCATGAAAAAAGCCTGGACTGGCACCTGCTGGAGTTTCCTCCGCATGCCGGTATGCAGCGGTGGGTGGAGGACCTGAATCGCTTTTACCGTCAGGAGCCGGCCCTCTATGAGAAGGACTTCAGCAGTGAGGGGTTTGAGTGGGTTGATTGCAGTGACCTCGACCACAGCATCATCTCTTTCCTCCGCAAGGGCCGGGACCCCAAGGACACGCTTTTGGTGGTGTGCAATTTCACCCCGGTGACCCATCTCAACTACCGGGTGGGAGTTCCCGAGGGCGGCTTCTGGCAAGAAATCCTCAACAGCGATGCCACGGACTACTGGGGCAGCGGCCAGGGCAACCTGGGCGGGATGGAGGCCGCGCCCATCCCTTTCCATGGCCGGTTCCATTCCCTGAACCTCATATTGCCGCCTCTGGGGGTGATGTTTTTTAAACGGGAAGAATAGCTGCGAGGTATTGCGGAGTAAAATAGTACTTAATTGCCAATGTTAGCGAATTTTTAAAAGCGGTTTTTATTCCCCCCTTTTTTAAAGGGGGGTTAGGGGGGATTTGTCTATCCGCTTGAAAATACCCCTAAATCCCGCTCCCTTCCTCCGACTCCTTATCAGCTAACCGGTAGCACGGGCTTCCAGCCCGTGCCGCACGGGCAGGATGCCCGTGCTACCGATTAATCCAAGGTTGCGCGCCAACAAGTAATTTATACAAATC
>CBFDAH010000149.1:0-7695 GCA_965602785.1 uncultured Syntrophobacterales bacterium
TCTCTTGGAGCATAATTTGTCGCCGCGTTTGGGTTTAAAGGTAGATGTGGACACCCTTGAGGGGCTGAGACAGGGCGTGCCGGCCCTTCAGGAAATTCTCAACGCCCGGGGCATCACCGCCTCTTTCTTTGTGGCCCTGGGACCGGACAACTCCGGGCGGGCCATCTTCCGGGTGTTCCGCCAACAGGGTTTTCTAGAAAAAATGGTTCGCACCCGAGCTCCCTCGGTATATGGCCTGCGCACCATGCTATACGGCACCCTGTTGCCGGCGCCCAGGATCGGCGAGGTGGCGCCTGAGGTCCTGCCTTCCCTGGCGGCGGCCGGCCACGAGGTGGGCCTTCACGGCTATGACCACGTGCGCTGGCACGACCGGCTCCTGAGCATGACCCCGGCAGACGTGGCCCAGGAGGTATCCCAGGGCCAAGCCGCCCTGAGGGGTGCCCTGGGGCGTCAGGCCTCGGCCTTTGCCGCGCCGGGCTGGCAGGCCAGCCGCGCCAGCCGAGCCGTACTGGCCGCGGCCGGTATTTTATATGCCAGCGACACCCGGGGGACGGCAGCCTATTTTCCCCGCTTTGGCACCGAGGTTACGCCGTTGCTGGAAATCCCCACGACTCTTCCCACCCTGGACGAACTTCTGGGCTTCCACGGCTGCACCGCGGATGACTATGCTGCCCTGATCCTCTCCCGCCTGGGCAACGGCGCGCCCCATGTCCTTACCATCCATGCCGAGCTGGAGGGGGGTCCTTTTCGGGAAATCTTCGCTCGCCTTCTGGATCTGTGTCGGACCCGAGGAGTGACCTTCTTCCGCCTGGAAGACTACGCCCGAGAGCTCCTCCAGAGCCCCCAGGACATTCCCATCGCCTCGGTCTTCCAAGGCCGCCTCCCTGGCCGGGCCGGGACGGTCTCCCGCCAGGGAGAGCCGGAGAGCCGGACATGAAGGTGGCTGTGATCATCGCCGCCGCAGGTCAGGGCCTGAGAATGCGGCAGGACCGCCCCAAGACGTATCTTAGCCTGGGGAAAAAACCTCTGCTGGTTCATACTCTGGAGGTTTTCGAGGTCATCCCGGCAGTGCACGAAGTTGCGGTAGTGGTCCACCCCGATGACCTGGAATTCTGCCAGGAGGAAGTCATCGCCCCCTTTGGGTTTAAAAAGATATTGCGCCTGGTGCCGGGGGGCAAAGAGCGCCAGGACAGCGTGTACAACGCCTTGAAAGTCCTCAAGAATGAAGAGGACGATCTTGAGGTCGTCGTGGTCCACGACGGCGTGCGTCCCTTCGTGGCCCCGGAGCAGGTGACTCAGGTCATCGCGGCGGCCCGGCGGCACGGAGGCGCGGTTCTGGGGATCCCCTGTCAGGACACCGTGAAGCGGGTGAACACCAGGGGGGAGGTGGTGGCCACCGTTGAACGCCGGGAACTCTGGCAGATCCAGACCCCCCAGGCTTTCCAGGCGGCCCTTCTCTGGCGGGCCTTCCGGGAGGCCATGAGCAGTGGGTTTTACGCCACCGACGAGGCCGGGCTGGTGGAGGCCCTGGGGCAGCCGGTGGTGGTGGTGCAGGGCTCCCCCTTGAACCTGAAGATCACCACCCCGGACGACCTGAAACTGGCGGAGGCCATCCTGGCCTCAAGGAAGCACAAGGCATGATGCGTGTCGGGTTCGGCTACGACGCCCACCGGCTGATCTCCGGACGTCCCCTCATCCTGGGAGGGGTGGAAATTCCTTATCCTTTAGGCTTGAGGGGCCATTCCGATGCCGACGTCCTCACCCATGCCCTGGGCGATGCCCTGTTGGGTGCGGTGGCCGCCGGGGACTTGGGACGCCACTTCCCGGCCAGCGACCCGGCCTACCAGGGGATTTCCAGCTTGATTCTCCTGGAGCGCATCATGGCCGTGGTGCACTCCCAGGGCTTTCGGGCCGTGAACGCGGATATCACGGTGGTGCTGGAGAAGCCGCGGCTCGAGCCTTATGTTTCTCAGATGATTGACAATCTCGCCCCCATCCTAAGCCTGGGGGCCGAGGCGGTGAACATCAAGGCCACCACCACCGAAAAGATGGGCTTCACCGGCCGGGAAGAAGGGATCGCCGCCTATGCCGTGGTCCTGCTGGCCAGTGTGGAATGAGGGCGCCATGACTGGAGAAATAAGGGCCATCTCCATCCCCTCCCGCCCCGACTGCCTGGCCCTCATGGCGGCTCATGGCATGCTGACCCATATCCGGGAGCACTCCCTCCTGGTGACGGAGGTGGCCTTAAGGCTGGGGACCTCCCTGGTGGAAGCCGGTCTCCTCCTGCACCTGGATCTCATCGAGGCGGGAGCCCTCCTCCACGACCTGGGGAAAACCCCCTGCCTGGGCACTTCTGAGAACCACGCCGCCTGGGGAGCGGCCGCGCTGGACACTGCCGGCTACCCCGAAGTGGCCCAGGTGGTAAGAGAACACGTCATCCTGCCGCCCAACGCCGGGAACCCTAACTCCATCCGGGAAGCGGAAGTGGTCAACTATGCAGACAAGCGGGTGCTGCACACCCGGGTGGTGACCCTGGCGGCCCGCTTCGCCGACCTTAAGGAACGCTACGGTAAAAACGGAGATTCACAGCGCCGCCTCCATGTTTTAGCCATGAAAGCCCAAGAACTGGAAGCCAAACTTTTCACACCCCTTAGCTTCAACCCCCATGACCTGCTGCAACTCAATAATACCAGGAGGGAACCATGACAAAGCTCTGCCTTGCCCTCATCGCCGGGGGCAAATCCGCGGAACGGGAAGTTTCCTTGAAAAGCGGCGAACAAGTCTATAAGGCCCTGGACAAAAGCAAATACGACATCCGCCGCTTTGACCCCCTGTACGACCTGGGGCGCCTGGAGCAGGAGGCCCCGGACCTTGATGTAGCCCTGGTCATCATGCACGGCCGGGGCGGGGAGGACGGTACCCTCCAGGGCATGCTGGATCTCCTGGGCATCCCCTATCAGGGCTCGGGGGTGCTGGGAAGCGCCATCGGGATGAACAAGGAACTGAGCAAGCTCCTTTACCAGCAGGCGGGGCTCACCGTCAGCCAGTCCCTGTTCTTTGACAAGACCGAAGCCCCGACCCCCCGGGACATCGAGGCGAAGTTAGGTCTGCCCGTGGTCATCAAGCCGGTGAACGAAGGCTCGAGTATCGGGGTCACCAAGGCCCGCACTTTAGAGGAGCTGGAGAAGGGCCTGGCCGCGGCCTTCCCTTACGACCAGCGCATCCTGGTGGAGGAGTACCTGGAGGGCATTGAGGTGACCGGGGGGGTCCTGGGCAATGCCCATCTCACGGCCCTCCCCCTGGTGGAGATCATCCCCTCGGACCAATACGACTTTTTCGATTACGAGGCCAAGTACAAACCCGGCGCGTCCACCGAGATCTGCCCGGCCCGGTTGGACGAGGCCCTTACCAAAAAGGCCCAGGAGGCTGCTCTCACCGCTCACCGGGCCCTGCATTGCCGTGGTTATAGCCGCACCGACATGATCATCCAGGACGGGGAAATCCATGTTCTGGAGACCAACACCATCCCGGGCATGACCGCCACCAGCCTCTTCCCCCAGGCTGCCCAGGCCATGGGCCTGGAATTTCCGCAACTCCTGGACCGACTGATTGAGCTGGCCATGGAAGAGGAGTGAGTTGACGGGGGGCAGTTCAGAACTGTCCCCCTTTAATTTTTCTTTTGCTCCCGGATGTCCTGCAGCACCCAGACTTTTTCACCCTGGAACCGTTCCAGGTCCCAATACTCATGGAAAATTGCCGGGTAGGCCATGCTTCCCGCCAGAAGTTTGCCGCTTTTTTTGTCCACCACATAGTCCAGAAGCCGGCCCCGGAAACGCACGGTGATGAATTCCCTGGCGCCGTTGACTCCTGCCGCCGTGACCGTGAGGGCCTCCAGACTCAAGTCCTCCAGGAAGCTGCTCTCCTCCCGAAAGGTCATGACTTTCAGCCCCATGCGGAGATAATCCAGGAGCCCTTCCTTCACCCTGCCAGTCAAGGCGTCCAAATCCTGGCTGGTCCAAGCGGCATACAAATCAAAGAGCAAGCGGTGGACCGCTTCCCCGAAGGCATGGAGATCGAAATCCGATGCCTCGGTTTCGATGGCGGCCAGCCCGGACTTCGCCTCCTCCGCGACAGTCACCGGCGGGGGGGTCAGGTTTGCCGGTCGCAGGAATTTCCGGGGCGCCTCAGCCGTGGCGGGGTTTTTTTGTGTCTGCCATCGCCGATACAGACGATATGCCAGGTAACCACTGGCCACCACCGCCAGGATATCCAAGAGACCCGGCGGCCAGAACCTCATAAACCAAAGAGAGCTTAAACGATAGCCGAAGACATAGTGGCACAGGAGGGGTCCCAGAAAGCCCCCGGTGCATAACCGCAGGGCCGCAGAATGACTGGAAAGGGGGGAGGGGCTGGCTGCCCCCTGGGGCTGGACTTTAGGGGCCGTCGAAACCGGGCGCGCCGCCAGGATAAGAGGCGTGCGAGGGGCTTGATCCCCGCTCTGGGGGATATCCAGCCTGAGGATTGACGCAGCAGTAGACTGCCGCCCCCACCCCGGACCGGTCAGGGAGATGCACAGGCAGATGAGGCCGGCCAATAAGCTGACCTTGACACGCGTCGGCGTGCGAGGCATGGCGCTCCTGCCGAAAAAAATAGGGCAATTCCGAACCTCTAGGCTCTCTCCTTTTACTTATCGGTTGCAAGGTTCACCCGCTTAAACCTTCTTTTGCCGACTTGTACCAAAAATGTGCGCCCCACCGGCAGTTCAGCGTTGACGTCGGTGATCCTGTCGCCATCCACCTGGACACCCCCCTGGCTGATGAGGCGCCGCCCCTCCGAAGTGCTGCCGGCCAGACCCACCTCCACCAGCATTTTGGGAAGCCACACCTGGTCCGTGGCCATGGTCAAGACCACCTCCTCAATCTCTTCCGGCAGACCCCCCTCTCGAAAGATATGGGCGAACTCCCGGGCCGCGGCTTCGGCGGCGGCGGTACCGTGATAGCGGGCCGTGATTTCCCGGGCCAGTTCCTCCTTGGCGTCCCGGGGGTGCTTGGCGCCGTTTTCCAGATCCCGGCCCAGTTTGTCCAGATCGGGGGGGCTGATGTCACTCAGAAGTTCATAATACCGCAGCATCAGCGAGTCCGGCACGGACATCATTTTGCCGAACATCTCCTGGGGCGCCTCATCGATGCCCACGTAATTCCCCAGGGACTTGCTCATCTTCTGAACCCCATCCAGGCCCTCCAAAAGCGGCAGGGTGATGACTATTTGGGGCTCCTGCCCATATTCCCGCTGGATGTCCCGGCCCAACAGCAGGTTGAACTTCTGGTCCGTGCCCCCCAATTCCACGTCGGCTTCCAGGGCCACCGAGTCATAGGCCTGAATAAGGGGATAGAGAAACTCGTGGATGGATATGGGGGTTTGGGCCACATACCGGTTGTTAAAGTCGTCCCGTTCCAGCATCCGGGCCACGGTGTGCCGGGCCGCCAGCCGGATGAGATCCTGGGCCTGCATGGGTTTCATCCAGCGGCTGTTGAAGTCGATGACGGTCTTCTCCGGGTCCAGCACCTTGAAAATCTGGCGCTCATAGGTCTCGGCATTGGCCTTCACTTCCTCCTCAGTCAGGGGCGGCCGGGTCTCACTCTTGCCGCTCGGATCGCCGATAAGCCCGGTGAAATCCCCGATAAGAAAGATTACCTGGTGGCCCAAGTCCTGAAAATGCTTTAGCTTCTGGATGAGCACCGTGTGCCCCACGTGCAGGTCCGGCGCGGTGGGGTCGAACCCGGCCTTGACCCGCAGAGGCTTCCCCGTGGCCATGGCCTTCTCCAGGCGCTCTTTTAATTCCTCTTCCCGAATAATTTCCTGACAACCCTTCTTGATGAGGGCCATTTGCTCTGCAACCGGTTTCACGGATATTCTCCAATTAGTTCGTGATAGTGTGGGGGAAGGGCCAGGGAGCGTGACTTCCTGCCCTCCCCCCACGCCCCCCTCCCAACCCTTTGAGGGTTTTGCCAGAGCCGGGCCCGCAAGGCCCGGCACTGGCAAAAATTTTTTCCCCTTTAAGGGATTGGGGGAGGGGGTAAGGGTCTGCGACCCTTAGCCCCCTCCCCCACGGCAATTATTCAAACCCCAGCCAGCGCACTTCCCGGTCTTTGCGGGGCGGGACGGGAGGTGTTTTGGCGGAGTAGCCGATGGGGGTAATACCCAGGAGATGCTGGTCGGGTTTACCCAGGTAATCCAGGAGTTCGGTGGCCACATAGTTGGGCCCGGTCATCCAGCAGGTGCCCAGGCCTTCGGCGTGGGCCGCCAGGAGCAGGTTCTGCATGAGGGCGGCGCCGCTCTGGATAAAGGCCTCCATTATGTGGGGCTCGGCAACTTTATAGAGGGTAACGGCGATGACCACCGGTGCGCCCCCCAGGTCCCGAAAGAAGTTCACCACCAGCTTCCTGCTTTCGTCGGATACCTGGGCCGACCGCAGAATGGGGAGGAGAGCGGTGATGGAGTGGGCCGCCAGGGCCACGAATTCGTCCCGGAAGCGCCCGCCCAGGACGGTGATCTCCCAGGGTTGGGCGTTAGTGCCTGACGGAGCCCACAGGCCGGCATTAATCACTTTGTCCAGAACCTCCTTGGGTGGCAGGTCTGGTTTAAAAAAACGGTGGCTGCGCCGGTTCTGGATGGCTTCGTAGAGGTCCATGGTCTCTCCTTGTGAGTAATCAGTGGTCAATTGTCCATCCTTTGGAAAATTGCTGCCATTGGCTACTGCTCTCTGTTAACCCAGGCTCTTCAAATGAAAATGTAGCGCCGCCGCCCTCGGCGGCGCACGAACCGCCGGGGGCGGCGGTTCACCATATCAATGCTTTGCCCGGTTCACAGGCCAGAGGCCTGCGATACTTTGTTCTTCTCAGAAATAACCCGAATTTCTGAAAGTATCTTTCGATACCTCCGGGATTCGTCTAACCTGCCTCGCTTCTCGCAGCCCTGCGCGTAGATGCGGCACTTCTCGGCCAGGGTATGATGGGCGGCATCCCGGAAGTGGGGTGGCAAGTCCTCTTCTTTAAGAAGCTTCACGAGGGCTTGAATCCGCCAGCGGTCCAGGCCCCATTGCCGGGAGAGCTGGTCGGCGTGGCCGCCCCGTTTGATCACCAGGGCCTCGGGCAAAAGACCCACCGGATGGCGCCAGGCCACCCTGAGCCACAGGTCATAGTCCTCCGCCGCCGGGAGGGTCTCGTCAAAGCCTCCCAGCTCCTCGAACAGCCGCCGCTGCATTATGACTGCTGAGGGGGTCACCATACAGCGGCTCAGTGACGGCAAGAAAATCTCGCCCCCCACCTTCCGGTGGGTCTCGGGGGGATTGACCCGGACCCCGTTTCTGACCCAGATCTCTTCGGTCTGGCAGAGGCGGAGGTCGGGGTTTTCTTTGAGATAATCTATCTGCCGGGCCAGTTTGTCCGGTCGCCAAAGGTCATCCGAGTCCAGGAAAGCCAGCCATTCCCCCCGGGCTGCCGCGACCCCCAGATTGCGGGCCGCGCTTACCCCCCCTTGTTTTGCCCGGCGGAGTAGTCGTAGTTCCCCCGCCAACCGCGCCAGGGCCTCCAGGGTGGCGTCGGTCCCGCCGTCATCCACCACGATGAGCTCGAAATCCCGGTAGGTCTGGGCCAAAACCGAGGCCGCCGCCTCGGCTACCCAGGCGGCCCGGTT
>CBFDAH010000150.1:0-7684 GCA_965602785.1 uncultured Syntrophobacterales bacterium
TCGGTCCATCACTCTAACTTAACATGTGGACTAGTTTTCGGGGGGCAGGTCACATGACCTATTACTCTGGAAAAGGCTGGATCGGATGGTTCTCCGGTGACAAGAACAAGCTTTACCAGGGCGCCAAAGGTCTTTTGGATTATGGCGAAGAAAAATCGAGCCTCCGCTGCCAAATGGTAGGGTATCTGCTGATGGGAGTCCGACATTTCATGGATCTCGATATGGATCCGGCCGTCGAGTGTGTCAAAAGAGTCATTGACCGGGGAGATCCCTATCATGCGCAATTTGCCAAACTCTTGCTGGGTATGTTTCTAGTACATATGCGCGAGTTTGAGACGGCAGCAGATTATTTGACCCAGGTGATTGAGTACAGTGAAAAGGAACGTACTGAGTACTTGAAAAGGTATGCAAATATTTTTCTTGGTACGGCTTTGGCGGCACAAGGAAATTTACGAGAAGGAATAAGCCTTGTTGAGAGTGCAAGTCAAGAATTCATGGAATTTCAAAGAAATGTACTCTACTGCCTGTCTGAGTCCATTCTCGGAAGTATTTATTTACAGATGCTCCAGAGATCTGGTAACAAGAGTCTCTCTTTCTTTTTCAAAAACATTGGCTTCCTTATCAAGAACATTTTCTTTGTGGGTAAAAAAGCCAAGAGGCATCTTACTAAGGGAATTCAATTGGCAAGACAAACAGGAGCCAAAGGATTTTTGGGGCAACCTTGCCTGCAAATGAGTTTGCTCCTTAAGTTAAAAGGGCAAAGAGCGAAAGCCAAGGAATGTCTCTTAGAGGCCATTGAAGTTTTTGAGGAATGTGACTTTGAAGTACACTTGCACCGCGCCAAAGAACTGCTAGCTTCCCTGTAATGATGTGGTGCCTGGAAAAACTGCTCCAGGGCCACAAGGGATCTTAGTTTGCTACAGGGAGATGGTGATCCCCTGCCCTTTAAACCTGGATCACATCATCACTGACTCATCCTCCGGCAAGAATTCACTCCAACAGCTGGCTCCCCTGCAAAAAGATCCAGTCTCTGGGAAGAAGCCCATCTTATCAAACCAGAGGTTCCGGTGGAGCGTAGCCTGAGCAGTAGCTTAACGGGCCACCTCCATGGCCTCGGGTGTCATTAGTCTATACCCCAAAGTACCATGCGACCTTATCGTGTTTTACTCTTGTGTCATCAGCTCCAGACTGGGGCCTCCTAGGGGATAAAACAAGAGATTTGAAAAGAAAAAATATTTCGACCCCATTTAGGAATCATCGAAAATGATAAGTTAACCTGTTTGTATCTGCTACAAGAGGAAACTTATCAAGCTCCTAAAAATTCAATCTATCCAGAACACATGAACACTTTTAAGTCAGAAGATTTCCCTGGGATGCTCCCAGCCATTCTTTCGCTCTCCTGCCCCCGGCACCTGAAATTTGCCCCGCAGAAAGCATTACATGTGTTTATGCAGATCATATCTAAACTTTCTGCCAGTCCGATGATAAGTGCATATCCTGGCAAGCTCTCACCAGATCCAATCCCTTAGACTGGCTGCTTTGCCCTTAGTGCAACATCACCATGGATTTACCCCTTCGATCTCCTGGCTCCGCCAGGACCTCAGGGGTGACCTGCTTCCAACCCTATCCAAAAACTTGGTACAATTGCTGGGGGCAGGTCATGATTGGGAGCCTACGGCATACCACTGTATTTTACGACGCTATCAGGCCTGCCAGAGAAAACGAAGCTACTATTCATGTGGTCACGCTCATCAAGCCCAATGCGCCTGAACACATCTGCCCAATTCTGGAAGTCTCCGTATTCATTAACTATCGCATTGTTAACAGGTTGTTCCTCCCATTCAGGGTGCTCTGCCACGAACTGCGCGTAAACATGTTCGGCGTGGTCCTCGAACTCTGCATTAAACAGGTACGCCCGGCGTGGGGTGAACAGGGCCAGGGCTTTTGAAAACAGAACATAACCGCAAACCATCAGAGAGGGAACAGGCCAGTAGAGATACCACGGATCCTTAACGCCATCTTCTTTCATCTTTTCATTGATGACGAGCAAGTGCCAGTATTCATTATCCTGAGCTTCCCGGCTCGATTTCACAATTTCCCGGGCGTGTTGCACCAGTTCCAGGTTTCGATAGTGCCGCGTCATGCGCGCATACTGACGGTTTTCCCAGGCTCGATAAGGAATGCTGGCAAATGTTTCAATGAGCTTTGCTTTGCCGAGAGTCACCTCCTTTCCCGTAATTACATCCATCGTACGAAAAAAGAATCGTGATAACCATGAGTACTTGTAGCGAGGACGGGCCATTGACTCTTGATGTGCCTTCTTTATATCGACTCTACCCTGTTGCATGTATTTGCCTCCTATACAGGAAAAAATGTAAAGACTGTAAAAACGAGAATTCAGTTTATTTAATAAATTAAACACTGCGTGATGCAAATCAAGACCGTAATTTTGTACATGGAAAAAAAAAGATAACCTACTGAAATATCTGTTTTTTTGCAGTGAGAGTAAAAAGGAGAAAGATTGGTCAGGACACAAAGTGGCCTGCCCCCCGGCAACTAGTCCACATGTGAAGTTGATGTTATGGACGGAAGAAAGGCAGGATGATAGGCAGGAAGCGTTACACTCCGGAACAGATAATCGGGATGGTGCGCGAGTCGGAGGTGACCATGACTCAGGGGCAGACAGTTTACGAACTCTGTCCTTTTGCCAGATGTCCCTCGCTGCTTTGTTTTTATTTTCGGTTGGTGAATAGTGAGCAAAAAATGGCTCAAACCTTTCTGCAGCTAACTGCTATAAGTAGAAACTTATAAACTTCCTAAAAAATTCTGCCATCAGCTGCATATCTGCAATTTTCCCACCCTGAGTACACATGTTGAGAGGGGGGATTATTACTTCCTAGCCCGGCTGGCTCTAGTCGGGCTTCGCCTCGGTATCAGTGGGGGGAATAGGTGGCTGCGGCTCCGTCACCCCCGGCGCTTCGGCAAAGCGCATGGGCAGCCGGATGGTCACCGTGGTGCCCCGCCCCACCTTGCTATCCAGGGTGATGATCCCCCGGTGTTCGTCCACGATCTGGCGCACAAACACCATACCCAAGCCGGTGCCGCCGATTTTCGTGGTGTAGAAGGGCACAAAGACCTTGTCCACCACGTCCGGAGGCATGCCCCGGCCGGTGTCCTGAATTACCAGAACGGCAAAGTCCTTCTCCAGGGTGGTGCGCACCAGTAGAGTGCCCCGGGGTTTGGTGGCTTCGATGGCATTGCGCATGAGATGCGCCAGGGCCACCTTGAGGAGGTGGGTGTTGAGGCGCCCCATGAGGGGCTGGGGATGGAATTTGGTGGTCAGGTTCAGGTTCTTGGCCCGGATTTCCGGCTGGATGAGCTCCAGGGTGGCCCGGATGATGTCGTTCAAGTCCTCCTGGGCGAAAAACGAGGACTTGCGCTGGGCCAGGGTCTCGAAACGCTCCACCATCTGCTCGATGCGCCGGGCCTCTTCGGCGATGGCCGCGAGCCAGGCCCGGGTGGGGTCAGACTCGTCGGTCTTTTTGAGGAGGCGGTGGCTGAAGCCCCCGATGATGTGCAGAGGGTTGCGGATGCCGTGGGCAATCCCCAGGGCCATCTCGCTCATGGTGCGCTCCATCACCAGGGCCTCCATCTCCCGGTTGAGGGCCAGGATTTCGTGACTGGTCTCCTCCAGGTGGTGGTGGTCCTCTTCAATGCGCCGGTAGAGGCGCCGCATGCGATGGAAGAACAGGGTGATAGTGCCAATGGCCACGTAGACAATGCTGTCAAAGCCTCCCAGCAGGCGGCGCAGCGTGACCAGGGTCCGGGAAGATCCACGGAAGCGAATGAGGTCCTGAACTAAGTGAGAAAAAAGATGGGAGACGGTAAAGATGAAGAGAGCAATAGCCAGCCAGTTCAGGAAAAGCCATAGAGGATTTTCCGGATCCTGGAAGACGAGTTGCCGGGAGAGGCGCCAGGCCAGGTAGGTGAAAACGATCACCGTCAGGCCACTGAGATATTCCAAAAGCCACAGAGGGAGGAGGGGGAGGGCGATCATAGGGACCTGACCCCCGATTCCCGGCTGAACCTTTTCATGGCCCGGTAGAACAGGTAAAGGGCGGGCACCAGCAGAAAGAAGTGGGTGATCTTGGTAAAATAAAAGGCCCAGGTATGCCAGTTTTCCATCAGGAGCCGGCGGTCGAGGCCCTGTCCCAGGATCACCGGAGTGCGCAGGGACCAGTCCAGGCTATGGCCCACCACCGCATCCAGGTTCCACCAGGCCAGGAGCCAGCAGGCCCAGACCAGGGAGCGGAAGCCCGGCAAGCCCCGGAGTTCGCCGCGCTGGATTTCGTAAATGAGGAAGAGCATGGCCACGCCAAAGAGAAGGTGGGCCAGCTCGTGGACATAAGAGCCTTGAGTCTCCCAGAGAAGGTAGGAAGCCAGGCTGGGGCTCGGGGCTAAAAGCACCAGGGCGAAAACACCCAAAAGGACCTGGGCCAAGCGACGGGACATGGCAAATGTTCTCTCTACTTCTATTATTGGCAAATTCGGGACTATTGTCAATGAGACGTCAGTGGCACGGACGGTCATCGAGCCGGTGGGAGGATAAGCGGGCCCACCCTCACCGAACAACATATTATGAAGTCTGGTAGCCCAAAAGACGGATGGCCCGGGGGTCCCGACGCCAGTTCTTCCACACCTTGACCCAGAGGTCCAGGTAAACTTTAGCCTGGAGGAGCCGTTCCATTTCCTCCCGGGCTTCCTGGCCCACGCGTTTGAGGAGCTTGCCCCCTTTACCGATAACCATGCCCTTCTGGGATTCCTTCTCCACGTATACCACCGCCCGGATGCTCACCAACTCAGGGCGTCGGCTCTCGTCAAAGTCCTCCACCGCCACCGCCACGGCATAGGGGATTTCTTCGCCGGTGTGGTGGAAGAGGCGCTCCCGAATGATCTCCGCCACCAGGAAGCGCTCCGACTGGTCGGTGAGCTGCTCATCCGGGAAAAGAGGCGGGGTGGCGGGGAGGCGGTCCATGATCTCCGTCACCAGGCTCGGCAGGCCATCACCCACCAGAGCGGAGAGGGGCACCACCGGCGAGTCCGGAAAGAGATCGTGGTAGGCGGCCATCAGCGGCAGGAGCTGGGGTTTGCCGATGAGATCGATTTTGTTGATGGCTATGACCCGGGGATTTTTCAGGGCTTGCAGGTGCGGCAGGAGCACCCGGTCCCGGAGATTGGGGGGCTGGGGCTCTACCAGCCACACCACCACGTCCGCGTCAGAGAGGGCCGCCATGGCGGCCTTCACCAGGCTCTCATTCAGGAGTCCTTTGGGGTCCAAAATCCCCGGGGTGTCCAGAAAGAGAAGCTGCCCTCCGGCCAGGTTCAGGATGCCCAGCAGCCGGTGCCGGGTGGTCTGGGGCTTGGGGGAGGTGATGGCGAGTTTCTCCCCCACCAAACGGTTGAGAAGGGTGGACTTGCCCACGTTGGGCCGCCCTATCAAAGCAACGAAGCCGCACCGGAACTCCTGAGCCATGGGGCATTATACCATAGCAACGAGGGTGAGGTGGCCAGAGGTTTCACAGGGGGGAGAAGAACAAAGTCTTCAGGTCCCTGGCCCTCCCCCCAGCTCACTTCACCTTGATAAAGGGATAGCGGGCCTTCAGGTCCCAGGGGATAAGGCCCACGCCGCACTGATTGTGAATGATTTCCACCACCACGATGGCCCCGGGATTTTTAAAGCCTATGGTGGGGGTGAAGCCCAGGGAGTCGAGCTCTTCTTTCAGGAAGCGGTCCAGGGCCTGCTCCACCTCCTGGCTGGCGATCTCCCCCTTGTGGCCCCGGCGCTTCAGGCGCACATAAAAAGGCTGTTCCCCGATTTCCAAAGCCAGCGGTTTTACCTGTTCCTCGAGGCGGCCCAGCAAGTTTTCCAAAGTGAAGGGGAAGACGGCCCTGACCGGCGCCACGGTGCTCAGCATCTCGGGGAGGAAGAGTTGCTCCTGCCAGCGTTTCAGCAGGGTTTCTAAAAACTCCGGGGTGTTCGGGACCAGGCCGATGATTACTTCCCGGAAGCCGGTGGACTGGAATTCTCCCAAACCGGCCAGTTCCGAGAGGAGACGGCGCTCCTGGTTGGCGTGGCTGGTGAGGACCACGTTCCATTCTTTCATGGGACGGGCCTTTCCGAAAGCTTGAAATTGCCTGTGGCTAAAGCTTATGATACATTAGAAAAAATTACTTCACAACCAAGAGGCCTACCATGTTCGGGTATAGTTGGGGACCCATCCTCATCATCCTGGCCATAGTGTTATTGCTCTTCGGCCCCAAGCGTCTGCCGGAATTGGGGGAGAGCATCGGCAAAGCCATCAAGAGTTTCAAGAAAGCCCATGACGACCCGGAGACCCTGACTAGCCAGCAGGAAACCGCCAGCGCGGAAAGTGCCCCCGATGTCGATAAAAAAGCCTGCCCGCAGTGTAAGAAGGAGTTGACCGGAGATTTTGATTTTTGTCCCCACTGCGGCCATGGCCTGAAGTCCGCCTGAGGGAGGGCTGCAGGTGGGTATAGATTTTCCTGAAATCATTATTATTTTGATTTTGGCGCTGATCCTCTTCGGGCCGGACAAACTCCCGGAGTACGGGGCTAAAATCGGCCGTTTCGTGGCCCGCATGCGCCAGGCCAGCAGCGAAGTGACCCAGCCGCTCCAGGAGGCCATGCGCCCCGAACCACCTCCACCGCCCCCACTCCTCCATGAAAACTTCTGCTCTCAGTGCGGCCATACCCTGGAGTCCGATTTCATCTTCTGTCCCCGTTGCGGCCGCCGCCTGGAAAAAGAGGAGCCCTCCTCTCAGCACCTGGCATCGTGAGAAAACTGAGAAATTCAATTTGAGAGGGGGGTCAGGGGCCGGCGTCCCCTGCGCCCTTTAGCAAATTCCCTCCCCCAACCCTTTACAAATTTTCTAGCCGGGGTATCCTGTCTGTACTCGGAGAGGGTTAGAGGTTCCGCCTCTTCCCTCTCAGCCAGGTCTAAGGAAAGGAAAGTGATTCGCCTTCTAGATCAAGCAGATAATAACTCTATCCTGGCCATTATTAACTCGGCCGCCCAGGCTTATAAGGGCGTCATCCCAGCGGACTGCTGGCACGAGCCTTATATGAGTCCCCAGGAATTGGCGGGGGAGCTTCAGGCCGGGGTCACCTTCTTCGGCTATGAAGACGAAGGCCGTGTGGTGGGGGTCATGGGCCGCCAGGACCTGGGTGAGGTGACCCTCATCCGCCATGCCTATGTGGACCCGGCCTGGCAGCGGCGGGGTATCGGCCAACTGCTCCTCCACCATCTCCTAGCCGGCCTCAGCGGTTCCGTTCTGGTGGGCACCTGGGCCGCAGCCCACTGGGCCGTGCGCTTCTATGAGCAAAACGGCTTCACCCTGGTTTCTCCCCAAGAAAAAGACCGACTGCTGCGCACTCACTGGTCCATCACGGACCGCCAGATTGAAACCTCGGTGGTGTTGGCCAGATAGATTGTGGGGGAGGGGGGTTCCCTCGGGCTGAAAGCCCGTGCTATCAGGGTCGCGGCCCCTCACTCCCTCCTTCTCCACATCCTCTCCCCCAATCCCTTATACCAAGATGTGTTCCTATAAGGTATTTTCCTGTAGGGGCGTGATTTATCACGCCCTAAGAGGGCGCCATGAATTGC
>CBFDAH010000151.1:0-7507 GCA_965602785.1 uncultured Syntrophobacterales bacterium
AATTTGGCAGGTTACGACGAGACCATAGGTCTCGCCGTAACCTGTCCCCCTAAGCGGGTTGGGTGGGGGGCTTGGGGGGAGGGCAGGGACCTCAGGTCCCTGGCCCTCCCCCCAAATACATACCATATCTACTTACCCTGGGCCAAACGTTTCAGGCGGGTATAGCGTTCCCAGGAGAAGGTGGGCCAGCAGGGGAAGAGGGAGTTGTTATGGTACAGGGGTTCGTTTTCCAGGTCGTAGGGGGAAGCGGCCACGGCCTCGGGCCAGAGGGCGGTGCCGGGGATGGGGGAGTAGAGGGCCAGCACCGGGGTGGCCCCAAGTTCCCTGACCCGGCGGATAGAGGCGGCTACCTCGTCATCTTCCTGATCCGGGAGACCTATGAGGAGGTAGACGCCGATTTCCTCCCGGACAAAACCGGCTTCCTGAAGGTAGGCCAGGGCCGCTTCCAGTTCCCCGGCCGCGAGTTTCCGGTCCAGGCGCTGGGCGCCCAAGGCGGCGGTCTCTACTCCCAGGCGCAGGGTGGCAAAGTTGGCCTGCTTCAGCCAAACGGCCACCTCCCGGGTAATGAAGCGGGCGTGCAGGCCGTTGGGGGTATGGAAGCGGCAGGCCGCGCCTTGGCGGGCCACCTCTGACAATATGATCAAAAGGTGATTTTCAGCGTCAACCAGCAAGGCGTCGTCGTAGAAGGCCACGTCCGTAAGGTTGAGGGTTCGCTGCCAGTGCAGGAGCTCCTTGGCCACGGCCAGGGGGGAACGCCGTTGATAGCGGGGCGCCACCAGACAGGAAGCGCAGTAGGTGCAGGAAAAGGGACAGCCCCGGGAGGTGAGGAGAGGGATGAAAGTGAGTCCGTCAGCGAGGAAAAGGGCCGGATAGGGGAGGGCGTCAACATTTGCCGGGTTAAGGGTTGAGGGGGAAATACCCCAGAGAGACGTCAGGTGGTGGAGTACCGCCTCCTCTCCAGGGCCGGTGAGGACCAAATCGGCTCCGCTGTGACGCCGGGCGTGGTCAGGGCAAAGGGTGGCATAGACGCCACCGAGGAGCACCGGCACCCCTGGAAAATGCTCCCGGGCCAGGCGGATGGCGGCAGTCACCCCCGGATACCAGTAGGTCATGAGGGAGGTGACCAGGATGGCGGCAGGACGGGGTGTGTGGGCAAGTTCCTGGCGATAAGCCGTCTCAGAGATTCCGTAGCGGCCATAGCGGCGGGGGAAGTGGGCCAGGGCCGGAGGCGGAGGCAGAGCCTCTTTGGGGTAGCGGCCGGTGCCGAAAGTCCCGGCGCGGGTGTGGGGCGCGGCCAGGCAGTCAATAAGGCGGACCGCAAAGCCCTGGCTTTCAAGCAGTCCCGCCAGGTAGAGGAGTCCCAGGGGCCGGGCGAAGAAGTCGTAGGCGGCAACGTCATAAATCCAGGGATTGATGAGCAAGAGGGGAGGCGGGGAAGAGGTCATGCGGCCCCAGTTTTCCCCTGCCGCAAGGTCAGAATCAGCTCCCATACCCTGGCGGTGGCGGGATCGGTGGGGGAGATGATGAGTTCCAGGGCTTGACGGCTGGCGGGAGTCAGCTTGACGGACTCAGCCAGGCGCAGGCCGGGCACCCAGACAATCTCCTCGCCGCTTGCCACCAGGGGCAGGTGGGGCCTCAACCACCGGGGAATCTTGGCATCAACCAGGAAATCCTGCATTTTTTTGAGGCCTGGCGCACCCTGGGGCCAGAAGCGATCTCCCGGGAGTATAGGGCGGAGTGTGAGGGGGAAAGCCACCTTGGCTTGATCCACCCAAACCGTATCGGCTGAGGCAGTTTGGGGTGCTGGCGGCAAATCTGGCAGATTTCTGGCCTCAAATCGCCAGCCGGCGGGCGACTCTAACATCCCCACACCGGGCAGCGTGGCGGCGAGGTGCGCCGGAGGTGCCGGGAGGGTTGGGAAGACATGCAACTCCGGACCGGCTCTGGCCACCGTGCACTTTCCCCAGGTAATGGCCCCCCCGCTTTTCTGCCCCCGGACCAGGGCCATGAGATTATTTACCTGGGCGGAGGTGATTTCCTGGTGGGTGAGGAAACGGCCCAGAGTGAGCCTCAGTAGGCGCTTTTGCAAGCCGGGAGAAAGCTCCAGCAAACCGGGGATGGAGAGAACGGCGAGTTCAGGGGTAATCCAACGCCCCACTTGGTCCCAGGCCTGGGTGGCGGCCTCGGCCAGCAGGCGCTCGTCCTCCTGCAGGAGGGCCATGAGGCGCCAGATGGCATCCCTGAGACGGGGATTGTAGCCCTGTGCCATGAAGGGGAGAAGGTCCAGGCGAATCCGGTTGCGGAGGTACTTGCGGTTCAGGTTGCTCGAATCAACCCGGTAGGGGAGTTTTTCCTGGTGGAGCCAGGCCAGCACCACATCTTTCCCCACGGCTAAAAGGGGACGCACCAGGCCCCCCGATGTGCTGGGCCACATGCCCTTCAGTCCCTCGGCGCCGGCCCCTCGAAGCAGACGCAGGAGAAAGAGCTCCACCTGGTCATCGGCGGTGTGCCCCAGGGCGAGCTGGTCATACGTGTGAGTGCGGCGGGTGTCCTCCAGGAAATCCAGACGCAGCCGCCGGGCGGCCATTTGCAGGGAAATTTTTTCACTGTGGGCCAGCCGGCGGACGTCCCCCTCTCCGAAATAGATAGGGAGTCCCAGGTCTTGGGCCAGGGTGGCCACGAAGCGGGCGTCTTCCCGGGAGGCCTCGCCTCTGAGACCGTGGTCGAAGTGGGCCACCCCCAGATGGAGGTCCCACTCCGAGCCCAGTCTCACCAGCAGATGCAGCAGGGCCACCGAGTCGGGGCCCCCGGAAACGGCCACCAAAACCCGACCGCCTGCCTGGAAAAGCCCCTCTTCCCGGGCGAAGCGACGGACCAATGCCATCACTCGGCCGGGGTCGGCAGAGTCAAAGAGGGGTTGAATTAGCGGGTCTTGGGGTGACACAGCCGGGCCACCACCTTTAAGATGTCGTCTTTGGAGAAGGGCTTGGCCAGAAAATGGTCCACCACTCCCTCGGCAGGAGCCAGCTCGGAGGCAGGGGGGAGCTCAGAAGAGGTCAAAATGATGCGACAGTCCGGCTGTAGGCCTTTGAGGCGGGTGGCCACTTCCAGCCCATTATCGGAAGGCAGGTGGTAATCCACCACCGCCACGCAGAAAGGTTGGCCCAGACCGGCAGCCTCAAAGGGCTCATCCCCGGCCCAAACGGCCACACGATAGCCCGCCCGCCCCAGGATGTCGGCCAGGGCCTCCCGGGTGCCGGGGTCATCGTCAATCACTAATACCCAGATATTCATATTGGCAGGCCGAAAAGGGTTTCTAAGGCCGGGAATCTTCTCCCTGACCTTACTCCCCCTTACTCCGTTTTCGCCTCATTCCCTTCCGTGGGGAGGGTCAGATGGAATCTGGACCCCTGTCCGGGGGCGCTCTCCACCCAGATATGCCCCTGGTTGGCCTCCACAAGGGTTTTGCAGATGTAGAGCCCCAGACCGGAGCTGCTCCCCTTGTCGGGGCGAAAGCGGTATTTCTCAAAGAGAAATTGCTGGTCCTCCGGGGAGATGCCACTGCCGGTGTCGCCCACCACGAGCTCCACTTCCGGATGGTTATCCCCGCTGAGGAGGCCACCTTGCACCGTGATGGCCCCTCCCGAGGGAGTCGCCTTAAGGGCGTTCACCAGAAGGTTGGCCAGGACCCGCTCCATGGAAGGTTCATCCACATGGAGGGGCGGGAGATCCGGGGGCAGGGTGGCGGACATCTGCACCCCCTGGTGCTGGGCCAGGGGGCTGAATTGCTGGAGGAGCCGCTGGACCAGGAAGGCTGGGGGCACCGCCTCAGGCTGCAGGGCCAGGAGCCCCGATTCAAAGCGGCTCAGGTACAGAACATTGTGCAGGTGCACAAGCAATCCCTCGCTCCGCTGGATGATGCGCTGCAGCTTCTGGTGGATCTCCGGCGGCAGGGTTTCGTCCTCCAAAGCTTCAATGGTGAGGCGCACGCCGGTGAGGGGGGCCTTGATGTCATGGACAATCATGGACAGGAAGTCGGCGTTGGCGGCGCTGCGGTCCCGCTCCTCCTCAAGCTGGCGGGTTTTTTCCCCCAGAGCCCTGGTCATGGCGTTGAAGGACTCGGCCAGCTCCCCCAGCTCATCCCGACTGGTCACCGGGATGTCCCCGGCCAGCCCCTCCGTGGTCGCCCGGCGAGTACCTTCTGTGAGAGCTATAATTTGGCGGCGCATGCCCGTGGAGAGCCAGACGCTGAGGAGGGCTCCCACCAGGGCCGCAGCCACCCCCACCCCAAAGATCACCAGCTTCAGGATGGTGAGGGTCCAGTCCAGCCCCCCGCGGTTCACCCCCACCAGGATGAGATTTTCCCAGGGTTTTTCCTCCACTCCCAGGGGCAAATAGGTAACGTTGTAGTCCTGGTCTCCCAGACTCAGCCGTTGGACTCCCTTGTAGCCGGCGGCGCTGCGCACCGCCAGTTCATGGGAGCGCATGAGCTCGGCCAGGGCCTTTTCAGGCAGGTCCTTGAAGGAGTTCACTACCAGACGGTTGGAGAAAAAGATGGCCAGTTCCACTCCAGGTCGAGAGAGGGACTCCACGAAACTCCGGTCGATGAGGACGCCGGTGAGGACCACCCCCACCAGGCGATCCCGATCGTAAATGGGAGCCGAAGCCCCCAGGGAAACGCTATCCTGCCACTGGGTCATGCGACTGGCGGCCTTGCCTTTAAGACCGGAGCGCACCAGGGGGTTGGCGCTGATATTCACTCCCAGGCCCCCCGGGTCATGGAGGCGCACCTGAATTACGCCCTGATTGTCCGTGATGGTGAGAACCTGGAGGCCGGTAGCCTTGAGCATGGGGGCGGCCATGTTCCTCAAAGCAGGCATGTCGCCCACTGCCAGGAGTTCCCCATAGATGGGGTTGTCCGCCAGGAGAGAGGCAGCCTGGACCATCTGCTGGAGCTTCCCCTGGTATTCAGCCAGGACCAACCGGGCCCCCAGGTCCACCCGCTGCCGATGCCACTGCAGGATTTGTTTGGTGGCCAGATACTGCATGAGGACGAGCAACCCCACCAGGGCCACGAGGAGGGAAAGCAGGTTGACCCCCAGGAGCTTGAGCCCGACTTTAGTCTTCGCCTTCATTGTTCACAACATAACATATTCTCTCAGGGTGGGAAAAGCTGGAAATGCCGCAGAAAGCCCCGGCACCCCGGCGCCCGGGGTTTTACCTGGGATGACGGCAACCCTTAGTTCCACCGGAAAATGCTTGGCAAGCCAGAAAAATATGTGGGGGGTGCTCAGGTCGCCTTTTCTGGTGCCGAAGGCAGACCCTAAAGAAGAGATTCCCGGTTCTGAAACCTGTTGTATCCCCCCTGATTGGGGGAAATCGGCGTCAAAAGACCAGAGGGACTCTGAGAAGCGCGGCAATCAGGCGAAAAATTGGCATGATAATCATACCCATGATGCCCGTATAGAAGAGGATGAGGACGAGGACAATACCCACGGGCTCCAGGTAGCTATAATAGCGGGCCAGGCGGGGGGGGAGGAAGGCCGCCACCAGGTGCGAGCCGTCCAGGGGGGGGATGGGGATGAGGTTGAAAATCGCCAGAAAAATATTGATGATACAACCGTAATAGGCCATCAAGATAAGGCCGGGGCCGCCCAGCTTAAGGCGCAAAAGGTAGGCGAACAGCGCCGCCAAAAGCAGGTTGCTGGCGGGACCGGCGAAGCTGGTGGTGATCTCCCCCAGGCGGTAGTTGCGAAAATTCAACGGATTCACCGGCACCGGGCGAGCCCAGCCGAAGATCACCCCCGCCTGGGTGATCAACAGGAGAAGGGGCAGGAAGATCGTGCCGATGGGGTCAATGTGGGGGATGGGGTTTAAGGTGATGCGGCCGGTGAGGCGGGCCGTGGGGTCGCCGTTGAGCAAGGCCACATACCCATGGGCCACCTCGTGGATGATGACCGAAAACAACAGGACCACCACCATGAGTGCCATTTCCATGAAAGAGGCGAGATTCATGACGGGGTTACAGATCCTGCAAGAGGCCACCACCCGCCCGGCGCAGGCGCTCCAGGCCTTCCGGGGAGGAAGCTTCAAGATAAAAGCGCACCACGGGCTCGGTACCCGAGGGGCGGAAGCACACCCAGCTACCATCCTCCAGGAGAAACTTGTGCCCGTCCACGGTGATGTGGTCCACTATCTTGAGGCCGGCGAAGGTGTCCCGGGGTGACTTGAGGCGCATAAGGAGGCGGTCTTTGATTTCGGGGGGCAATTTCAAATTGAGGCGCTGGGTGCAAACCGGGCCCACCCGGGCGAAGAGGTCTTCGAGGAGTGCAGGGATGCCTTTCCCTGTTATGGCTACCATCTCCGCCACCAACAAACAGGCCAAAACCCCGTCCTTCTCCGGCAGGTGGTTCTTCATGGAGAAGCCTTCGCTCTCTTCACCCACCATAAGGGCCTGGTTGGAAAGGATGTATTCCCCCAGATACTTGAAACCCACCGGGGTGACGAAAACGGGCCGTCCGTGCGCCTTAGCCACCCGGTCCACCAGGTGGCTGGTGGCCACACTCCTGGCCACGCCGCCCTCCCAACCCCGGGTCTTGATGAGATGGTCGAAAAGCAGACCTAAAATCATGTTGGCTTCGTGATAGCGGCCCTCCCCGTCCATGACCCCAAAGCGGTCGGCATCCGCGTCCACCGCCAGGCCCAGGTGGGCGCCGGTTTCTTTGATGCGTTCGGCCAGGGGCTCCAAGTACTCCTCACTGGGCTCGGGCCGTTGTCCGCCGAAGAGGGGGTCCCGGTAGCCGTGCAAGAGCTCTACTTCCACGCCGGCTTCCCGCAGAAAGCCGTCCAGGTAGTCCCGGCCGGTGCCGTAAAGGACGTCCACTGCCACTTTGAGACCAGCTTTTCCCAGGGCCTCGGTGTCCAACAGGTCCCTCAGATGCCCAAAGTAGCTCTCCCGGGGGTCAATGTCCGTAACCAGACCCCGATCCCGGGCTTCGGCGAAGGGGAGAGTTTTCACTTCCTGGGGGGTGATGTTCCGGATGAGGTCTTCGATGGCGTTGGTGACCGAGTTGGGGGCGGGACCGCCCTGGGAGGGGGAAAACTTGATGCCGTTGTACTCCGACGGGTTGTGGCTGGCGGTGATGTTGATGCCCCCGGCCCGTTTGCCTTCCCGGATGGCGAAGCTCACCACCGGGGTGGGAGTGTCCCGGGTAGTGAAAAAGGCGGGGATGCCGTTTCCCGCCAGAATTTCCGCCGCGGTGGCCGCAAAAACCTCCGAGAGAAACCGGGTGTCATAGGCCACCACCACCCCCTGAGTGGCCAACCCTTCCTCCTTAAGATACTTGGCAATGGCCTGACAGACTAAGCGGGCATTGGCAAAGGTGAAATCATCCGCTAAAATTCCCCGCCACCCTGACGTACCGAACTTGATGTCAGTCATGGAAGATCCTCTTTGAGGGGAGGGCCGGGGGAGCGCGGCTCCCCCGCCCTCCCCTCAAACTCCCCT
>CBFDAH010000152.1:0-7426 GCA_965602785.1 uncultured Syntrophobacterales bacterium
TGTTTTGGGGCTGTTTTACTTACTAACTCAAGTATTTTCTACCGGACAGCAGTGCCTTTGGGGCCTACTTCGATTAAACAAAAAAATGGCCTGGGTTTGACAGGAAACCCAGGCCCCATGCCATGCCTCGACCAGCCCAGCCGACGGCTTAAGCCTGCGCCCATTTTCTTGATTTCTTTCGCAAGCTAAAGCTTGCGGCTACATTTATCAAGTTTGCGGGTGCAGGAAATATTTTTTCCCTGTATTTCTAAAACCCAACAAGGGCTTAGTCGTTCCGGCTCCCCATAACTCGCAGCAACATCAGGAAGAGGTTTATAAAGTCCAAATACAAGACGAGGGCGCCCATCACCGCGCTTTTGCGCTCCGTTTCTTCATCCGCAAAACCCCCCGCGGCCATATTTTTTAGTTTTTGCGTATCATAAGCGGTGAGCCCCACAAAGATCAGGATGCCGGCATAGGTCACCACCCAGTAAATGGTCTCGCTGTGTAAAAAGATATTCACCACCGAAGCTATAATAATGCCGATTAACCCCATGAACAGAAAACTTCCCCAACTGGTGAGGTCCTTCTTGGTAGTATAGCCATAAACGCTCATGACGCCGAAGGTCCCGGCAGTGACAAAAAAGGTGCTGGCAATGGAGGCCCGGGTATAGGCTAGAAAAATCACCGACAGCGTCAGGCCGGTGAGGGCTGCGTAGAGAAAAAACATCAAGGTCGCGGTGGACGCCTGGAAACGGTTGATGGCCGCGCTAAGTAAGATCACCAAACCCAATTGGGCTATAATGAGACCGAAAAACACCAGGGAGTTACCGACGATAAATCCCAAAAGCGCGGGGTTGGAGGCGGTGTAGAGGGCTATGGCCGCGGTAGTGGCCAGCCCCAGGACCATCCAATTGTAAACCCGGCGGATGAACTCCCCTTGTGCTGCCGTTACCTGCTCTCTTTGATGCAGTATTTGTGGTTCCGTCATGGTGCATCCTTTCCGTAAAACAAAATGGTGAGGTATTATATGGCGCTTCGGGTGTCTCTGAGACATGTGGTTCTGAATCTGACTATATAACATAAGATGGTAATATGGGTAATCAAGCTCCCTATATTTTGGTATATTCGGTTCTGGGCCGAAAAAATTTAACTTAGCCTGCCAAACTCGAAACTTTTCCTCTGACTTTTTAATCTTCCCCATGCTCAAGATAGCGCACGGGAAAAGGGTCCAGGAAGAATAAAACGACCCGGGGAACCTCCCCAGAGAATATGCCCCGGGATTTTCGACAGGAAAATTCCCGCCTGGATTGATATATTTAGAGTATGGTTACCTCAAGCTCAAAGGAACTGGTGGCCCTGGCGGCTCTGGCTAAAGGGGCGAGTGAAGCAGAGATAGTCTCTGCGGTTAAGCGGGTAGCGGAGGCGGCCACCGATTTTTCCTGGCTTTCTAAGGGTGATGTGGTCCTTCTCAAGCCGGTTTCCAACTCCCGCCATGTGTATCCGGCCACCACTTCTCCGCTGGCTGTCCGGGCCCTGGCGGGTTTGCTGCGGGAGAAGGGCGCCAGCCGCATTATCCTGGGGGAAAAGTCCGGCGTCCAGTCGGTTTACCAGGATGAGCGGGGACAACGGGGTTCCACCAGAAAACTTTTAAGGCACAACGGGCTTTATCAGACCGCCCTGGAATCCGGCGCCGAAATTCATTGCTTTGAAGAGGCCGGTTTCGACGCCTATTTTGGGGATCGCACCGCACACCCGGGCCATTGGCAGGGTGAGCTGATGCTCCCAAACATCCTGACTCAGGTTGACCATGTCATCCTGCTGCCGCGGGTAAGTCGCCATGCCCTGGCAGGCTCAACGTTGGGACTCAAGGCGGCGGTGGGCTGGCTCCGGGATGACAGTCGTCTTGAGCTTCATCGGGATGCCAGAAGTTTTTTGGAAAAAATTGTGGAAATCAACGATGCCACCATTCTAAGGCAAAAGCTCAGACTCATTCTCAGCGTGGCCACCAAGGTACAAACCACTTTTGGACCTGATGTTGGCTTTGCGGCCGAGCCTGATCCGGGCCTGGTGTTTTCTGCCGAATCCCTCCTGGCCCATGACATGGCGGCCTTGGCTTGGTTGCTGTGGAATCGAGAACACGAAACGCCGCGTGTGCACCTCTCCTGGGTGGGAGACCCCTACCAATTGTGGCCTGGATTTATGAACCGGGCCTTTGTCGGATATATTTGGGGAGTGAGAGAATTTTGGAATTCTGAGACCTATAAA
This sequence comes from uncultured Syntrophobacterales bacterium, assembly GCA_965602785.1. GTDB lineage: Bacteria > Desulfobacterota > Desulfobaccia > Desulfobaccales > 0-14-0-80-60-11 > JBGSLA01. The sequence continues at coordinate 2,248 of CBFDAH010000152.1, forward strand.
TCCATCCCCCTTACCTCTGTCTCCACTGACCCTCAACTTTCTCGGGCCGCTTCTCTGTGGGGCGGTATGCCGCAGATCGACCTGGAGGATGTGAGCGGGATGTTGCCTGAAGGTATTAGATCGTATCTATTAAAAAAGGCGAGTTCTTGAGGAGGCCGGGAAAAACTCCACCGGATTCAATTTTCATTTTGGCTTCTTAAGCAGGGCGGCCCCATGGGTATCCCCTCGCTCGGGGATGTGGAGATGAACTAACTCAAACCCGCCCTCAGCAAACTCAAAGCAGAGTTCCCCCTCGTCCCGAAAAGCGTGGTTGAATTCCCCCACAAGCATGTCCCCTGGTTCATATTCGAGGTTCCCCAAGCTCAAATAAGCAAAAACTTTTCGCAGTCGCTCCACTCGAGGAGAATAATCCTGACTGGGGTTCCAGTGAAACATGCAAAAGAACCAACCCCCCGGTTTAAGGGTCTCGCGTACCTTTTTAAGCATTTCTATACGCCTCCCGCGGGTAGGCATGCAGGAGTACATTCTGTCGGCGAGCCACGCTAAATCAAAGGCGGCCGGTGCAACGGCAAGATGAGAAAATTCTCCCACCTAGGCATCAAGTTGGACGCCGTGCTTGGCGGCATTTTTTCTAGCCAATTCCACCAATTCGGGGACATAGTCCACTCCGGTAACCGCAAACCCCATCTTGGCCAGGGGAATGGCATCCCGGCCACCTCCCAGGCCCAAAACCAGTACCTTCCCCTGGCTAAGGTTGGTTTTTTGTAAGTTCATTTTCTCCAGGGGAGTAAGTCCACTGGCAATAACCTTATCGCTCCCCCAATACTCGACTTTATCGCGCCTGGCATAAGTGTGCCGGCTGAACTCTACCAAATCATCCATCCGCATCACCATTATGGCCAGAGAGGAGACCAACCGGCCCAGCCTGATTATAAACCAGCCCAACGAGAGACGCGGGCGCATTCTCAGATTCCCTCAACTAAAGTCATCCGATTGTCCTTTCCCATCGGGTTAGCCGATAAAGACCTCTGGAAAAGTGCACCTGTAAATCTTTCCCCAGAGATGAAGTATTAAGATCCCCCTGGTCCTTTTTAGAAAAGTGGGGAAGTTAAAAAAAACCATTGATTAATTCAGGTTAAATTCTCTAAATGTTCCCCTTTCTGAAAGAGGGACTTAAGGGGATTAAGAAAGGCTTACCCCTGTGACCTGGCCTTTTTCAGAGGTCTCAACTTTCTCTCTAGAATAATTGGTTAACCTAAATCCTCAACATCAATACGTCAACCAATAGTGACAATTCCCAAATACCCGTCCACGGTGAGCGTGTCGCCGGTGTGAATGAAGGCCGTGGCGTCGGGGACCCCGGTGACGCAGGGAATGCCGTATTCCCGGGCGATGATGGAGCCATGGATGAGCATGCCTCCCCGCCGCTCCACGATGGCCGCGGCCAAGGGTACCACGAAGGTCAGGCTCGGGTCCACCGCGTCGCACACCAGAATTTCCCCGGTTTTAAACTGAAACAGGTCTGAAGGCGCCAGGATAACCCGGGCAGGACCCTGGGCCAAACCAGGTCCGGCGGGTTGGCCCACGATCTGTCGGGCTTTGAGGTGTTTTCCTAAGCTTTGCCTCTGTTCATCTAGATTTTCGGTAGATTCCCCTTCAACTTCCGCCAGAATTTCCCGGACATCATGGGGCAGCCGAAGCTCAAAATGCTCTTCCATCTGGCCCTGGCGCGCCCGGCGCTGACCTTCCTCCACCGCCCGGGTAAGCTGTGCCTGAATGCGCCCCAGATGCAGGTTGTCATCGTCCCGGAGCCGGTAGCTGGCCCGGGCCAGGTCCAGCAATTCCTCGGCTTCGGCCCGTTTCTCCCCGGTGAAATGAGCGAAAAACCGGTCTTTGGGTCCTGCCCCCTCCCCCGAGGCAAAGCGCTCCGGCTGGGGCCCTCGGTTGGCCATTTGACCCAAGAGGTCGGCCAAGGAAGGCATATCCATGGGGCACGAGGAGGCGCCGCAGAAGAGATCCCCAAATTCCTCCAGGAACTGGGCCATGGCCTGCTTAAGCCGGGGGTCTCGCACCTGCTGATCGCGCACTTCTTCAAGCAGCCCGGGGTTTTCCCGGATCAGGGCAGCCATACCCTCGAGCTGCCGGTTTCTCTTGAGGCTCAGCAAGCCGGCGTCCCCTAAGAGATCCAGGAACTCATAGGGGTCCTGGGGCTTGAGGGCGTCATTATAAAAAACCCCGAACAGGCGGATGCCGTGGGCCAGGGGGATGAAGTCCGCCCAGTAGACCTCCTTCCACTTCTTGTATTGGCGGGCCCGGCGGCTGATCTCTGCTTCGAGCTCCGAGGCAGGCAGGTCAGCCAGGGGCATCGCCGCCAATTCATCCGCTGCCGCGTCCATGGCCGGAATAAGGTCGTTTTCCACCTTTCTCCGGAGATCCTGTAAATTCCCAAAACTGCGGCGCAGGCTGAGATACCAGGGACGTTGATCGCCTTTGGCCGTCTTTTTCAAAGTGGTAATGGGCCGGGATTGCAGGACGCACAGGTGAGGCCCTGCAAAAGTCCATTCCACATCCTGAGGGGCCCCGAACAGCGCTTCGGTGCGGCGCGCCAGAGCGAATACCTGGGCCACTTCGGGCTCCAATAGGGGAGAAATGTGTGCCTCCCTTGAGGAGAGGGTGCCCAGGCGCACTCCGTCCCCAGCCGGCAGCACCACCTTGTCTCGGTCAGCCGCCCGAAAGGAGATGATCTGGCCGGAAATTCGCTTAAGAAGCCAGCGGTCCGGTTCCACGGTGCCGTCCACCAGACCCTGGTTCAGGCCGTAGACCGCCTCGATGACGGTCTGGGAAGCGTCCTGGGGATTTTGCCCAAAGACCACCCCGGATTTTTCCCCGGGCACCATCTCCTGCACGAGCACCGCCATGGTGCTTTTTTCCACGTTGAGCTTCATTTCCCGGCGGTAGAGTAAGGCTGCGTCGGACCATAAGGAGGCCCACACCAGCTTGAGGTGCTCCAGGACAGCCTCCAGACCCACCACGTTGACAAAGGAGGCATGGAGCCCGGCGAAGGAGGTCCGCCGGGAGTCTTCCCCAGGTGCCGAAGACCTGACTACGCAGCGCTCCGGAAGCTCAGGCCCCAGGGAGCTGGTGAGGGCGGCCGCCAGGTCCACCGGTAGGTCCGCCTTCATGAACAGGGAGCGTATCCTCAGGGACGAATCCCATAGTTCTTCCCAGCGCAGGTCCTTTAACTTCTTGCGGTGAAGCTCCATGAGGAGGCGGGCCCTGAGGTCGTTGGCGGATACGAAGTGACGGTAGGCATGAGTGGTGACGCACCAGGTGCGGGGGACCGTGAAGCCCTGGCGCGCCAGCACCGACAGGGCGAAGCCTTTGCCACCCACGAGCCTGCGGTGTTCGGGACCGACCGCATCAAGTGACATCGTGAAGGTCATAGTCCGGGATAAACCTCCCTGACGTCTTGGAAGCGGTTCACCAGGATGAAGCGCGCCACCGTCACCCGTAACAGAGCGCAGTTCGGCGAGGTGACAAAGTCCCGGAGATAAGGGTGTTTTTCCAGGTAAACCGCAAGCAATTGCTGCCGGTCGGCCCCGTGCACTTCCCAGGCCTGGCCCAGCACGGTGATTGCTGCCGATTCGGCAAAGTCCGCCTCTTCGTTGGTGCGGTTGTCCATCAATAGGGACACCCGGGAGTCGGCCAGCAGGTTGGCAAACTTGCGGGTGGCCCTGGTGGTGGCAAACAACAGATATTTAAGATCCGGAGTCACGGCGAAAGCCACCAGGTTGCTGTAGGGTTGCCCCTGGTTCTGGGTAGAGAGCACCGCCAGCCGCTGGGAGGCTAGCAGCTCCCGGATGTTGTCCACAACTTCAGGGGTTTTTTCCATCTATCTGCACTCCGCCGAGGAACTTTCAGGCCCCCGTGACCTCCCGGATGACCGCCTCCGCGGCCCGCCGCCCCGAAACCATGGCCCAATGTGCAGAGGACAGGCCGCCGTATTCACCGCACAGGAAAAGACCGGGGCGCACTTGTACGGTCTGGGAGGCCGGGTCGGGGGTAGGCGGCGTTTGCACGGGCAGGGAGTGGTTTATCCTATAGGTTCTAAGGTGCCGCCACTGGCTTACCTCGGGGCCGAACCACTCCGAGAGCTGAGCCAGGGCCTGGACTTCCAAATCGGCGTCCGAAACGGGGGGATTTCCCACTACGGTGGCGTGAATCAGAGAGGCGCCCGGAGGGGCGTAGCTGGGTGACACCTGGCTGAGCACCCCCAGGTTGGTGACCGGCCCCCGTCCTTCGCCGTCCAGAACCAAAATGGGCTCGGACACCGGTGGCTTGCCAGCCGCAAAAAAGAGGCAAACGCTGTCCACCGTGGCAAATCCCCGGGTATCCCCCATCAAGCGGGCGGTCTCGGCGCCGTCCGTGGCCAGCACCACGGCCTTCCCAGGGATTTCCTCGCCGGAAGCCAGCCGGACCCCCGTCGCTGAAACCTGCTCTACCCGGGCGTTCAGCCGAAGGTTCTCCGGTGACAGACCTGAGGCAATCTGCTCTGGGATGGCTCCGATGCCGCCGGCGGGAAGGGCTGTGTCCCCTAAAGCCAGCATCCGAAACACAAATTCAAACATGCGGCTGGACGAGGCCAGCTCTTTTTCGAAAAAGACGCCGCTGAAAAAAGGGCGAAAAAAACGCTCGATCATGCTATCCGAGAAGCTCTCAGCCCGGAGCAATTCCAGGGTGGAAGTCTCCGGCCTTTGGAAAAGCTCTTCCAGAGAACCGCGACACACCCGCCGGCGGAGTCGGGCTACCCTGAGTTTGTCGGCCAAAGTGCCCACGGGGGCCAGGATCGTCCGGAACAGGTGTTGGGGCTGGCGCAGGGGGTCCACGACCCGGTGGAGGCGGCCCTGAAAATACACCAGGGCCCCGGGAGAGAAGGGGCGCAGGTTGAGGGCCTGGTAATCCAGCACCCGACGGGCTTCGGGATATGCGGTTTGCAGGACCTGGAAACCCCGATCCAGCAAAAAGCCGTCCAACCGGTCGGTGCGCACCCGCCCCCCGACCCCGTCCGAGGCCTCAAGGAGCAGGAAGGGAATGTTGGCTTGCTTGAGGGCGCGGGCACAGCACAAGCCCGCCAGACCGGCCCCCGCAATGATGATCGGGGATGGTGTCGCCGACATGC
>CBFDAH010000153.1:0-7407 GCA_965602785.1 uncultured Syntrophobacterales bacterium
GGGGGGCCAGTGGTCCCCCGGCCCGCCCCTCAAGATACTTTCGCAACAGTCTCAAAATGCTGCCGCAGGTATTAACCAGCAGGTGCACCCTGTGCCAGTATTACTAGTTTTCCTGGTGAGGGGTTGCAAGGCTGTCATCCCAAAGGCGCCCGTCCCGGAGCTTAACCAGCCGTTTGGCCTGCTCCATGACCGCCGGGTCATGAGTGGAGAAGAGAAAGGTGATGCCTTTCTCGTCATTCAAACGGCGCAACAGTTCCAGAAGCGCGGCCCCGGTTTCGGAGTCCAGGTTGGCGGTGGGCTCATCGGCCAGGACCAGGGCGGGCTCCGGAGCAATGGCCCGGGCCACGGCCACCCGCTGTTGCTGACCCCCTGAAAGTTCTCGGGGAAAGCGCTTTTCCAATCCTTCCAGCCCCACCTCCTGAAAGAGATGTCTGACCCGCTGTTGGCGAAACTCTTTGCCGTATCCCTGCAATAACAAAATATATTCGGCATTTTCCAGGGCGGTCAGGACCGGGATGAGGTTAAAGGATTGAAAAATGAAGCCGATGCGATCCCGCCGTAACTGGCTCAACTGAGTCCCCGAGAGGTGGCTGATTTCCTGCCCCTCGAAAAACACCTCCCCGCGGGAAGGACGGTCCAGGCCACCGATGATATTGAGGAGAGTGGTCTTCCCCGACCCTGAGGGCCCCGCCATGGCGGTGAATTCCCCGGCGAAAAGCTGCAGGTCCAACCCTCGCAGGGCCTGAGTGAGGACTTCTCCGCTGCCGTAGTCCTTAGTCACCTCATGAAGATCCACTATCAGGGTCATATAGTTCCCCTTGCGTATGCCCGAGAGGGGCATTCCGTGGGAGGGGCAGAAACTAAAAAACTTCTGGCCCCCCTGACGGACTTGTATATCTAAAAAATCCTTACCGTAACTGTTCCACCAATTGAATCCGGCTCACCCGGCGCCAGGGCAGAAACCCAAGCAAGGTGGTGGCCCCCTGAAAAATGGCCAGGATCCCTAAAAACAGGGAAAAAGTCAGACGGGCATAAATGCGGGTGGACACCACCACCCCGGAATAGGTGCCACCGCCGGCGAAAAACGGGGTCAAGTCCAACCCCCAGACCTGGAGCGCCTTGGCTAGTCCTCCCCCCAGAACCGCGCCCACCGCGCACCCCAAAAGTCCCAAGAACACCGTTTCCAAAAGAAGTTGAGTTTTCAGGAGCACCGGGTTCGTGCCCAGGGCCAGGAGCACGGCGAACTCTTTTTCCCGCTCCAGGGTTGACATGAGAAGGGTGTTGAGGATGGTAAAGAGGATGATCAAGAGGAGCAGACCCTGGAACACCCGGTTGGCGGCCCGATCCAGGCGCACGTGGGCGGCCAGATCGGGGCTGAGCTCCTGCCAGGAACGGACGATTAGGTTCTCGCCGCCAAGCAGGGATGTGAGTTCCTGGCGAACTGCGGCTTGATGCCCCGCACTTTTCAGGATGACCCCCAGTTGGGTGACGCAGTCGGGGCCCAGACCGAAGAGGCGGCGCGCCTGCTTCAGGGGAATTTGGAGGAGGTAGCCGTCCACCTCCTCTCCTCCGGTCTCAAACACACCCTTGACCCGAAACAGTTCCTCCACCAGCTCACCCGCGGCGTTGTTGGTGGCGAGGACAACCTTTTTTCCCGGGCTCACGTGTAAGGTTTTGGCCAGTCGGTTGCCCAATACCACCTGCTTGTCGTCCGACTCCGACAGGTAACTCCCCGCCACCAGGCAGCGGGCCAGGGGGGAGACCCGCCGTTCCACTAAGGGGTCCACCCCCACCACCATGACGCCCACCGCCCTGAGTCCAGACTTGGCCGCGGCCTGGGACACAATGAGGGGTTTGATGAGGGCCACGGCGCCTGAGCGCTCCAGGTGGTTGCTAATTTCCCGAACCCCGCAGAGTGCCAGGTTCACGGCTGGCGTCCGGCGGTAGGCGGGATGTTCCAGAGTGAGGTGTCCGGCCTGCATCCTCACGCCGTCTTCGATTACCTGATGGTACACCCCTTCGGACAGACTGATGATCACCAGGGCCACGGTCAGCCCCAGACCAATGGAGGAGATGTTTATCAGGGTCCGGCGCCGGTGCCGCCAGAGGGAACGCCAGGCCAGGCGGACCACCATCGCCCCGGTGGTTTTCCAGCGGTTAGACATGATACAGGGTTTTGGCCGGGTCCAGCCGGGCAGCTTGAACCGCCGGATAGAGGGCGGCGGCCACACAGACCAGGAACATGATGCCCATGGGGGTCAACACCCCCGAGAGGGTGAGGGAAGACCGCCAGATGGGGTCGTAAACGACCCCTGCCAGGGTAAATTCTCCGGCGAACCACCGGGTATCCAGCCCCACACTTTGCAAATACCAGGACGCGGCCATCCCCCCCAGGGCCCCCAGGGTAGTGGACACCAGGGCCAAGAGGGAAGCTTCCGCCACGACATCCCGCACCAATCGCCAGGGAGGGGTGCCCAGCGCTTTGAGAAGCCCGAATTCATGTTTGCGCTCATAGGTCGCCATGAGCATGGTATTCAGGACTCCGAGGCCGGCCGCCAGGACAAAGGCTGACCAGATGATAAACATCACCACTTTGACGACCTGGAAAAGGTCTGCCAGGGTGGGGAGCAGTTCCCTCCAGGTCTTGACCTCTGCCTGGGGGGACAGACGGGCCAAGCTTCCTGCCAGGACCGGTAACGGCATGCTCCCCCTGGTGTTGAGGGCAATTTCGTGCCATCCCTGGGGGAGCATGAAGAGCTCCCGGAAGTCTTGTTCATGGAGGATGGCGGCGCTGCGGTCCATGGCTTCGTTCACCCCCTGGAGGATGCCCACCACCTTGAATAGGTCATTCCCCAGAGAGCCGTCGGCGGCCTGGACCATCACGGCGATCTCTGACCCGATCCCGGCTTGCAGGGAATGGGCCAGCTGTTTCCCGAGAACCAATTCTTTCCGGGGAGTCTCGCTCAGGAACTTCCCCTTGTGAAGACGTCCCGCCAGTTGAAACGCGGCCCGCTCCGTATCGGGCTTCATCCCCCAGAAAAGAACTCCCGCCGATTTGTTTCCCAGGTTGGCCAGGCCATAGCCATAAACCCTGGGAACCGCAGCAACCTTCAGCCTGGAGGCGCCTGCCAGCACCTTCTCCGATCCTGGGATAACTTGATGCAGAGAACGGTCCCCCAGGTACCCCGGGGCGTGCAGTTGCGCTTCCCCCATGACCATTTGGGTGAGATTGAAATGCATCTGCACGGCGAAGCCCGCCAGGAGGCCGTTGGTGATAATCAGCACCGCGGTGTTGAGAGCCAACCCCGCCAGGGTAATGGCGGTGCGCCGACGATTACGCCAGAGGTTCCGCCAGGCCGGTGCCCAGAAGCTCACCCGTCCCCCTTATTTACTGAGAGAAGCCGGAGAAAAAAGGCGGTCATCCAGGGGCATATCAAAGGAAAGTTCCTGATAGACCACCACCGTTTGTTCGCCAGGTTTGTCTTGGGAGACCACTGTCATTCTACTGGGCAGGAGGCGACCCCCCATTTTCTTGACCCGGGAAAAGAGCATGCGGCGGACGAGTTTAATATCTTCGTCGTAATACCTAATGGAGAGAGGGAGGTAGTCGGGGCGGCTGGCTAACACGATGACCTTTCCCCAGACCACCGGCGCCCCGGGTTTGGGAATGCTGGTGACTTCCACCACTTGCTCCCCTGCCCGGCCACCGACATAGGTAATCTTGCACTCGTAGTCTATGCTCCAGCGACGCATCTTCACCAAATCGTCATACGTAAAATGAGACCCGAAGCAGGAGGTGGCTAGCATGGAAGGCGGCAGGGACACCAACCGGTTCACCTTGGGAAGATAATTCCACACCTGGGACCCCCGGCGCAGCAGGGCAATGCCCCGCTCCTTGGCCGGAGAGAGGACCTTCAGGAGCATTCGGTCCCGTCCCTTGGACCAGAATTCCAGAGAGATGGTTCGCTGCCACTGCCGGGTGGTAATACTCATCATCATCCTGCCCTGGCTGGAGTCGCTGCGGTAGAGATCATCGAGCCGGTCCATAATTTCAGGACCAGTCAAGGGAGCAGCCACCCCCCAGGAGGCGCCAGGAAAAGCCCCCAGGAACAGCCACAGAAGGAGAAATCCTGTAAGACGGGTGATACTCTGCGCTTTGCTCTGCTGCAGGTCAGACCGGAATCGACAGCCAGGCATGGCACCTCCTGGTTTCTGGTGATGTGGTGCCGGCACCATTTGGGGCACTCTGGGGGGATTCATGCCAGCCTCACAGGCCGGTATGGGTGAACGATGGCTCAGATTGGGTAACAACGAGGTCTACGGATATCTGGGCAGATTCCCCTTGCTTTGACCTCAGGCTCCCCGAATTAACTGCGGGTTCTGGCCGTCGTGCGTGGTGAACCTTCTAAAAAAATACGTCGCTTATGGTATAATAAACAGAGTCATTTGACCAGAGAAAACCAGACCTCTCTCGATGGCTTTTATTAACGTATTATGCAATAGTTACCCAATAATCGGTGGTAGTTAAGCCAAAGCCAGGTTAATGTAAGGAAAATATATTAAATGAAAGAATTACTTTTCGCTTGACCTTTATTACACTTTCACCTCATTTTTATCGTTATTCTTTTTTGTTATTAGAAAGATGTTGCATAAATATTTCTCTATCGTCATACTTTCAACATAGCTTTTTTTGAGGTTGAGTAATACTTTGGAGTGGTATGACGCCATGATCCATGAGGAGTATTTCTCTTCGCCTGATGAACGGACGATCTACATATTCTCATGGGCTGCCGCGCCAGGTCCTTTTGGTGTTGAAATTCGGTCCCGGAGTCGCATTAATGGAATTTAACACACAATCCCTTTCTGCTTCCTTCCTCAAGATATTATCTTCAGCCCGAAAAATAACTGGTAAGCGCAGCTATTTTACCTTTTTAATAGGCCTCTTCTTGATTTTCTCGAAAATAAGACCCTATTTTTATGTATGGTACTCATATTTCCGCTGGGTTGATGATTTGGCTGATTCTCATATGTCAACCGTATCAGAAAAGCAACTATTTATAAATCGCCAGGAAAAATTGATAAAGTATCTTTATAGATATCCCTCTGGGCGGAAATATGATCTTGACGGACCGGAAGTTTTTTTAACCGCATTGATCCCTTTTGACAAAAAGAGAGGTTCCCCTCTAAAAAAGCCTATACTTGATCTCCTGTCATGTATTTCTTTTGATGTCAACAGAGTCGGGATATATCCTGAACAACAGCAATTATCACGATACATCGAGCTTGAGGTAACCAGTTATTTAAAAACATTTCGATCTTTTTGTTGTCCCGAGGCCAACCTGGCGGATTTTCCACGTCCCTGGGAGGGGATTGCCGGCAAATGGACCCACATCATCAGGGATTTAGTTCCTGACCTGAAAAATAATATTATCAATATAAGCCGGGAGGATCAGGACAATATCCAAATCAAGATTGTCGGTCAGCACATCGAGTCCATTGATCCGGCTCTAAGAACTTGGGTTGCTGCCAAAGTAAGGGATTGTGAAATATGGTTTCAACAAGGTAAGCAAAATCTCTTGAGTTACCCCGAGTTGCGGTACAAGATCGGCATTGCTGTATTGTGTGCCAAATACGAATATTATTTGAATATTATAGAAAAGAATGGGTATCAGCTTAAAGAAAGCTACTCGTTTGATTTGAGAAATTTTTGTTCAAGTCTGGCTAAGTTATTGAGACACCTGGGTACTATCTTTTCCACTCATTTCCGCAACTATTATCCTTCCACCTCTTTCATGCCCGAATAATATGGATGAGTTTGCCACCCCTGCCTGGCAGCCCGTTCAACCTGCCACTCGTGGAGAAATTCTGCGACAAGCCGCCGCGGCTCCCTGGCTGTACCCTCGATTCTGTTACACGCTTGCCTCCCAGATGACCGCAGTCTTTGGTTCCCGGCTGGGGTTCGTTCTGGGGCCGATGCGCAGAATCAAACTGGTGAAAAGGTTCCTCCGGGGGGCACACCTGGGATGGCTGCTGGCCAGATATCTGCTGGCGGACAAAGGTCCTCTACCGCCCCAGGCGTACCCCCTCTATGGCGAGCTGTTCGGTTTTTGGGGAGTGGCCATCATCGCCACTGATTACGTGGTGGACACCCACATGGCAGATTCCCGGTCCGCGCACCTATTTCTTGAAAAATACTTGGAGATTCTGCATGACCGGGATTTTTCCTGGGAGAGCGCTTCTTTCGAAGCGGCGGCGGACTCTTTTGGCCTGGGTAGAAAGGTCCCGTCCCCCGAAGCTGAATTTCTGGCCCTGGGGCTGGGTCGCCTGTTAAAAGGGAGGGTGGAGGAGCTCAGGGGTGCCTGGCCGGCCTCACCCCGCTGGAATGTTGCCTGGCATCACGCCGAAGAGGATTGGCTGGGGAGAACCAGGGATTTGCTGGCAGGTCAGTGGCGAAGCCTGGGGCAATTTCACCTGACGGCAACGCATAATTGGAAATGGTACTGTGAAGAGGTTTTGAACCAAAAAACCCTCAATTTCTTTTTAGCGCCCCTTGCCTTATATTGTCTGACGTCAGAAGCGATAAACAGATATGAGGTTTTGGAAAAAAGCTTTCTATGGTTGAATTCTTTTTACTTACACTGGCAACTTATGGATGATCTAGGAGACCTCATTGAAGATACCCGACATGGTTTGGTTACCTCACCCGGATTTATCCTCCTTTCCCAGGGTCAATTAGCCGCTAAAATCAAACCCATTTCTCCTAGCCTCGAGGAAAGAATTCCTGGCCAAGATAATGAGAATATGAATATTCTCAAAGAGTTGGTCAATTCCATTTTAGAAAGCAAGTTAATTACAGGGGAATTCGGTTCTGTCGAGTTGCATCGAGATCTTGAGGTTTTATCTAACCCTAAGAAGAGAGGACCGTCCCTAGAGGCGCTGGTTAACCTGGCCAGGAAATGTACATTCCAGGCCCTGGCCAACCTGCCCTCCGAATACCGCCTGTCTTTGCCTGAGCTGTGTGCCCGAAGGATCACCCAAAAAGAAAGATATATCAGCCTCTTAAAGAGCGGCGAAACCGACCTCACGGTGGCGGCGGTCCTGGAAAGCGGCACTGCCTCCCGGATAATTAGAACTGCCCGGGACCCCGAGAGGAGAGCCGCGCTGAGAGCCAGGTGGCCCCAAAGTGATGACCCTGATCTGGGCGCGGTTCTGCGCCTGCTGTATCGCCTGATGCACCGGGCCGGTGAGCGGGCCGTGACCCTGGTGCAGGCCCGCGGCCCCAGGGCTTGAGGCCGGGGTGAAGGGGGGCCTGCGGTTTCCCCTCCAGGGAGCTTCACCACAGGTTCAGATTGACTGGTCGGGACGGGCGGATTTGAACCGCCGACCTCCTGCTCCCAAGGCAGGCGC
>CBFDAH010000154.1:0-7394 GCA_965602785.1 uncultured Syntrophobacterales bacterium
AGGGATTGGGGGAGGGGGTGTGGGGGAGGGGGTAAGGGTCCTCGACCCTTATCCCCCTCCCCCACTTTTCCAAAATATACTCACCTGGTGGTGGGTTTGTCCAGTACGGCCCCGGCAGGCGCGGCTGAGGAGGGCGGATTTTTTATGGGGGAGGGTCAGCCAGTCTTCCCGGGCGCCGGTGACACCGCCCCCGGGTTCACCCGCCACGATGAGATAGCGAAGGCTGGGGCAGGTAAAAAGTTGGGCCAGGGACCGGTTGGGTGGAGGCCAGGCATAGAGGATTGCGTCCGGGAGAAAAGTATGGCAGGTGGTGAACACATCACCCGGCTCCACCAAGGGGTGGACGGCAAGCCCCCGGAAAAATTCTCCCTCGCCCTTGTCAATGGCCGTATAGGCCAGGCCCGCGGCCGCAGTTAGGGGGGCCAAAGCCGCGGTGACATAGCCCCGCCCGGCCCCGGCCTCCAGGAGACGGCGCACCCCGAGCAGGGTGAGCCAGCGCACCAAGCGTGCCGGCCACTCCCGGGAGGGAAAAAAATAGACCCCGGTGGCCTGAGAGAGGGCCGCCAGCCAATTTTCCGGGTCCGGCGCCTGCTCGAGGAGCCTTTGCCACAGAGCTTCGGGGAGTAAATGGTTCGTTACCCCTTCCCCAGGTCGAGGCAGGCGGACGAGGTCCTGGGCCTGGGCCTCGAAGCGGCGGCGCTGGCGAGAGGTCTTAAAGGGCCGGAATAAACCAGCGGTGTCCATGGGAGACTCTGAGATGGGAAAATGTTAAAATTAAGATTAGTGCAATTCCATTGCAGTTTCCTGAATTTCTGCAATAATGGCAAGCGGTCCTGCCCGATTTTGGCCCAAGCTAAAGCCGGAACGCTGTTGTTCACACCCATGAAACCCTCTCCAAAAACTGAACGGTCTTGGGAGACATGCGAGAGAAAATCGCTGCGGTTCCCGCTTAAGCTCACCAGACGTCTGATCTGTCTCTGGCTTATCCTGGTCCTGGGGCTCGTCTTTGCTGTCACGGGTTGTTCCTGCCAGTCTTCCACCTCTACTCCCCCCATCAGCGTAGCCGGTTCCACTTCGGTCCAGCCCTTCGCTGAAAAGCTGGCGGAAGTGTTCATGTCCGATCACCCCCACATCCGCATCGACATCCAGGGGGGCGGTTCCAGCGCCGGCATTTACGCAGTCACCCAGGGTGCTGCCCATCTGGGGGCTTCATCCCGGGAACTGGTGGCCAAGGAGAAGCACTTGGTGGAAATCCCCCTGGCCTGGGACGGCATTGCGGTAATCGTCAATCCTCAAAATGCTTTAAAAAATATGAGCTTGGAGCAATTGCGCCTCATTTTCCTGGGGAAAATCAAAAACTGGGCCGACTTGGGCCTGCCGCCACACGCCATCCACCTCATCAGCCGGGAGGAGGGCTCCGGCACTCGGAACGCCTTCGAGAAGATGGTCATGCAGAAACAGGAGGTCTCCCCCGCCGCCCTGGTGCAGGATTCCAACGGCTCGGTGCGGGAGATCGTGGCTAACGACCCCTACGCTATGGGCTATATTTCCGTGGGTCTGGTGGACGACCGGGTCAAGGCTCTGGATATAGATGGGATCCCCCCCACCCGGGAAAATATCCGCAACCACACATACAAGCTGGTGCGCCGGTTTCTCCTGGTTTCCAAGCTCCCCCCTCAGGGGCGGGTACAGGAGTTCGTAAATTTCGTCCTGAGTCCCCCCGGCCAGAGTTTACTGGAAGCTGAAGGACTGGTGGGGATCAAGGAATGAACCGGGGCAAATTCATCGAGCGGGTGCTGTTTTTCCTGGCCCTCTCCTCCGTCACTTCACTCCTCCTCATCACCATTTTCATCTTCATGGAGGGGTTGCCCCTGATCATCAGCACGGGCCTGAAGAACTTTCTGTTCTCCAGCCACTGGGCTCCCACCCGGGGGCATTTCGGCATCCTGGCCATGATCATTTCCTCCATCCTGGTGACCCTGGGGGCTCTGGGACTGGGGGTGCCGCTGGGACTGGCCTGTGCCATCGTGTTGGCGGAGTTTTCCCCCCAGCGTTTGAAGCTCGTTCTCAAGCCCACCCTGGAGCTTCTGGCCGGGGTGCCCTCGGTGGTCTATGGCTTCCTGGGGGTAATATGGCTGGTACCCCTCATCCGGGATTATCTGGGAGGACCGGGGCTGTCTCTTTTGGCCGGCTCCCTTATCCTGGGCATTATGATCCTCCCCAACGTCATCAGCATCTCCATCGACTCCCTGGATGCAGTGCCAGAAACCTACCGCCAGGGCTCCATTGCCCTGGGGGCCACCCAGTGGCAGACGGTGCGCCGGGTAGTGCTGCCCGCCGCTCGCTCCGGCATCATCACTGCGGTCATCCTGGGGATGGGACGGGCCATCGGGGAGACCATGGCGGTGATCATGGTGGCGGGGAACGCCCTCCAGCTCCCCACGTCGATTTTGGACCCGGTGCGTACCCTGACCAGCAATATCGCGCTCGAATTGGGCTATGCCAGCGGCCGCCACCGGGAGGCCCTTTTTGCTACGGGAATCGTCCTCTTTATTATCATCATGATTCTCAATCTCAGTGCCACTTTGGTCACCCGGAGGAAATAGTAGCGTGCGCCTGGACCCCCGCTACACTCAGATTCTGGTCAAGGCCCTGTTGTGGGGCATGACCGGCTTCACCCTGTTCATCCTGGTCTTTATCATAGTAAATGTCTCCATCAAGGGTCTGCCCCAGGTGACCCCCAGCTTTCTGTTGGAGGCGCCTCACGACATGGGGCGGGCCGGGGGCATTTTCTCCACCATCGTGGCCACGGCCTACGTCACGCTGCTGGCCATTTTGATTGCGACGCCTCTGGGGGTGGGGACGGCCATCTATCTCACCGAGTATACTCGGGAAGGCCTGGCCACCCGGATCATCCGCTTCGGCGCCGAGTGCCTGGCGGGGGTGCCCTCCATCATCTTGGGGTTGTTTGGCTTCGTGCTCTTCGTCTTAAAGATGGGCTTAGGCTGGTCCATCCTCTCCGGAGGTTTGACCCTGGCCATCATGGTGCTCCCCACCATCATCCGCACCAGCGAAGAGGCCATCAAGGCCGTACCCCAGGAATACCGCACGGTGTGCTTTTCCCTGGGGTTGAGCAAGTGGCAGTCCATCACCCACATTGTAGTGCCCAGCGCTTTGCCAGGCATCACCACCGGTATCATGCTTTCCGTGGGCCGCTCTTTGGGGGAGACTGCGGTGCTCTTGTTTACTGCGGGCGCGGCCTTGCGCACCCCCACGTCGCTGTTCGACTCGGGGCGCACCATGGCGGTGCACTTTTACATCCTGGCCCGGGAGGGCATCTCCATGCCCAACGCCTACGGCACGGCGGCTGTCCTGGTGGTGTCCATTTTACTCATCAACCTCGTAGCCTATACTCTGATGCAACGGCTCGTGAAGCGCTATTCTTAAAAGAACGCCTGTGATCAGTGATCATGGACCCAGATAAACTCGTTAAACTCCGCCTGGAATCGCTTTCCTGTTGGTACCACCAGCACCAGGCCCTCAAGGATGTCTCTTTAGAGGTATATACCCGGGAGATCTTCGGCCTCATGGGCCCGTCCAAGAGCGGCAAGAGCACGCTCATGCAAATTCTCAACCGCCTGTGTGACCTCCTCCCCGAGGTCCGGGTGGAGGGGCGGGTCCTGCTGGATGATGAGGATATCCTGAGCCCGGACTATGATGTGGTGAACCTGCGCCGCCGGGTGGGACTGGTCTTGAGCAAACCCACGCCGCTGCCGCGCTCCATCTTCGAGAACCTGGCCATGGCCCCCCGTCTGGCCGGTAAACCCAGAGCCCAGCTGCCGGAGATCGTGGAGGAGGGGCTGCACGCCGCCCGCCTGTGGGACGAAGTCAAGGACCGCCTGTATGATTCGGCCCTGAAACTCTCCGGGGGCCAGCAGCAGCGCCTGTGCCTGGCCCGGGTCCTGGCCATGCAACCCGAGTTGATCCTCCTGGACGAGCCCACCAGCGGCCTGGACCCCATCTCCACCGCCAAGATCGAAGAGACCTTGTTTCAATTGAAGAAGCACTATACAATCATCCTGGTGAGCAACAACACCAAGCAGATTGCCCGGGTCACCGACCGGGTGGCCTTTCTCCTCATGGGCGATCTCATCGAGATGGGGGAGACTTCCCGGGTTTTCACCGTGCCTCGGGACAAACGCACCGATGATTACATTTCCGGCCGCTTCGGCTGAGGTCCAACAGGATCCTCAAGTCGCCATCCGCATCCGGGATCTGAATCTCTTTTACGATGATTTCCAAGCCCTCATCGACATCAACGCCAGTTTCAAGCCCCGCACCATCACGGCTCTCATAGGCCCTTCGGGGTGCGGCAAGTCCACCCTGCTTCGGGTTTTCAACCGCATGAATGACTTGATCGACGGGGTGCGGATCAGCGGGGAAGTCCTCATCCACTGCGAGGACATTTATCAGGCGGGCTTTAACCTTACCCAACTCCGGAAAAAGGTGGGCATGGTTTTCCAGCAGCCCAATCCCTTTCCCCTGTCCATCTTTGAAAATGTGGTGTATGGCCCCCGTTTGCATGGGCGAACCAGGCGGTCCGAACTGGAGGAGATCCTGTCACGGTCCCTAGATGCCGTGCAGCTGTGGGGCGAACTCAAGGACCGTCTGGAGGTCTCGGCCCTGAGCCTCACCGAAGAGCAGCAGCAGCGCCTCTGTATTGCCCGGGTGCTGGCAGTGGAGCCGGAGATCCTGCTCATGGACGAGCCCTGCTCAGCCCTGGACCCTCTGTCCACCCTGCGCATTGAAGAACTCATGCAGGAGCTCAAGAAGGCCTACACCATCGTTATCGTCACGCATAACATGCAGCAGGCCGCCCGGGCCTCGGACGACACCGGTTTCATGTACCTGGGCGAACTCCTGGAATTCGGCCCCACGGCCCAGATCTTCACCCGGCCTCAAAACCGCCAGACAGAGGACTACATTACAGGAAAATACGGTTAATACCTTGGGGGGAAAGGGGCCCAAACCCTCTTTGTCCCGATTTATCCAAAGGAGAAACTTACATGAAGGTTCCCAAGATATCCCTCAGGGCCTGCGGGCTGGTGGGTTGCTGCGCCCTCATCTTCTTGTTGCAGACTTTGTCAAACAATACCGTCTCAGGGGCACAGGACAAGACTTCCAAGGGCGCTCCTCCCCAGGCGGCTGCCTATAAAATAGAAGTCCCCCAGGGAACTATGGATGCCATTACCGCCATCCTGACCCGGCGGAGCATCCGGAACTATACTCCCCGCCCGGTCCCCGAGGACGTGGTCAAGCTGCTCGTGACCGCGGGGATGAGCGCGCCCTCAGCTTTCAATGAGCGGTCCTCGGAGTTCATCGTCATCAATAAGCGCAAAATTCTGGATGAAATCTATCGATTAAATCCTAAATCCCTGCAAGTAAAAAGGGCCACGGTGGCGATCTTGGTGTGCGGCAACCAGGCGCGGGAAAGGTTTCCCGGGAAGGGGTACTGGCAGCTTGATGGGTCAGTGGCCGCGGAAAACATTCTCATTGCTGCTCACGCCGTCGGTCTGGGAGCCGTGTGGACCGCCATTTACCCGTATCCAAAACGCATGGCTGCAGTGCAAAAGCTGCTGAATCTCCCCGAGAAGGTCATGCCTTTGGCCATCATCCCCATCGGTTATCCGGCCGAACAAAAGCCCCGGGAGAACCGCTATGATCCCGCTCGGGTTCATGACAATCGCTGGTAGCCGTTGATTTCTTCTCTAATTTAAGACTGCTGCACAAGGTTCTGGCGCAGGGGGCCGGGGGACCACCGGCCTCCTGCCCTCCCCATTTCTCCTAAGCCATCTCCTCCAGGACCCGGGCGATGGCGCTAATGTCTTCGTCTCCCCAGCCTTTGGCCCAACCCACGCGGTAGAGGTGCAGCAGCATTTGCCCCACCGGCACCGGCGCCCCCAGCTCATAGGCCGTGTCCAAAATGAACTTACAGTCCTTGGCCAGGTGTTTCAGGGGGAAAGACGGCGGGTAGTGCTTCTCTTTGAGGAGTGGCGCCTTCACCTGGAACATAAGGCTGTTCATGGCCCCGGAAAAGACCGTGTCCAGCATGGTTTCAAATTCCAGGCCACCCAGCCTGCCGAAGTTCAGAGCCTCGGCGAAACCCTCCATCATCACTCCCACAAGTAGGTTGATGAACATTTTCATCATGGAGCCCTGGCCCAACTCGCCGCAGCGCACTACCTTTTTCCCCATGCTGAGAAGCACCGGTTCCACTTCCGTCACCAGAACGGGGTCCCCCCCTGCCAGGATGAGGATAGTGCGCTCCTCGGCCGGTTTTTTGGTGCCGGAGACCGGGGCATCTAAGAACCTGACACCTGTAGGAGCTAGGCGCTGGGCGAGCTCCCGGGTGAAGCGGGGGGAGACGGAGCTCATGTTGATGAGAATTTTGCTGTTGTTCAAGGCCGGCGCGGCTCCCCCTTCTCCCCAGAGGAGGTTCTCAATGGCCTCGGGCCCGGTGACCATGAGGATGAGAACGTCGGTGGCCTGGGCCAAGGAGTTGGGGCTTGAGGCCACCCCCACCCCCTGCGTCGCCCAGGTTTCCGCTTGGGCCGCTGTACGGTTGTAAACCATGAGGGGATAACCGGCCCGGTGCACGTTGGCCGCCATGGCCGACCCCATAATGCCCAGTCCCATGAAGCCCACTTTGGGTTTCATTGTCGGTCCTCCTTGCCTGGTAATTTACTGAATAAAGGGGTCGAGAGGCGAGGTTGGCCTTTGACCCTGGCCTCTGCCATTTTCCCTGAACTAGGAAAAATGAACGAAGGGGCTTTCCCCGCCAAGGAATCGTGATTAACACAATATCATCAGCCCCAGGGGGAAAGCAAAGCTGTTGCCCCTCGGAATGGCTGTTTCACCATACTGACGGAGGACACTGATGGCAAAGCTAAATCCCGGCGATGCGGCCCCCGAGTTCACGCTGGCCGACCAGGAAGGCAACACCGTGAAGCTCTTGGACTTCAAGGGCCAAAAACTTCTCGTCTATTTTTACCCCAAGGCGGACACCCCGGGCTGCACCAAGCAGGCCTGTCAGATTCGAGATGCGAGGACGGAGCTGGCGGAATTGGGGGTGGCGGCGGTGGGTATCAGCCCCGATAAACCCACGGCCCAAAAGAAATTTGATGGGAAATACGGTTTGGGGTTTCCCCTGTTGTCCGACCCGGAACACGCCACGGCCCAGGCCTTCGGCGCCTGGGGCGAAAAGAGCATGTACGGCAAAAAGATGGAGGGCATCATCCGCTCCTCGTTTCTCATCGACGAAGGCGGCAAGCTCCTGGGTGTCTGGTATAAGGTGAAGCCGGAGGACACCGTCCCTCTGGCCCGCCAGGCCCTGG
>CBFDAH010000155.1:0-7320 GCA_965602785.1 uncultured Syntrophobacterales bacterium
TGGCCGTGGAAACCCCGGCCGATAAGCCCAGGTTTGCCGCCATGCGCATGGTTCCCCGAGTCAGTGGGGAGGAGATTCAGACCCTGGTACGGGAGCGTTTGGCGGCCGAGGTGATGGTCAAAACTGACGGTTGGCAAGGGTATAGCTTCCTGGACGGGTCACCCCGCCGTCATGAGTGGCTGGTGCCCGGGTTGGGTAAAGAGGCGGTGAAGGTCTTGCCCTGGGTCCATACCTTGATCGCCAATATCAAAGGCAATATCCGTGGTGTCCACCACGGCGTCAGCCCCAAGCATCTGCCCCGCTACCTGGCGGAATTCTGCTACCGTTTCAACCGCCGCTTCTGGGAACCGCAAATGTTCTACCGAATGCTTCATGCTTGTCTCAACTCAGCAACCATCACTTTCTCGGAGTTAAGGGCATAATCGAATAAAAAAATATTATCAGTTACGGAGTTCCAGAATACTGATCACCATGGTATCCACCTAATGTAATTTAGGTATCTTTTCGTATGACATATCATTATAGTTACTTGAAAAAAAAACCTATTGAGAAACGGATAATGTCATGGCCAGCACAGAAGAGCTTCAAAAAAAGATTGATGACCTGACTTCTGAGCTAAAGAAGTACAAGAAAGTAGAAAAGCAGGTTCAAGATAATCTAGCGCTGATGCAGCAAGCAGATGAGTCCATGAATGCCAGAGATTGGGAAACCTTGTTGAGGGGAGGGCCGGGGGAACGCGGTTCCCCCGCCCTCCCCTCAAGCTCCCCTCCCAACCCCCTGTAAGGGGTTGGGGGAGGGAGTTTGAGGGAGGGGGTAGGGGTCCATGGCCCCTAGCCCCCTCCCTCAAAATAACTTTCAAGGGGAGGCGGACCGCTGCTCCCGCCTCTGGGGGGTTCAGAAAAAAACCCGCCTAAGGATTTCCTGCTCAGGCGCAAAAAATCCAACCCACTTGCCAAACTCGAAACCTATCCCCAACTTTTATAAACGTGCAGGTGTGAAAGAAACTTCGGCAGGTGCTGCTGGCCGGGGAAAATTTTTTTCTGTCCGGAAAATTTCCCCTTAGATAAAGTATAAAATTTAAAGAGTGTTCATCTTAAGGTCATTTGCTTTGCCATGACTACGAGCATCCCTGAACAGTACCAGGGCTTTGAACAAGGCCCCATCCGTCCGCCGAGCGAGGCCGCCAGTCTGCTCCTGCGGGTGATGAGAAATTGCCCCTGGAACCGGTGCACCTTTTGCCCGCTTTACAAAAACAGTCACTTTTCCCGTCGTCCGGTGGACCACGTCAAACGAGACATCGACGCGGTGTATGAAAGTATCCAGGCTATCCGGGAGGAGTCTACCTCCGGGGGCAGTTTGTCCCCAGCCACGTTTCAGTCGCTGGTAAACCTGCCCTCCCTTGATCCCGGCGCGGTGCAGGCAGCCTCGAACTGGCTTAAAAATGGTCAACGCCAGGTCTTTCTTCAGGACGCGGATGCTCTGGCCCTCAAGCCGGAGGATTTTATAGAGATACTTAAACACCTGGCCCAGAAATTTCCCTCCATTCAGCGAGTGACCTGTTATTCCCGCTCGAGCACCGTGGCCCGCCTGGCCGAGGATACTTTACTGGCCCTCAGGCAGGCCGGGTTGTCTCGAGTTCACATCGGCATGGAATCAGGCTCGGATGAGGTGCTGCGGATGGTGCGCAAGGGCGCCACCCAGGCCTTGCACATCAAGGCTGGGCAAAAGTTGAAAAACGCGGGTCTGGAGCTCTCGGAATACTACATGCCAGGCTTGGGCGGCCGCTTCCTGTGGGATAAAAACGCCAGAGAAACGGCTCAGGCCATGAACCAAATCAATCCCGATTTTATCCGCATCCGCACCCTGGCCCTGCCCCAGGATGCGCCCCTGTCAGCCGAGACTGAGGAGGGCCGGTTCTCCCCCTGCCCGGATGATGTGATGGTCCAGGAACTTCTGCTGTTCATCGAATCTCTGAGCGGGATTACCAGCCAGGTACAGAGTGACCATATCGTCAATTTGCTGCCGGAGGTGGCGGGAGACCTGCCCCACGACCAGAAACACATGTTGGATATCCTGCGCGCCTATCTGAGCCTCGACCCCGAGCGTCGCACCCTCTATAAGGTGGGCCGGCGATTAGGGTATTTCTCCCGCCTGAGTGATTTAGACCACCCCGGATACACCGCCCAGGTGGAGGCATTTTGCCGCCAACATGAGATCACCCCAGACAGCGTGGATGCATTTACCGCCGAACTTATCCGCCGCTTTATTTAGGTGGGCCTGGGGGCGAGGAGATTTTTTAAAAATCTGCTTTCGAGCCGGAAGGTGGGTTTTGCGCCAAGCGATGGCAAAACCGATTTTTTTGTCATCCTGAACGAAGTGAAAAATCTCAACCCATTGAAACTGCAAGACTCTTCACTTCACTAAGAGTGCCCCGCGGTACATTTAGATGGTTGCAAATAGTCTTTTGAGAGAGGGGGGTGCCGAGGGGCTTCCAGCCCGTGCTACCGGTCTTCCACAGGTGAGGACACCTGTGCCACCAGCCCCTCCCCCTCTCCCAAACCCTCTCCCCCAACCCCTTAGGGGCGTAATTCATGGCACCCTCAGGGCTTGATAAATCAAGCCCCTACAGGGGGTTGGGAGGGGAGTTTGAGGGGAGGGCAACACAGGCGAGACGCCTGTGCCACCAGGGTTTTACCTAATCTGGGGAACGTTTCTTACCATGAAGGGTGTTTGATATCTGGAGACTCTGGTCAGCCGGGGGCGGCTGTCCCTACATTTTTTGGGGCAGTGGGGGCCGCGACTTGCTGGGTGGCATTGTACATCTAAGCCTCTGTCGGCGGTGTTGGGGTCAGCCTCCCCCGCCCGCCTGGCTGGATTGCGCACCTCAGCCGCCACCACCGCGCCACCGGCTTCCCCCGGAGTTCAGGGAGAACTTCCATCCAGAGTGGCGGAACAGGCATCCCTTTTTAAATAATGCTTTACTTTTTAATTTGGGGGGCTTATGAGAATCACAGAGTATCCGCTAGGGGGCAATAATTCCATGTCTTATTTTCGCCGCATTATATGGCCGACTCTGGCAGGAATGGCGGTGGGCATCTTTATCATCCAACCTCTGAACGTGCTGCTGTTCAATTTGGCTCCCGAAACCCAATTGGAATTCCATGACTTATCTTTTTGGAAACGCCTCCTTGAGATGAGTACGGATTCCACCAGCATTTTCATGGGTGCGGTCTTGGCGGTTTTCGGCGGGATAACCGGCCTCTGCTTCGGGATGTGGCTCCATCAGAGAGATCGCCTCATGGCCGAACAAATAGAGTCAGCTCGGCGCTTGACTGCTTTAGAGACTTTAAAGGAATTGATGGTCACGTTGGCCCACTATATCCGCAATGCCAATATGATCATCGGCGGTTTCAGCAACAATCTGGCTTGCCACGTTGGGGATGCCAAGCAGAAAGAGCAGGCGCACCTTATTCATCAGGCGTCAAAAGAGATTGACGCGGTTATCAACTCGTTACAGAATCTTACGGAGATTAGCGTCACTCAGTACGTCACCAGCGGCACTGCTCAAATGATTGATTTAAAGGAGGAGTTGGACAAATACCTGGCCGCCGCCGAGACGAGTAAGGGAAAAAATATGTAAAAGTTGGAAACCAAGTGGTACAGTGGCGGCAACATAGCCTGTCACCTTCCCTGGGGGACTGGGGTAATGAAGGAAGCACGCTGAATGGCTTGGCTAAGAAGAAGAAAGCACCTCCGGCAGAGGGCTTGGGTAAGACCGCCAGCCAGAATTATGACTAGTATCTTAGGCCACCTCCTGTTGGCCTTGTTTTTGTTTACGGCCGGATGCATCAAGGTGGGCCCGGATTTTGCCCCTCCACCGGTAAGTGTGTCCCCCACATGGCTGGAATCGGCTGATAAGCAAGTGTCTACTCAGCCGGCGGAATATCGTGCCTGGTGGCGGACCTTTAACGATCCTGTCCTTGACCGTCTGATCGACGGCGCCTATCGGGAGAACCTGACCCTGCGCCAGGCGGGGGTGCGGGTGCTGGAAGCCCGGGCCCTGCTGGGGATTGCCCGGGGCGAGCTCTTCCCCCAGACGCAGCAGGGATTCGGCACCCTTCAGTTCAACCGCCTCAGCGGACGATCCCCCGAGGCTGTCAGCTCGCCTGAGCTAAGCTACTTCCAATCAGAGATCGGGGGGACGGCCAGTTGGGAACTGGACTTTTGGGGGAAGTTCCGGCGGGCCATCGAGTCCGCCGACGCCACGTTGTTTGCCAGCGTGGCCGACTACGACAACACCCTGGTGACCCTGACGGCGGACGTGGCGAATGCCTATATCAACATCCGGACCCTGGAAAAGCGGCTTCTCATCGCCCACCAAAACGTGGCAACCCAAACGGAGAGTCTCAGGATCGCCCAGGCCCGATTCAAGGGCGGCACCACCTCCCAGCGGGACGTGGAGCAGGCCAAGACGGTGTTGGCCAGCACCGAGGCTTTAATTCCCTCCCTTAAGACGCAATTGCGCCAGGCCAAAAACGGCCTCTGCGTTTTGCTGGGCCTACCGCCCAGCCGCCTCACCGAAAAGCTTAAAGGGCCCAAGGATATTCCGTCTCCGTCCTATACGGTGGCCGTGGGCATCCCGGCGGATCTCCTGCGTCGGCGGCCGGATGTCAAGAGTGCCGAGTACCAGGCGGTGGCCCAATGTGCCCAGATCGGGGTAGCCAAGGCGGATCTCCTGCCGGCTTTCTCCTTGACCGGGACGTTTGGTTTCCTGTCCGCCAACGTGGGGAAATTTTCCCTGGGGGATATGTTCCTATGGCAGAGCCGCACCATGGGAGCCGGGCCCACGCTCCAGTGGAATATCCTCAATTACGGCCGGCTGAGGAACAACGTCAGGGTCCAGGATGCCCGGTTCCAGGAGCTTCTCCTGGCCTATCAGAATACGGTCCTCCAGGCTCAGCAGGAGGTGGAGGACTCCCTGGTGGCTTTCTTGCAGTCCCAGAAGCGGGCGGGGTTTTTGGCTGAGAGTGCGTCGGCGGCTTTGAAGTCCGTCGACCTGGCGGTCATCCAGTATCGGGAGGGGATCACGGACTTTACCACCGTCCTCACCGCCCAGCAGTCGCTTTTGGCGCAACAAGATAACTTGGCCAGCACCCTGGGGGACATCTCCACCAGTCTGGTGGGGGTGTACCGGGCCCTCGGCGGCGGCTGGGAGATCCGGGAAGGAGAACCCCTGGTGCCGACCGCCATCCAGAAGGTCATGGCGGAACGCACCAACTGGGGGAGGTTACTGCAACCAACTGCTTTGGGGGCGAAGCTTGAGCCCTAGCCCCGGGGGTGGGCCAGGTTGAGACTGCCCTGAAAGTATCTTGAGGGGCGGGCCGGGGGACCATGGGCCCCCCACACCCCCCTCCAAACCCGCGGCAGGGGGACCGGAAAGGCGGCCCACAGGCCCGACTTTCCGGCCCTTAAAACACCCATAAGTGGGGTCCCGGCCCCGAACGTTTTGAATCTTGATACTTTTGCACTTGATGCCGCCTTTTAGGGATAACATAACAAGGGGTTTGGGAAAAGGGCAGGGCTGCGCGACCCCTGACCCCCTCTCCCAAAAGACCATGTGCAACAATCTCAGGTTATAGTTGACAACGGCAAAGCACCGATCCGTGGAGATTTAGGTATGACTGGGGGGGATAGCAAGGTGGGCAGGAAAAACGGCGATAGCGCGGTTTGGGGCATTTTGTTGATCTTGGTTTTCCTGCTGGCCGCGTGTGGCGATCGGAACACCTATGTGCCGCCGCCACCTCCCAAAGTCACGGTCAGTCAGCCCGTACGACGGGATGTCACCGATTATCTGGAATTCACCGGCAACACCCGGGCGTTAAATACAGTGCAGTTGCGGGCCAGAGTGGAGGGCTACCTGGAGAAGGTCTTTTTCAAGGACGGCGACCTGGTGAAGAAAGGACAACTGCTGTTTTTGATTCAGCAGAACACCTATGAAGCCAAACTTAAGCAGGCGGAAGCTGAGCTACTGGCGAATAAGGCCCGCCTGGAGCATGCCCAGACTGAATATGCCCGGTTCACGCGGCTGGTGAAACAGAAGGCCGCGGCCCAGACGGACGTGGACCGCTGGCATTACGAACGGGACGCGGCCCAGGCCGCGGTCCTGGCGTCAGAAGCGCAACGGGATCTGGCCCAGCTTAATCTGAGCTACACCCGGGTGACGGCCCCCTTTAACGGCCACATCGGCCGCCGGTTGAAGGATCCCGGCACCCTGGTGGGGGCGGGGGAAAAAACCCTGCTGGCCGAGATCAATCAGATCGATCCCATTTATGTCTATTTCAATATCAATGAGCAGGATCTGCTCCGGGTCATCGGCAAGGAGATAAGCGGTGAGCAAGTGCCCGATAAGATGAAGCACCGGGTCTCTTTCGGCCTGGCCGATGAAAAGGGCTACCCCCACCAGGGGTACCTGGATTTCGCCGCCATCAGCCTCTCCCCCACCACCGGCACCTTGCTGCTGCGGGGGGTCTTCGCCAATCCGACCTACAAGATCCTGCCGGGACTGTTTGCCCGGGTGCGGGCGCCGCTGGCGGGACCCAGGCCGGCTCTTTTGGTGCCGCAGGTGGCCATCGGCTTCGACCAGCTGGGCCCCTATGTCCTGGTGGTGAATGACCAGAAGGTGGTGGAGCGCCGCGCCGTCAAACTCGGGGCCACGGAGGATGACTACCGGGTGGCGGCCGAGGGTCTGCAAGGCGGGGAATGGGTTATCGTCAACGGCCTGTTGCGGGCCATCCCCGGAAAACAGGTAAGTCCCCAAAAAGAGACCACATCTGCCTCTACCGGCTCCAAAACTCCCCAAGCCCCCCCAAATAAGTCTGGGAAGGCCGCTCCATGATATCCAAGTTTTTCATCGAGCGGCCCATCTTTGCCAATGTGATCGCCATAGTGATAGTCATCCTGGGCCTGGTGGCCGTTTATCAGCTGCCGGTGAGCCAATATCCCGACATTGTGCCGCCCACCATTCAGTTGAGCACCTCGTACCCGGGAGCCAGTGCCGAAGTCATCGCCAAAACTGTGGGCATTCCCATCGAAGAGGCGGTCAACGGAGTGGAAGACGCCCTGTATATGTCTTCCACCAGCGGCAGCGATGGAAGTTATAGCCTGACCGTGACCTTCGCCGTAGGCACCGATCTCAATACCTCTTTATCCTTAGTGCAAAATATGGTGAACGGAGCCCTGCCCCAACTGCCCGAAGCGGTGCGGGTCCAGGGCATCACGGTCAGAAAGGTCTCCACCAATATTTTGCAAGTGGTGAGCCTC
>CBFDAH010000156.1:0-7151 GCA_965602785.1 uncultured Syntrophobacterales bacterium
CTTCGAGGAGATTGGCGTGCGCCCCGGCTACTACTCGGATAACCGCGAAGACGCCCTGCTCTACGCCTACTACTGGGAAGCACTTGAGCCGTTGGATTGACCAGTACCTTTCCCACCGATCCCCCCGGCTTGTTCACACCATTTCACCAGAAAGCATTAGCGCTGTAGGGTGCGTCCTACGCACCACAAGAGGCTTGCTGAGCGCGCCCTGCCGATATACGGACTTATACGTGCTGGATACTCCGTTCGGCCGGGCCGCAGGGTCTCTCAAGTCCTCCTGAAACCCAAAAAGTTTTGGGGGAGTTACTTTAGCAGGTGGACGTTCCCCAGGTTTACCCGCTTCACTCCCGCCTCCAGGGCCACCTGGCGGGCCTTATAGGCGAAGTCCCGGGAAGTTACGGGAAGATCCCGCAGGTAGAATTGGGGATAGAAGGCGAGAAGACTGTAGGGAATATTGGGGTTCAAACTGGCGATGAAGCGGGCCAGGCCGTGGATTTCCTCCAGGTCCACATAGCCCGGCACCAGAAGGGTGCTGGCAGTGAGAAGGGGGACCTCCGGGCGCTCCGCCATCCGGGAGGCCAGGGCCGCAAAATTTTTCAGGGTTTGGTCGTTGGGCACACTCGTCAGGGCCAGGTGCACTTCCCGGCTAAAGGCTTTTAAATCGAACTTGATGATGCCGCCGTTTCCCAGGGAACTTTCCACCAGGGGTTTAAGCCAGGCATCCTGCATACCGCCGTTGGTCTCCCAGCAGATCCTGAGGATGCGCCCGGCCTTACGGGCTGCGGCCAACGCCAGGCGGGAGGTGGCCAGGGCGTGGGGCAGCTGCGGGGTGGGATCCCCCCCGAAGTAGCAAATGCAGGCGGTGCGCTCGTGTGCGGCCCCGGCCAGCTCTTTGGCGGACAGGCGCTCAGATGAAAAGGTTCTTTTTTTATAGGTCCAATTCTGACAGAACAGGCAGTTGAAGTTGCAGGCGTGGTAAAAAACCGCCAGGTTCAGGTAGCCCTTCTCGGCCCCGTCAACGCAGGCATATTTGGGATAGCCCCGGCCCGTTCCCCCCGGACAAAACCAGTCGGCCACACAGTTGGTGGGAAGGGCGTCATAATAATAGCTCGCCCCCGCGCCGGCGGGATTGCCGCCCCGCAGGCGCCCCCCCTCCACCCGCCGGGCGCCGCAATACCCGACACTCCCCTCGGGAATCTGGCACCCATGGAAGCAGAGGGTGCAGGTTTTCCCCTGAGAGTCCCGGGGCGGCGACAGGGGCAACCCAAAGGCCCGGCGGCTTTTCTGGTGTATCTCCTCTATGGCGGGCCACACCTGATCAAAGTTACCCCGGATACAAGGGGCGCAATACCCCAGCAGGGAAGAAACGGTGTGATGGTCGTGGCCGCAGTGCCGGCATTGGCCCATGGGCGCTCAAGTGTCCTTGTGATAAAAATTTTTTTTGTTGTAAACTTTTCTCTTAGGGGGCGCAATGAATTTGTCGGGGAGGACACCCCGAACCCCCCAGCCATCCACCCCTAAACGCGCCACAAGGAGGGTGTCCTAGCCCCGGCCGTTCCCCGGCTCGCCCGTAAGTATCGTTTTGTCAATGTTCCTGGAGAGTTAAAACAAGGTGTGCTGGGGCTTCTTTTTGTCCAGTTGGTCGAAATATTCCAGGGTGCGGCTGGTGGCCACCCGGCCCCGGGGAGTGCGTTTTATGAAGCCGGACTGGATCAGGAAAGGTTCGTACACGTCCTCCAGGGTGTCCCGCTCCTCGCAGAGGGCCGCGGACAGGGTATCCAGCCCCACCGGCCCGCCGTCGTAATTCTCCACAATGGTGCGGAGTATCTGCCGGTCCATGCGGTCAAAGCCCAACTGGTCGATATGGAGCAGCGTGAGGCCGGCGTCGGCCACCTCCCGGGTGATGGTCCCGTCCCCGTGCACCTGGGTGTAGTCCCGCACCCGTTTCAGCAGCCGGTTGGCGATCCTCGGGGTGCCCCGGGAACGCCGGGCGATCTCCCGAGCCCCCTCCTGATCGATCTCCACCCCCAGAACCCCGGCGGCTCGCAAGGTGATGCGGGCTAGCTCTTCGGGGTTGTAAAAATCCAGGCGGAGAATCAGGCCGAAACGGTCCCGCAGAGCCGGCGTGAGGAGCCCCGCCCTGGTCGTGGCCCCCACCAGGGTGAAGTGGGGAATGTCCAGTTTCACTGTGCGGGCCCCCGGGCCCTGGCCGATAACCAGGTCCAGCCGGAAATCTTCCATGGCGGGATAGAGGATCTCCTCCACCACCGTGGGCAGCCGGTGCACTTCGTCAATGAAGAGCACGTCCTGGGGCGAGAGGCTGGTGAGGATGGCCGCCAGGTCCCCGGCCCGCTCGATGACCGGCCCTGAGGTGCCCTTGACCCCCACCCCCAGCTCGTGGGCCACCACAAAGGCCAGGGTGGTCTTCCCCAGACCCGGCGGGCCGTGTAACAGAATATGGTCCAGGGCCTCGCCCCGGCCCAGGGCCGCGGTGATGGCAATGGTGAGGTTGCGGCGCACTTCTTCCTGGCCCACGAACTCCTGGAAAGTTCTGGGTCTGATTCCCACCTCGAGGCTGGCGTCTTCGGCCTGCCGCAGAGGATTTACTAGCCGCTCTTCCTGGTCCATTTGCCGCCACTTTACCCCAGCCCACCCCACTTTGCAAGCCGCCTCCCCTTGCCCTCCGGAGGAGTTTTGGTAGACTTATGTGGGGGGAGGTGGCAGGGGTCTCAGACCCCTGGCCCCCTCCCCCACGTCCATACACCATGCAACCAGCCATTGTCGCCCAGGGGCTCATGAAGTCATTTCGCACCGGCTTTCTGAAGCCCCGGAAGGTGGTCCTTCAGGGTGTGGACCTGGAGGTGGCCCCGGGGGCTATTTTTGGCGTTTTGGGCCCCAACGGCGCCGGTAAGACCACCCTCATTTCCATCCTCACCACCCTGCTCCTGCCTGACGCCGGCCGGGCCGAGGTCCTGGGTCTGGATACGGTGAAGGAGGCGGCGCGCCTCAGGGAGCGCATCAATTTAGCGGCCAGCAGCGCTCATTTTGTGTGGTGTCTGACGGTGGAGGAGAATCTGCGCTTCTATGGCCGCCTGTACGGCCTGGGCGGGCGGCTATTGACGACTAAAGTGGAGGAGCTTTTAGAGCTCTTTGGCCTGACGCCCCACCGCACTGTCACCTTTGAGAGTCTTTCCACCGGTCTCAAGCAGCGCCTGGCCCTGGCCAAGACCCTGGTCAACACCCCCGAGCTTCTCTTTTTGGACGAGCCCACCACCGGCCTTGACCCGGATATGGCCCGGCACATCCGAGAAGAAATCGCCCGGCTCAATCGAGACACCGGCCTCACCATTCTCCTCACCACCCACAACCTCCGGGAGGCGGAGATGCTGTGCAGCGAGGTGGGCTTTTTGAAAGGCGGCCAGCTCCTGGCCACGGGGAGCATCCCGGACCTTCAGGCCCGCCTCGGCCTGGGCGACCGCCTGGTTCTTACCTTTAAAAACGGCACGCCCTCCCTGGACTTTCAGCGCCTGCCGGGGGTGATCTCCTGCGAAGTCAAGGATTCCCGGGTGCACCTGGTGTTGGACCGGGCCGAGGTGCGGCTGGCTCCCATGCTGCAAGAAATATCCCGCCTGGCGCCGGAACTTCCCGAAGTCAGGGTAAAGGAAGCCGACCTGGAAGAGCTCTACCGTGAAATTACTCACTGAATTAAATAAAACCTGGGCCTTCGCGGCCCGGAGTATCTTGATCAACCGGCGCAACGTCTTCGCCATCTTCGAGATGTTCTTCTGGCCCGGGGTGGCCATCTTCTCCGTGGGCCTGCTTACCCAATTCCTCAAACTCGACTCGGAGATGGTAACGTTTGTGCTCATCGGCGCGGTGAGCATGAACACCATTCAAATCGCCCAACTGGACCTGTCCTATTCGCTGCTCTACGACGTCTGGTCCAAGAGTCTGAAGCACAAGTTCATTGCGCCCATCCGCCTGTCTCATCTTCTGGTGGGTGCGGGTCTGGTGGGCCTTTTCCGGGGTTTACTGGTGTTCGTCGTCATGGGCCTGGCCTGCATGTGGCTCTTTGACATGGACCTGAGCCGCCCCGGCTTCTTGGGGTTGTCGTTGTTCCTGGTCGGCATGTTCATAAACGCCGCCATCATCGGCATCCTGGTCCTGGCCCTGGTGCTGCGCTTCGGCCATCGAGCCGAAGTGGCCGCCTGGGCTTTTTCCTACCTCCTCCTGATGTTGTGCGGCCTGTACTACCCGGTGACGATCCTGCCCTCCCCTATCAGAGAAATAGCCCAGCTCATTCCCCTCACCCATTTCCTCGATTATTTCCGGCACTTCTACGGGTTTCCCCTCCTCTCCCCTCACCCCCTGTGGTATGGGTTTCTGCAAAGTGTGATATATTTGGCGGGCAGTTACCTCATCCTCAAGTTCACGCTGCAATCCGCCTTGAAACGAGGCATTTTGTTAAAATTGTCAGAATAAGGGGTGCGGCAGGGGAGCTTGGCGGGTGGCACAATTCCCCTGGCGCGATCCCGGCCGGCTTACTTTTTCTGAATTTTTCTTGCCATATGCTGCGGTTCAAAACGTTACAGCGTCATTTGCTCATTTTTCTCTTGTTGCCCGTGGGCCTGCTGCTCCTGGGGGTGGGCTTCCTCGGTTTTCTCTGGGCCCGCCAAAGCCTCCTGGAGGGATGGCGCGAAGCCGCAGTGCTGCGCCTGCAGCGGGCCGCTCATCATATGGATATGCGCCTCTCGGTGCCGTTATCCTGGATGCAGAGCTTCTCCCAGGTGGGCTCAGGTCCGCACCGCCAGGAAATCCAGACCTGGATCCTGGAGCAGCTCCGGAAACTGCCGGGGGTGGACCAGGTGAAAATTATCTGGCAGGACGGGCGCCGCGAGGAATATCTCCCCACCGGTCTGTCCCAGCCTCTGCCGGCCCAGGCCGAGCAGGTGAGTGCTTTGTCCCCCCCTCGTTTTTTGTATGAAAAGGGTCAAGAAGCCGTCACCATTGAGACCAACCTTTTGGACAGCGGCGGCAAGACCCTGGGACAACTACAGGTGGGTGTCAAGTTCCAGTACCTGATGCAGGGCGTCCTCTCTTTTGGCTGGGCCCAAAGTCATATGGCCTGTCTGGTGGATAATCAAGGCCGCTATCTGGCTCACACCGATCCTGAGATGAAAGGCATGACGCGCCTGGGGGAAAGCCAAGACAAGCTTGAATTGGCCGTGCTAAAAGACATGCAGAGCAAGCCCTCCGGCACCATCCTCGGCCCGGGACACCCACCTCGGCAGGTTATCGGCTTCTACCACCTGCGCACAGCTCCCTGGGTTATTATTGTGTACGCTCGGGGGGACCAGATCCTCGGACCCATTGTGCGCTTCCGCATTTTTTATTTCACCGCCGGCATCGCCTGTGTGGTTCTCATTCTGCTAATGATACGCCTGGGGGTCTCCCCGGCGGTGACCTCCATCCGACAGCTCTCCCAGCGAGCGGGGCAAGTGGCCCAGGGGGTCTACGGCGAACCTTTGACCACGGCGCGGCAGGACGAAATCGGCCAGCTCATCCGGAGCTTCAACGCCATGACCGGAGGGTTGCAGGAACGTGACCTTATCCGCAATACCTTCGGCCGCTATGTTGACCCGGCGATCGCCCGGAAGCTCCTGAAACGGCCCCAGGCCCTTCTGTTGGGGGGCGACAAGCGGGAGGTGGCCATCCTGTTCGCGGACCTCAGGAACTTCACGCCCATCGCCGAGGGCCTGAGCCCGGAAAACACCATCCACTTGCTCAATCGCTTTTTCTCCCGCATGGTGGACATCATTCAGGCTCACGAAGGCATTATCGAGGATTTTTTAGGGGATGCCGTCTTGGCCTTCTTCGATCCTTTGGAAGAACCTCTGCCCCAGGTCGTGGATCAGGCCTACCGCTGCGCCCTTAACATGCAGGCCGCCATGACTGGCGTGAACGCCGAAATCGCCTCCCTCGGCCTTCCCACCCTGGAAATGGGTGTGGGTCTCCACGCCGGCGAGGTGGTGGTGGGCAACATCGGCTCCGAAACCCGCACGAAATATGGTATTGTGGGCTCGCCGGTGAATGTCACCCACCGCATCCAGGCCGAAGCTCGGGGGGGTGAGGTGGTGATATCCGCCAGTGCCTACAAGCTGCTCCCGGACCAACCCACGTATGCCCGAACTTTTGAGGCTCACCTCAAAGGCGTGCAGGAGCCCCTGCAACTCTGTGTCATGAAGGAAAAAAATGGAGTTTGAACAACAACCAGCGTTTTCCCTGAGAAGGATTGTTCCATGATCGGCGTCTTTGACTCGGGCTTCGGAGGCCTGGTGGTGTTGCGGGAGTTTTTAACGGTGCTCCCCCAATACGACTACCTCTACCTTGGGGACAACGCCCGCATTCCTTATGGCACCCGCTCTGACCGGGTGGTTATCCGCTTCACCGAGCAGGCGGTGGATTACCTCTTCCGTCAGGGCTGCCAGCTCATCATTCTGGCCTGCCATACCGCCTCCGCCAAAGCCCTGCGCACCATTCAGCAGCTCTACCTCTCGGTCCATTACCCGGAGCGCCGAGTGTTGGGGGTGCTCATCCCCACGGTGGAAGAGGCCATGGCACGGTCCCCCAAAAAACGCATCGGGGTCATCGGCACCGAGGGCACGGTGCTCTCCCGCTCCTTTGAATTGGAGCTCCATAAACTGAATCCGGAAGCCCAGGTCTTTCAGCAGGCCTGCCCCCTTCTCGTCCCTCTCATCGAGGAAGGCGAGCAGGACTGGGAGGGCACCGCCATGATCCTCAGGCGCTATCTGGCGCCCCTGCAAACTGCGGCGGTGGACAGCCTCATCCTGGGCTGCACCCACTACTCCATTCTCAAGGATAACATCGGCGCGGTCATGGGGGACGGCATCCGCCTCATCTGCTCCGGCCAGGTCACCGCGGCCAAGCTGGTGGACTACCTGAAACGCCACCGGGAAATTGAATCCCGCCTCAGCCGTGGGGGGACCCGCCACTACCTCAGCACCGACCTCACCCCCCGCTTCCAACACCTGGCCAGCCTCTTCATGGGCCACCCCCTGGACTCGGAATTGGTGGAGTTGTAGGAGCTTATGTGGGGGGAGGGCCAGGGACCTGAGGTCCCTGCCCTCCCC
>CBFDAH010000157.1:0-7040 GCA_965602785.1 uncultured Syntrophobacterales bacterium
GGGGGCAGGGGTCTGTGACCCCTGGCCCCCTCCCCCAGAAACAACTCATTAAATAAGAAACTCCTCCATCCGGCCGTTGATCTCTAAAAAGACGGGGGTGTATTCCTGGTGCCGGGCAAAGGTTTTTCTGATGCGAATGACGATCTCTCCCCGGTTGGAGACCATGACCTTGTTGAACCGCGTCATCCGGTAACCCTTCGAATTAATGGTAATTTTTTTTATTTTATTTAACTGCAATCTGGGGGATTTGTCAAGCCAACTTGGGGCCCGAGAGGTAATCTCCCGGGACCTGAATTCCCCCCCAAAGCGCCGCCAATCACCCGGGTTTTGAGGTTAGGTGGATTGAAGGCCCAGATGTGCCTCACCGGTTAGCATCTCCTGTTTAGGTTCCCCGGGAGATTTAAGCTGAACCAGGGGCCTGTCTCCTACCTCTGAAGCGTTAGGCACAACCAGATTAAATGAAAAAAATTTCGTTTCCTGGCGTAATGGTTTATAATTTCAATAATTTTTGTAAAGGTGGTGATTCCAGGTGGCGCAACCCGTGCTCATTGTATACAGAAAATCCTGAAGCCCAGGTGGTAAGAGAGCCTTGGCAAGGCTCTCGGCCGAACCCGGCTGGCTGAGGCAGGGGGGGAGCCCCTCGAATACAGGATTTCCCGGGTAGTTTTATTGAAACCCTTTTGGTCTTTCCTCCCCATTCCTCTCAGGGCAAAAATCCCTCGCAATTCGCCTCTAGACCAGCCAGATTTTTGGTCATCTCCCCAGGCGTCAAGTGACAGACGCAGCCGTTTGGCGGTTTGACCTCACTGACGTTTCAAGGCTTCAGGCTTGGGAGAAAAAACCGATATGCTGCCGCCCTTCTGCCCAAGGGCGGCTGCGCCTTGATTTTAAAGGAACCGATTGATTGATTAATGATAAGTATGTCCTTGAGATCTCCTGGTTTCCCGGGAGACCGGGGAGTCTAAGCTTATTATGAAACATCCGATTCTGGCTTGCTGCAATTTTCACCCAACTGCGGCCGACCTGAAAGAATTTACTCTGGAGCATGGCTTCGGGGGGATTGACTGGACCATAACCCTGGATAAGGTGCCGGCCAACGCGGCGGCGGAGGCAGAACTGGTCCGGGCCATCGCCAGCCTTGCTCCCCTCGAGGTTCGCTACCATCTGGCCTTTCAGGGGGTCGACCTGGGAGATGAAGATCCTGACAAAGCCAAACAGGCCAGAAGGGTGTTTACCCAGGCAGTGCGGCTCATCTCCAAGCTCGGCGGGCGGGTCGTCACCATCCATATAGGGGGCTTAGGCCGGGATTCCAGTTCCGACCTGTGCTGGCCTACGGCTCTCGAAGGATTACAAGGTTTGGTGCAGTTTGCTAACCGCTGGCGAGTGCGCCTTTGCGTTGAAAACCTGGCCTGGGGCTGGACCAGCCGGCCAGAGTTGTTTGAAAAGCTGCTGCGCCTTTCCGGAGCCTGGGCCACATTAGATTTAGGTCATGCCCAGGTGAGCCCGGTTGTGCAGAGCGGGCTCTACCGGGTGAAGGACTTTGTGGCGCCGCATCCCGATCGCTTTGTGAACGCCCACATTTACCACGAGGAAAACGACCACGGTCACGAACCCCCTGCAGACGTGAGCGACCTGGAACCACGTTTGCGATTGGTGGGCTCCCTACCTCGGTGCGACTGGTGGGTGCTGGAACTGCGGGAAGAGGAGGCGCTGTTAAAGACCCTCGCGGTGATCACGGAATATTTCCGG
Organism: uncultured Syntrophobacterales bacterium; assembly: GCA_965602785.1. Lineage (GTDB taxonomy): Bacteria > Desulfobacterota > Desulfobaccia > Desulfobaccales > 0-14-0-80-60-11 > JBGSLA01. Next base: position 1,750 of record CBFDAH010000157.1, read on the forward strand.
TTGCGAGACCATGGGCGTGAAGTATAGCAAAAATTGCGGCACAGGAAATGCTAAGCTACTATTAAAGTTTGAAAGTATTTGGTCTAACTTGCCGGGATCGTCAACCCGGACGCACCGGCGTCGGGGGCCGGCGGTTTTGCTTAATAACCATTATACATCGGCTTCACCATGAGATAAAAACCTGGCCAGGAAGAGGAGCCATGCGCGACCTGGTGGATGCCCGGGGATTGTCCTGTCCCCAACCCGTGCTTATGACCATGGAAAAACTCAAAACGATGGAACAGGGGGAACTGGTGGTCCTGGTGGACACCGACATCTCCCGGCAGAATGTCTCCCGGGCCGCGGCCAGCCTGGGCTGGCAGGTAATGGACGTGAAGTCCGAGGGCTCTGCATACCGGCTCACCCTGGAGAAGGGTTAAATCCAGCAATCCCTTATGCGGTGCATTCTCCTAATTCTGGACGGGCTGGGGGATCGGGGGCACGCCGCCTTCGCCGGGCAGACCCCTTTGCAGATGGCCAGGACTCCCAACCTGGACCGCCTGGCGGCCCTGGGCATGTGCGGCCTTTTTCACCCCTTACGGCCGGGGATGGCCTTGGCCAGCGAGATAGCCCACTTTCTCCTGTTCGGCTACGACCTGGCGGATTTTCCGGGCCGGGGGTACCTCGAAGCCTTGGGAGAGAATATCCCCTTGGCCGACACCGACGTGGCTCTCCTGGGGCGAATCTTTGCCGTCAAAGAAGAAGCAGGCCTGTTGGTTGTGCAGGAGGAGGACCCGAAAGTCGACCCGGCCACCTGTCTTGAATTGCAAACCGCAATCCAGACATTTCACCATGAGGGCGTGGAGATATCTTTCCTTCCCACCGGCGGCGTCCGGGGGATCGTGGTCCTCAAGGGCGAGGTCTCAGCGGCGGTCACTGATGCCAATCCCATTTACGCAGGACGTCCCCTCATGGAAGTCCAGCCCTGGGAGGGGCATGAGCACGACGACAGGGCCCAAACTAGCGCTCGGGCCCTGAATCACTATCTGAGGTGGGGTTACCGGCAGTTGTCCGCCCATTCTCTCAATACCAAGAGAACACGGGCGGGACTGGCGCCTCTCAATGCCCTGGGGGTGCAGCGCGCCGGGCAAAAAAAGCCGGTGCAGCCCTTTTCAGAAAAATGGGGTTTCAAAGGCCTGGCCATTGCCTCCGGCTGTCTCTACCGGGGCTTGAGCCTCCACCTGGGCCTTACGCCCCTCCCGGTCAAGGACACCGACAATCCGGAGGCTGACCTCAGGGAGAGGCTGACTCTGGCCCACCAGGCCAGAGAGTATGATTTCGTGTACGTGCACACCAAAGCGGCGGATGAAGCGGCCCACACCAAAAATCCCCGGGTCAAGCAAGAGGCCATCGAAGCCCTGGACCGGGCCCTGGCCTATGGGGTGAAAGAAATCGCCACCGACCCCGAAACCCTCCTGGTCATCACCGCGGATCATGCCACCAATAGCGCCGGCGCCATGATCCACTCCGGGGAGGCCGTGCCTCTCCTGATGGTGGGCCGCTATACCTGGCGGGACCGGGTGAACCAGTTCGACGAGATCAACTGCGCCCAGGGGGCCCTGGGCCTGGTGCGGGGCCAGGAGTTGATGTATCTTATCTTGAACTTTCTGGACCGGGGCAAACTGTACGGCCTGAGGGATAGCCCCCAGGATCAGCCCTACTTTCCAGGGAAATTCAAGCCGTTGCAGGTGAAAAAATAATTGTGCGGGATGGCGGGGGCCAGGCGAGGCAATCTCCTATGATCGAGATCGGCGTGGTGCATGGGCGCTTCCAACTTTTTCATCTGGACCACCTTAAGTACGTTCTGGGTGCCAAGGCGCGTTGCCGCCATCTGGTGGTGGGCATAACCAACCCCGATCCCACCTTGACCGGCTTTGACCCGGCGGACCCGCACCGGAGCGCGGCAGAGGACAATCCGCTGACCTATTTTGAACGTCACGTAATCCTCCGGGAGGTCCTGTTGGAGGCCGGGCTGGACTTCCGGGAATTTACCCTGGTGCCGTTTCCCATCAATTTTCCCGAACTCTGCCAGTATTACGTCCCCCTGGACGCCACCTTCTTTCTGACCATTTATGATGCGTGGGGGGAGAGGAAGCTTGCCATGTTCACCTCCCTGGGTTTGCAGACCGAGATTCTGTGGCGCAAACCCGAGTCCGAGAAGGGCCTTACGGCCACTGGCCTCCGCCACCTGATGGGCCGGGGCCAGCCCTGGGAGCACCTGGTCCCCAAAGCGGTGGCCCGCCTGGTCAGAGAAATGGGCCTCATGGAGCGGTTACGGTTGGGGGAAGATTGAAACGCGGCGAAGCAACTTCGGCCATACAAGCCTACAAAACAGAGACAAACCTTTGGGGCTGAGAAACCTAAGCAAGTCAGGAAAGCAACCATGAAGAAGCAGACCTACAAACCCTTGATGGAGCAGGTGCGGGCCGCGGGTTGAGCCGCCAAGGTTCCTCCCGGGATTCTGGAGGAAATCTTGAAAGCCCTGCCCACTCTATCCCACCCGGATCTCCTGGTGGGCATGGAGACCGCGGATGATGCCGGGGTAATCCGGTTGACGCCGGAGATCGCCCTGATCCAGACGGTGGATTTTTTCACCCCCATCGTCAACGATCCCTTTACGTTCGGGCAGATTGCCGCAGCCAACGCCATCTCCGATGTCTATGCCATGGGGGGGCGGCCGCTGACCGCCATGAACATTGTCTGCTACCCCACGAAGACGGTGCCCCAGGAAGTGCTGCAGGCCATCCTGGCCGGAGGCCTCGACAAGATCCACGAGGCTGGGGCGCTGTTGGTGGGCGGCCACAGCGTGGACGATACCGAGCTCAAGTACGGCTTGTCGGTGACCGGTATCGTGCACCCGGAAAAGGTGCTCACCAACGCCGGGGCCCGGGTGGGCGACGGCCTGGTGCTCACCAAGCCCCTGGGCACGGGGATTATCGCCACCGCCATGAAGGGGCGGCTGGCTTCTGTCGAGGCCGAGGCGGCGGCCATCCAGGTCATGTGCGCCCTGAACCGGCTGCCACCCGCCTGTCTGGAGGACCTGTCCCTCCATGCCGTGACGGATATCACCGGCTTCGGGCTGTTCGGGCATGCCCTGGAAATGGCGTTGGCCAGCCAGGTGGAACTGACCGTCTATGCCCACCAGGTGCCGATTCTGGAGGGGGCCCGGGAGTATGCCCTGATGGGGCTGGTGCCGGCCGGGAGTTACGCCAACCGCAACTTTTGTGAAACCAGCCTGCGCCTGGCTTCCGAAATCGACCCGGTGCTCGTCGACATCTTCAGCGACGCCCAGACCAACGGGGGGTTGTTGGTGGCCTTGCCGTCTTCAGAAGCCCCTCTCCTGGTGGAAATGTTCCATCAGGAAGGCTTTCCTGCTACCGCCCTCATCGGGGAAGTGAGCGCCAAAGCTCCGGGGAGGGTAAGGCTTCAGCCCTGAACTTCTGTGTTGGGGGGATCCTTCAGTGAAATCCCTCCCCCTCGATCCTTTCTTCCGGAAAACGCCGAACCCGATCCAACCCGAAAAAGCGCGCCTTTGGGGTGAGCAGCTGCGTGGCCTTAAGAGGTAAGGTAAAGATTTCCTCGGGTATCAGACATGGTCCTGCTTGCCGCAAGGTCTAAAACGCGATAAATCTAGCGGAAATCTCCTAAAAACACCTCACAGCCGACAAATACCCCATGGGCCAACCGCAGACGTCGTCATTCTGGGAGCAGACCCGCAGCCTGGCCCGGCCTTTTTGGGTCGCCAACATCATGGAGATGATCGAACGGCTCGCCTATTATGGCGTGCGGGTGGTCATTCCCATCTATATCGCCCAGGCAGACGAAATCGGCGGACTGCACTTCACCCAGGGTGACAAAGGGTTCATTTTCATGTGGTGGGCCCTGGTGCAGTCGGCGCTTCCGGTGTTCACCGGGGGGATTGCGGACCGTTACGGGTATAAGCGGCAAATCGTGGTGGCCATCCTGTTGAAGGGGGTGGGCTATGTCATAATGGCCACGCAGCGGGAGTTCTGGCCGTTTTTCGCCGGCTGCCTGGTGCTGGCCGCGGGCACGGCCATCTTCAAGCCCCCCATCCAAGGAACTTTTGTGAAGACGCTCACGGAGAAGACCTCCGGGGTGGGCTGGGGCTTTTTCTACATGGTGGTCAACATCGGCGGGTTTCTGGGGCCCCCGCTGGCGCATTTTCTCGGCGGTTACTCCTGGCCCATGGTCTTTTATGGCTGTGCCGTCCTGGTGAGTCTCAACCTGTTGTGGCTGCTGTCTTACCAGGAGGTGGAGTCAGGCGCCGATAAATCCACCGGCGTCTGGCAGGTGGCGGTCACTACGGCCCGGCAACTTCTGAACGTGAGGCTCTTGGCCTTTCTGCTCATTGCTTCGGTGTTCTGGGCGGTGCTCATGCAGCTCTGGGACATGCTGCCCAATTTCATCGTGGACTGGGTGGACAGCGCCTCCTTGGCCCGGCACCTGCCGAGTTTCATGCTGGCCCGGGATGCCTCCCGGGGCCCCCAGATCGCCCAGGAGTGGGTGATCAATTTCAACCCCTTCCTCATCATTCTCTTCGTGGCGCCGCTGTCCTGGTTGGTGAACAAGTGGATGAGACGGCTGACCTCCATGTTTTTCGGCTTTCTCATCGCCACTCTTGGTGTTTATGTGGCCGGCTCGAGCATGTCTATTTATATCTGCCTGGCGGGCATCGCCTGCTTCACGGTGGGGGAGATGCTGTGCTCTCCCAAGATGAGCGAGTACCTGGGCGTCATCGCCCCGGCGGACAAAAAAGCTTTATACATGGGTTACGCCAATATTCCCTTGGCGGTGGGCTGGGGTTATGGGTCTTTTGTGGGGGGGCAAATCTATGAGCGGGCCGGGGAAAAGGCCGGACTGGCGTTGCGGTACATGTCCGAAGTACTAAAGGTGCAAGAGCTTCCGGACCGCACCCAAGCCTTCGCCCACTTGACCGCGCTGCTGGGCCAGAGTCCGGCGGCAGTGACGCAACTCCTGTGGGACAAGTATGATCCCAGCCAGGTCTGGACGCCCTTTGCCATGGCGGGCCTCCTGGCCGCAGCGGCCTTGTTGGTCTTCACTCAATGGGCCAGGCGCTGGCGGGATGTCAATGCCTAACAGTCTCTGGGGTTTCGAAGTTGAGACTATTACAAAAGTATCTTGAGGGGCGGGCCGGGGGACCACTGGCCTCCCGCCCTCCCGCAGAGTAATTTCAGTGGGGGGAGGGCCAGGGTCATGATGTCCCTGCCCTC
>CBFDAH010000158.1:0-7009 GCA_965602785.1 uncultured Syntrophobacterales bacterium
CGGATGGGTCTGGCCCTGGCTCTGATTTTCTCTTTTGCGGAGATCGTCCAGGGGCCGGAGCCGAAGCCGGCGCTGGCCAAGCAGGTGGAGGTGTAAGCCATGCTGGAGACCATCTGGTTTCTTCTGTGGGGAGTGCTCTGGTCCTTTTACTTCATGTTTGACGGCTATGACCTGGGGCTGGGGATGGTGATGCCGGCTCTGGCCAAGAACCATGAGGAGCGCAAGCAGGTATACCGGGCCATGGGGCCTTTCTGGGACGGCAACGAGGTGTGGCTCATCATCGCCGGCGGGGTGACCTTCGCGGCCTTTCCGGCCACCTACGCGGTGCTGTTCAGCGGACTGTACACCCCTCTCATGCTCATTCTCTTCGCGTTGATTTTGCGCGGCGTTACTTTCGCCTTTCGGGGCAAAATGGACGACCCCACCTGGAGGGGGGTCTGGGACCTGTGCCTGGTATTGGGCAGCTTCGTGCCGGCGTTGCTGTTTGGGGTGGCTTTCGCCAACATCTTCAAGGGCCTGCCCATTGACGGACAGGGGATTTTCCAGGGGACATTGTTCACCTTGTTCAACCCCTATGGCATTGCCGGAGGGTTGCTCTTTGTGCTGCTCTTTGCCATGCACGGCTCTCTGTGGCTCACCACCAAAGCAGATGGAGACCTGCAGGCCCGGGCGGGAAAGATGGCGAAAAGAGTCTGGCCCTTGGTATTGCTCACCGCGGTGATATTTCTCCTGGCTACCCAACGGGTGACAAACCTTTATGACAATTACCTGGCCAGTCCCACCCTGTTCATCATTCCCATCTTGGCCGTCTTCGCCCTTCTCACCGCTTGGATATTCATGGCCATGTCTTACTGGTGGAAGGCCTGGTTCATGTCGGCCCTGACCATTTGTAGCACCACCCTCTTCGGGGTGGTGGGGCTCTACCCCAACCTCATTCCTTCGAGCCTCGACCCCAAGTTCAGCATGACGGTGGCTAATTCATCTTCCAGCCCCCTCACCCTGAAGATCATGTTGGGGGTGGCTCTCACCTTCGTGCCCATCGTCATTGCTTACCAGGTGTGGGCGCACTTTCTCTTCAAAGATAAGCTCACGGATGATGAAGTGGCGTACGAGGAGGGATATTAGCAGGAGGTTGAAAGGTTTGGGTGGAGGAGGGGGATTGGTATGGCAACCCCCTGCCCCCTCCCCCAACCCCAGATAATTTTTTTTGCCAAGCAATCTTCCCAGGGATGAGTCAGGAGAATCCCTGGCAAGCCTAACGGACCGAGAATGACTAAGGAATCATATGGATCGGGGGAGACCAAATTTTCGGGCGTTTTTAACCAATCTGCAGGCGCCCCTGCCCTGGTCCACCAAGATGAAACTGCTCTTTCGCCACAACTGGCTGAAACTGAGGAACCGGCAAAACTGCTGCGGGCATCCCGGGGAGCCGGGCTGCTGACAGCGGGTCGGCGGCCTCGGCGAGGCCGGTGCGGTGGAAGAATGTAATACCGAGTGAAACCGGGGACGGCGGCGTCCCCAAACATCAGATGCCACTCCCTTGCGGGAAGCGGCCCTAAGGAGGAAACATGTCAGAGTTGGTAGAGTGGCGGACAAACTGGCCGGAGGCGCTGGAGGAAGCGAAAAAGGCCAACCGGCCCCTGGCCCTGGAATTTTACATGGAGGGGTGACCCCACTGCGGCCGGTTGGTCCGTGAGACCCACCAAGACCCAGCCGTGGTGCAGGCCTTGAATGAGCGCTTCATTCCGGTGCGCCTCGAGGGACGCAGTAACATGGACGTGGTGCAGAAATATGAGGTCCGAGGGGCGCCTACCACCGTCTTGTTCTCCCCGGATGGTGAGGAGAAACACCGGTTTGTGGGCTTTCAAGCCGCCGAGGAGTACATGCAGGAGCTGGCCAAGGGCGGCTGAAGATATCAGGATCGGCCCCCGGGTTGTTAGAGTGAGACCTCTGGAAAAGGCGCTAAAACTGTCATCCTGAGGAAGCGATAGAAGGTTCTTAGAAACACGAGATCTTGCGCTTCCCTCAGGATGATAAGTGAGGTTTTTTTCAGAGGTCTCAGAGTTTCCATAACATGAGACTGTTGCGAAAGTATCTTGAGGGGCGGGCCGGGGGACCACGGGTCCCCCGCCCTCCCGCAGGGTAATTATTGTGGGGGGAGGGCAGGGGTCCACGACCCCTGGCCCCCTCTCCCAAAAGACTATTAGCAACACTTTCAATATAAGGCATTGCCGGAAGACATGGTGAGGAAAGGTACGCGCCGGGGGGAAAGCGTCAGCCAGCCTGGAGGCCGGAAGCTCTCCCCGGAAGAAATAGAGTCTTTTCGGGGCATCATTTACAGACACTACGAAGCCCACCGGCGAGCCATGCCCTGGCGGGAAACCCGAAACCCCTACCATATCCTGGTCTCCGAAATCATGCTGCAACAGACCCAGGTGGAGCGGGTGGCGGGGAAGTACCGGGAGTTTCTGGCAACCTTTCCTGATTTGGAAACGCTGGCCCGGGCGCCGCTGCCTGCGGTTTTAACGGTTTGGCAGGGTTTGGGTTATAACCGTCGGGCCTTGTCTCTAAAGCGCCTGGCCCAGCAGGTGATGGAGGACTGGGGCGGCCGGCTGCCCTTCACCGAGAAGGACCTCCGGACACTTCCAGGCATCGGTCCCGCCACTGCCGGGGCGCTCCTGGCTTTCGCCTTCGAGCAGCCGGTGGTGTTCATCGAGACCAACATCCGCCGGGTGATCCTGCATTTCTTTTTCCCGGGGCGGGAGGGCGTCACGGACCTGGAAATCCTTCCTATGGTGGCAGAGACCCTGGACCGCAAGCGGGTTAGGGAATGGTATTACGCGCTCATGGATTATGGGGCCGAGCTTAAGAGGCAGGGCCCCAACCCTAACCGGCGGAGCGCCCATTATGCCCGTCAGACACCCTTTGCCGGGTCGAACCGCGAGGTGCGGAGTTTGATACTGAAGACGCTCCTTATAAGGCCGGTCCTTTCAGTAAATAGACTGGCCAAGGCGGTGGGCAAAAGTCAGAGGCGCACCGAAAGAGCCTTAGAGCAACTTGTGGTAGAAGGATTCGTGGTTCGAGAGGGAAAGCAGCTGCGCCTGGCTCCAGGGGGCTAAATGAGGGGCGTCAAAGAAAGAGTATTGCCGGCATGAGCAGTATCAGATGCTTTAAAGCCTATGACGTGCGGGGCCGGGTTCCTGAAGAACTCAATGGCGAGCTCGCCTACAATATCGGTAGAGCTTACGCCGCATATCTTACCCCCCGGCGCGTGGCCGTGGGCCGGGACGTGCGCCTCAGCAGCCCGGACCTGGTGGATGCACTGGCCGCAGGCCTCATGGAGACCGGCGTGGAGGTGGTGGACCTGGGGCTCACCGGCACCGAGCAGATCTATTTTTACACGGCCTTGTTGAAGCTGGACGGCGGCATCATGGTTACCGCCAGCCACAATCCCCCGGACTACAACGGTATGAAGTTCGTTCGGGAGGCGGCCCGGCCCATTTCCGGGGACAGCGGTCTTGTGGACATCGAGGCCCTGGCGGCAAGAAATTGGCCGGCGCCGTCGGCCGGGAAAAAAGGTTCCCGAGTCCCCCAGGAGGCCATGGGGGACTATGTGGCGCACCTCTTGAGCTTTTTGGATCGGGAGCACCTGCAACCCCTCAAAGTGGTGACCAATCCGGGGAACGGCTGCGCCGGGCCGGTGCTTGACGCCCTGGAAGCGCATTTGCCCTTTCACTTCATCAAGATTTGCCACGAACCGGACGGCACCTTTCCCCACGGGGTGCCCAATCCCCTTCTACCTGAGAACCGGGAGATGACGGCCCGGGCTGTGCGCCAGCACGGGGCCGACGTGGGCCTGGCCTGGGACGGGGACTTCGACCGCTGCTTCTTTTTTGATGAGGCGGGCAATTTCGTGGAGAGCTATTACTTGATCGGGCTTTTGGCCCGGGCGCTGTTGGCCCGGCAGCCGGGGGGAAAAATCATTCATGACCCGCGCCTCACCTGGAATACCATAGAGGTCGTCCGGGAGGCGGGTGGCATGCCTATCTTGAGCAAGACCGGACATGCTTTCATCAAGGAGCGCATGCGGGCGGAGGACGCCCTCTATGGCGGGGAGATGAGCGGGCACCATTACTTTCGGGACTTCACCTACTGCGACAGCGGCATGATTCCCTGGCTCCTGGTGCTGGAGATGATGTGCCGCCGGGGGAAGCCCCTGTCAGCTCTGGTGGCGGAGCGCCAACAGCGCTATCCGGTGAGCGGGGAGATCAACCGGCAGATGGCGGACCCGGACGGGGTGCTGGCTCGGGTGGAGGAGGCCTGGGGGGCGGGAGCCCTTGCGGTGGACCGCACCGATGGGCTGGGTTTGGAATTTGCCGGGTGGCGCTTCAACCTGAGAAAGTCCAACACCGAGCCGGTGCTGCGCCTGAACGTGGAAACCCGGGGCAATCAGCCTCTCCTCGAAGACATGACCGGCAAGCTCCTGGCCATGATGGTTTGAAAAATCAGTGCAGGGGGTCCCAAGGGCCTCCCCTCCCCTATTGATACCTGTCAGCCTCTCCCCTACTTCCTTCTTCCTTAGCACTTCTCAGCTTTTGGCTACGGCGGCCTCTTGAGACCCTTGGAGAATCCGCTACAATGGCGATTGTGGACATTATCGGCCACCTGGACATGGATGCTTTTTACGCGGCGGTGGAGGAGCTGGACCACCCGGAGTGGCGGGGTCTGCCCCTGGTGGTGGGAGCCGAGCCTTTGGACGGCCGGGGGCGGGGGGTGGTATCCACGGCCAACTACCCGGCCCGGCGCTACGGCATTCATTCGGCCACGCCCATCACCCGGGCCTGGGCCCTGGCCCAGGCGGCCAAGGGCCGGGGGGAACCCGAGACCATTTTTATTACCCCCAATTTTCCCCGCTACTCGGAGATCTCCCGGCGGATCATGGCCCTTATCCGCCGACACGTACCGGTGGTGCAAGAGGTGGGGATCGACGAAGCTTATCTTGATCTGAAGTTTGCCGGGTCCTTTGCAAAGGCGCGGGATATCTGCCTAAAAATAAAGGGTGAAATCAAGGCTCGGGAGGGACTCACGGCTTCGGTGGGGGTCGGCCCCAACAAGCTGGTGGCCAAAATCGCCTCGGATTTTCAGAAGCCGGACGGCCTCACGGTGGTTACGGCGGCGGAGGCGGAGGCTTTTTTAGCGCCCCTCCCCATCCGACAAATCCCGGGAGTGGGGCCCAAAACCGAACAATTCCTGGCCCGCCGGGGGGTGCGGCGGGTAGAGGACGTCAAGCGTTTCACCCCTGAGGAGTTGCAAGAATTACTGGGCAAGTGGGGGCTGGCGCTCTTTGAAAAGGTGCGGGGCCGGGGGAGCGCCATCCTGAGGACCGGGCGCCAGGCCAAGTCCATCGGAGAGCAGGAAACTTTTGCCGAGGACACGCTGGACCTGGAGTTCCTGTTTGAACGCCTCTGGGCCATGTGTCAGGGCGTGCTTAACAGTTTGAAAAAAGATGGTTTTTTAACCTTCCGCACCGTGGTGGTCACGGTGCGCTTCGCCGATTTCGCCACCCACACCCGTTCCCACACGCTGCCTCATCCCATTAATTCCTGGCGCAGTCTTCAATTTGAAGCCATGAAGCTTTTTATGCCGTTTCTGGACCGCCGAGAGAATCCCCACCGGAAGTTGATCCGCCTCCTGGGCGTGCGCCTGGAGAAGCTGGGCCGCTAATACGGCTTAGCCATCACCTGGGTTTTTCCGTAGCCACAGACCTTTATAGGTAAATGTAGCGCCTCCAACTTCGACGACGCCTGAACCGCCGGGGGCGGCGTTTCACCAAATGCATGGTTCGTGGTGAGCACAGGGGCTCATGGCCCGTTAGTCTGGGCTTTAACAGGCGAGACGCCAGTGGCACCAACCATAAAGAAAATTTGAATCCTACCCCTTATGAAATTACCTGGTTGAGCGCAACTTTGCATTACTCTCCTTCTCAAGCACGGCTGGTGGGCAGTTCTTGCCGTCCTCTCCTGGGAGATTCTCGTGGGTTTCTAAAAAATCCGTGTTATTCCAAATAGTTCTCCGTAGCCGGGTCTGGCACCCTTCTTGCTTTTATGGGGCGGTGAGATGAACCGAGCGGGTGGACCAAAGACGGGTGGTGATCTCGAGGCCTGGCAGAGAAATTATGAGCTTCTCAAGGCCCGGCCGGCAGGCGTTGACTGCCTGCCCTCCCTGCCCGCAGCCCCCCCTCAACTCCAGCGGGTGCGGTTTTTGGCCGGGAAACATCCCAGCCTTAAAGTTTTGGGGAAGGAAGGCCGAGGCGTCACGCTCCACAGTCCCCGGCGGGCCTGGGAAGAAGCTCAGGAACTGGCCCAGGCCAACCCCCTGGGCCGGTCCCGCTACGTCGTGGCCCTGGGGCTGGGACTGGGCTATCACCTGCTGACGCTCCTGCCGCTCCTCAATCAAGATCAACACCTGATCGTGGTGGAGAAAGAGCCGGAGGTCATGTGGGCGGCTCTTTCCACCTTGGACCTGACGCCGCTTCTCTCCCATCCCCGCACCATGCTGGTGGTGAGCCCGGAGGCCGGCAAGGCGGTGCGCCATCTTCAGGACAAGCTCCTCCGGAGGAACAGGCACCATTTATCATTTTGGGGGCATCCGCCCTCCTTGCGGTCAGACCAGGCCTATTATCAGGAGGTGATTTCCCGCCTCAAGCCTTCCAAAAGAGCGCCCACCCGGGCTTTGGGCCTCAAGAAAGAGACCCTGCGGGTTTTGATAGTCAATCCGGATTACTTTCTCATTCCGGAGGTGACGCGGGCCTTTAAGCAACTGGGGCATCAGGTGCATCTGGCCCTCTTTGACAAGCGCCGGGATCGGGGCGATGAGGTTTTACGGCGCATACTTCTCGAGATCCGGGAGTTTTCCCCGGATGTGGTTTTCACCGTCAATCACCTGGGATTCGACCGGGAAGGCCTGCTCCTCGACACCCTGCATCATCTCCGGGTGCCCTCGGTGTCGT
>CBFDAH010000159.1:0-6983 GCA_965602785.1 uncultured Syntrophobacterales bacterium
CTCTTCTCCTCCCCTTCCTGGACCGCTCTCCTTGTTACCAATCTCCGGATATCAAATCCACTTTATAGTTATAGGTGTTATTCATATAAGATAAATCGCTGGTGGCACAGGCGTCTCTTCTCAAGCTGGCGCAGGCTAAAGCCTGCGGCTACATTTTGCCCTCCTGAACATGGTCCGATACGGCAAATTCTCTACCGGACGCTACTGGGGCAAGGGGGGATTAGGTTCAGCCTTCCTGCCACCTGAGGGGATTCACCAACTATTTCAAAGCTCTCCACGTGCTTTTCTCTTCTCCCCCTCCCCCTCCTGGACCCCTTTCTTAACCAGTGGGTGCATTTTGCCCCCATAACCCTCGGCCATGAAACTTTTGAGCCGGATAATCTGCGACATTGGGCTTTGGCACGCTCCCTGCTTACAGACTAAGGTGAAGAGAGGGCCATCGGGCCAATACCTTAAGCAGAACCCGAGGCCCCGAATAATAATTCCTTTTTCCTGAAATGGTAGCGGCATGCTGGCTATCCCGGTTTTGCGGTCCCGGGTGGCGCCGGTGCTCAACTGGTGCTCCCGGATTCAGATTTTCCCGGAAGCCCCCTCCCAGAAAGGAGTGGAGCAAGAGTTGACCTTGCCTCATTTGGAGGCGGCTCAGCGCTTGCACATCTTGCGGCACAACGGGGTCAACACCTTGATCTGCGGCGCTTTGAGCGCTGACCTCCTGCAGTGTGCCAGGCACCTGGGACTCACCGTGGTCAGCGGAGTGGCAGGCGAGGTGCAGGAAGTGGTGCAATCTTATTGGCAAAACACCTTGGATCAGCCCAGGTTCTGGCTGCCGGGCTGCCGGGGCCCCCGCCGTTACCGCAGCGGCTGCAGAGGAGAAAAGGGACTGCGAAGTCAGGGCCAGGCCGGGTCCGGGGGCCGGGACAAGAGAAGCGCTGCCGGCGGCCGGCCCCTGGGGTCGGGACCCGGCGGCTTTTGTCGGTGCCCGGCGTGCGGCTTTAAGATCCCCCATGAACAGGGAATCCCGTGCATCCAGCTAAAATGCCCCCGCTGTTACCAGATCATGGAGCGTGGTTGAGCGGTTGAAAGGATATATAAGACGATGATTATCTGTGTGGCCAGCGGCAAAGGCGGCACCGGCAAGACCACCATCGCCACCAATCTGGCGGTGGCTCTAAACGAGCCGCGCCAGTTTTTAGATTGCGACGTGGAGGAACCCAACGCCCATCTTTTCCTCCAGCCTGAAATCACCGAAAGTCTGGCCTTTGCAGTGGAGGTGCCGGAAATCGACCTGGACAAATGCACCTTCTGCGGGAAATGCCAGGAAATCTGCCAGTTCAACGCCCTGGCCATCTTGCCTGAAACGGCCCTCACCTTCCCCGATCTTTGCCACAGTTGCGGCGGCTGTTTCCTGATCTGCCCCGAAGACGCGGTACTTTCCCGGAAACGCACGGTGGGGCAGCTGGAAACCGGCCACCGGGGCAACCTTACCTTTGCCCACGGCCGGCTGCGGGTGGGGGAAGCCATGGCTCCGCCACTCATCCGCCGGGTAAAGCAAGAAGCTCCAGCCAACGGCCTCACCATCATCGATGCTCCCCCGGGCACCTCTTGTCCGGTGGTGACCACCATGTGGGGCAGCGATTTCGTCCTTTTGGTGACGGAACCCACCCCCTTCGGACTCAACGACCTGGAACTGGCCGTGGGCGTGACCCGGGAGTTGGACCTGCCCTGCGGTCTGGTGATCAATCGGGCCGATCTAGGCGACCGGCGGGTGCATGACTATGCCGCTCGGGAAAACCTGCCGATTTTGCTGGAAATTCCTTTCGACCGGGAGGCGGCGGCAGCTTATGCCCAGGGCTGGCTGTTGACGGAGGCACTGCCCTCATGGCGGGCCATGATGCTGGAGTTGTTTGATAAAATAAACCGACATGCAGCCAAAGCCCAGTCTTGAGGTTCTACGGAGCCGCTTCATGACCGATATTATCTTTACGCCCATCGGCACTATTTTGACGCCCTTTCAAGAGCCCCGGGGTACCCCCATCCAGCCCCGGGCCGCCAGGGGGGTGGCAGGCACGGTAGCCCTGTTGCCTGAGTATGCGGCGGGTCTTCAGGACCTCGAGGGGTTTTCCCATATTTTTCTTATTTATCACTTCCACCTCAGCAAGGCTTTTTCCTTGAAAGTGAAACCTTTTCTGAACGATGAAAAACGCGGCGTCTTTGCTACCCGGGCCCCGGCCCGGCCCAATCCCATCGGCGTCTCCCTGGTGCGCCTTGCAAAGGTCACGGGAGACAACCTGCAGGTCCTGGATGTTGACATGGTGAATGGCACCCCCCTCTTGGATATCAAGCCCTTCGTCCCAGAGTTTGATGTGGGTCCCCAAGCCAGGGTGGGGTGGCTGGAGCAACACCTGGAAAAATTGCGAACTACTCGAGATGACGGCAGATTCACCACCTGACCCTGCCGGCCGGGCCGGTGGTGGTGGGAAAAATTAAGTTCATTTAGAAAGTTCACTCACTTGACGGCAAAGGTGGTGCGAACCGGCCGACAGCCAGGTTTGCCAAGGGAGGGAGGCAACGATGCAAAGCGACAAAATGTCCCGGATCAAAGCGCAGCTGGCCCAGGGATCAACGGCCCTGACCAAAGAAGATCTGGAGTGGCTGGTGAAGCGGCTGGAGGAATTGGAGAAGGAAAACGAATGGCTGAAACGGGAACTCGCCTATGCCGAACATCAGGGTGAGATAAGTTTCTAAAACCTGGCAGTTTATACTGGCTGGAGTTTTAATATCTTATATTTATTCGGTTTTTCCAAACCGAGGCTGAGACGCGAGATATGCACGAACTGGTAGTCTTGAGTGGCAAGGGGGGCACGGGCAAGACCAGCCTGGTGGGAGCCCTGGCGGCCCTGGGGCCCGATAAAGTGCTCTGCGATGCTGATGTGGATGC
This sequence comes from uncultured Syntrophobacterales bacterium, assembly GCA_965602785.1. Classification (GTDB taxonomy): domain Bacteria; phylum Desulfobacterota; class Desulfobaccia; order Desulfobaccales; family 0-14-0-80-60-11; genus JBGSLA01. The sequence goes on from CBFDAH010000159.1 coordinate 2,939, forward strand.
CGCCGATTTGCACCTGCTGCTCCGCCCGGAAATCCGGGAGCGCCATGATTTTACCTCGGGCCACAAGGCGAGCATCGCGCTCGAACGGTGCATCCAGTGCCAGGAGTGCCTTGATTGGTGCCGGTTCGGGGCCATCAGCGAGGATTTGGTCATCAATCCCTTGCTCTGCGAAGGCTGCGGCGTCTGCTGGAGTTTATGTCCCGCCCAGGCGGTGGACTTCCCGGACAATCATTGCGGCGAGTGGTTCATCTCGGGGACCCGCTTCGGGTCGCTGGTGCACGCCCGCCTGGGGATCGCCGAAGAAAATTCCGGCAAACTGGTGTCCCTGGTCCGCCGGGAGGCCCGACGGTTGGCCGAGGAGCAAGGCCTCAACTGGATCCTCACCGACGGCCCCCCGGGTATCGGCTGTCCAGTGATCTCTTCTCTCGGGAATGCCACCGCGGTCCTCATCATCACCGAGCCCAGCGTGGCGGGGCGCCACGATCTGGAGCGGGTGGCGGCTCTGGCGGAGCATTTCGGCCTGCCGGTCTCGGTCCTGGTGAACAAGGCCGATCTGCATTGGGACACCGCCCAGGAAATCTCCCACCTCTGCCATGACCAAGGCTACGCTTTTCTGGGGTACCTGCCTTTTGACCCTGATTTCACCCGGGCCCAGGTGGAGGGCAAGACCATTATGGAATATGGCAACCAGAGATTACAGACCCTGCTCCACGAGGTCTGGGAACGCTTGCAAAGTCAAATCGAGGGGCCCTAGTCATTAGTTGCGTAAATCAGCGTAAGTAAGTGCGAACATTTTTAAAGATCAGGAACGCCTAAAGTCCCCCTTGGAAAAAGGGGTATTTAGGGGGATTTTCAAGGGGATAGACAAATCCCCCCTAACCCCCCTTTAAAAAAGGGGGGAATAAAAACCGCTTTTAAAAATTCGCTAACTTTGGCAATTAAGTACTATCCCCATACCCCTTAACCATGCCCGGCCCGGGAGCAGAGCTCTGCCCCTCCGGCGTCTCATTTTACCCCCCAGCCTAAAAACAACCTGAACCGCCGAGCCGCCGGCCCAAAACCCCCTGTACCGCCCGAAATTGCGGGGCGCCCTTCAACCCCCTCCATCCTAGGAACAATTTGCACCTATAGTCCAAAATTTATGGGTGCAGATTGTTCCCAAGTTATTACAGCATTTCCACTTCTCCTCCTGCCCAAGCGCTTCTTATCCACTTTCCTGCCTGGCACACTCCTTGATTAATAAAACGGAAAAAGGAGTTACGCAGGAAAGGAGTTACTTGACATGGGTGGCGGTCACAGCCAGCAGTGCAGTCATGGGGCCCACGGGGCCCATGCGGATAAAACTGGAGAGGATAGGCGGCTTCAGGAGCAGTTGCGCCACATTAAACACAAACTTCTGGTCATGAGCGGCAAAGGCGGGGTGGGCAAGACCAGCGTGGCCACCTATCTCGCCCTGGGCCTGTCCAAACGGGGCTATCAGGTGGGGCTTCTGGACGCTGATTTTCACGGTCCGGATATCCCCAGGATGTTAAACATCAGCGGCATGTTCGAGTTCGACGGCGATCATCGCCTCATTCCCCACCGCTATAGTGAATATCTGGAAGTAGTTTCCATCGAGTGCTTGCTCCATGACCGGGACGAGGCGGTTATCTGGCGGGGACCCGTCAAACACGGGGTCATACGCCAATTTGTCTCCGACGTGGTGTGGGGGAACCTGGACGTTCTCATCATTGATTCCCCGCCGGGCACCGGGGATGAGCCCCTGAGCGTGGCCCAGACCATTACCGGAGCCCAGGCCGTCATTGTCACCACGCCTCAGGAAGTTTCCCTGGCGGATGTGCGCAAGGCCATCAATTTCTGCCGGAAAGTGAAGATGCCCATCCTGGGGCTGGTGGAAAACATGAGCGGCCTCATCTGTCCCCACTGCAGCGAGGAAATTCCCCTGTTTAGCCTGGGAGGCGGGCAGAAAACCGCCACGTCAATGCACGTCCCGCTTCTGGCGAGCCTCCCCTTTGATCTCAGGGTAGTGCGGGGGGGCGACACCGGCCATCCTTTGCTGGAGTCACCGGACGACAGCCCCTATTTGCAGGCCCTGGGGCGGCTGCTGGATGAAGTGGAGGAACGCCTGAAAATTCACCAAGAGGCAATTTCAGAAGCCTCGGAAGAAAGTCCCACTGCGGAGGTAATGTCAACTATGGCAATTCCCGATACCCAAAGCTTAAAAGTGGCGGTACCCCTGGCAAAAGGGTTGCTGTGCAATCATTTCGGCCATTGTGAGCAGTTTGCGGTGCTTGATGTCCTTGACGGCAAGATCGGCGAGAGTTCCTTGCACGTTCCCCCGCCCCACGAACCCGGAGTCCTGCCTCGCTGGCTGGGGGATCTGGGCGTTAATCTGATTATCGCCGGCGGCATGGGACAGCGGGCCCTCAATCTGTTCGCCGAAGGTGGCATCACAGTGGTCACCGGTGCCCCCAACCTGGAACCCGAAACGCTGGTCCAGAGCTATCTAACGGGAAGTCTGAGAACCGGACCGAATGTCTGTGATCATTAAACCGGTGGTACGGGTGGAGAAATCCAGTTTCCTCATGGCGGGAGGGTAATGTCCCCTTTTTCTTTGGGCATGGAAGAAACCTCCTGACTAGTAACTCCCTCTCGCCGTGGGGGAAGCAAGTGTGGGCAGAGGTTGGCTGGACCCTGGTTCCTCTGCCTGCCGGGAAATTTCAACCCCCCTTCGAACTGAAAGGAGAACTCTGTGAAGATTGTAATCAGCGCCAGTGGATCTGACTTGGCAGCACAGGTGGACCCCCGTTTTGGTCGGGCCCCGTTCTTCCTCGTCATCGATACGGACACCATGGATTTTGACGTGGTGCCCAACCAGCCGAATCTCCAGGCGGCTCAGGGCGCCGGGGTTCAATCAGCCGCGCTGGTGGCCCGCCACAGCCCGGCCGCCGTCCTTACGGGGAATTGCGGCCCCAAGGCGTTTCAAACCCTGCAAGCTGCTGGAATCAAGGTAATCGTGGGAGTAGCGGGTTCGATTAAGGAAGCCGTACAAAACTACCTGGCAGGAAAAGTCAACCCGGCGCCAGGTCCGAATGTGGCCAGTCATTGGAGATGAGCTAATCGTGGTCAGGGGGACTTCTTGAAGCCTGATAAAAGAATCTTACCTTTTAATGAAAGGTTTAAAATCGGTTAGCCATCCTTTGGAGGCTAGCCAGTAAAAGCGAGGTAAAAAAAATGGCACCCCCTGAGAAAGAAATGTCCATGGAATGCGCTTTGTGCGGCCACACGGCGTCAGGCAAGTTCGTAGGGGATATCTGCCCCAATTGCAATCTTACCTATTGGCGCTGTAGCAAATGCCGTTACACCCTCACCGCGGCCCGGCCCCCGGAAGAATGTCCCAGTTGCCACGAGAAATGTGATTTTTTCAACATCACCTGCTATACCCCGGATTGTGGCGGCCCCGGGCATATTGACCCCCAGCTCTGAGCTTGATGGCTGATTTGTTTGGTAAGCGGCAATAACAAAAAACGTTTAGGTAATCTTGGCAAATGAAGCTCACCATTGTGTATGACAACGAAGTCGCTGAGGAGGGGCTGGAGGCCGCCTGGGGTTTCTCCTGTCTGGTGGAGGTGGACGGCCGGCAGCTCCTCTTCGACACCGGCGGTAAAGGGGAGCTGCTCCTCCACAATCTAACCAAGCTCAACCTGGAGCCCGGCGCCATCCAGGAGATCTTCATCTCCCATAGTCACTGGGACCATGCCGGCGGGCTGCTTGACCTCCTCCGGCTCAACGAGGATGCTACCGTGTACCTGCCGTTTTCCTGGCCCGGGCCTCCTGAGGCCAAAAGGGCCATCCGGGTGCAGGGCCCCGGCGCCCTTTCCCCGAACCTTTATTCCACCGGCGAATTGCCGGGCGGGGAACAGTCCCTGGTGGTCAAAACAGGGAACGGCCTGGTGGTGGTCGTCGGCTGCTCCCATCCCGGGGTGGGAGTTATTTTGGAGACCGCATCCCAATTCGGTCGAGTCTCGGCGCTTATCGGGGGCCT
>CBFDAH010000160.1:0-6745 GCA_965602785.1 uncultured Syntrophobacterales bacterium
GCCAATGGCTGACTGCGGGCTGCTGCTCACTGCTGACCGCTCAAAAGAGTACGACTATGCCGAAAATCGAATCCGTCGACCATCTGACCGAATATCGCCGGAAGCTCAAGGCCTCCCGGGACCCGAACCAACCCACCGTCCTGGTCTGCGGCGGGCCGGGTTGTCTCCCCCTGGGAAGCGAAGAAGTGGCCGAGGCCTTCAAGGAGGCCATGGCCGAAAAAGGGTGTGACGGCAAGGTCATCCTCAAGACCACCGGCTGTCAGGGCCTGTGCGCCAAAGGGGTGAAGGTTCTCATCCGGCCCCAGGAAATCGCCTACCAGCAGGTCACCACCCAGGACGCGCCGGAGATCGTGGAGACCACTCTGGTGTCGGGGGCCGTGGTGGACCGTCTGGTTTACCATGACCCGGTGAGCGGTGAGGCGTGCGTGCACAAGAGCGAGGTGCCCTTCTACCAGAGTCAGGACCCCATTGTGCTCCGGAAACTCGACTTCATCGACCCGGAGAGCCTGGACGACTATCTGGCTATGGGGGGCTACCGCACGCTGCGCAAGGTGCTCTTCGCCATGACCCCTGAAGAGGTCATCGACCAGGTGGAGCGCTCGGGGCTTAGGGGCCGGGGCGGCGCCGGCTTTCTCACCGGCCGCAAGTGGCGCCTCTGCCGCGCCGCCGAGGGCGTGCTGAAGTTCATCATCTGCAACGGCGACGAAGGCGACCCCGGGGCTTTCATGGACCGGGCGGTCATGGAGGGCGACCCCCACGCCGTCATTGAGGGTATGCTCATCGGGGCCTACGCCATCGGCGCCCGTCACGGCTACATCTATGTGCGCCACGAATATCCCCTGGCGGTGAAACGCCTCAGGCTGGCCATCGAGCAGGCCCAGGATTTCGGCTTCCTGGGGGACAACATTCTGCGCTCCAAGTTCAGCTTCGATCTCAAGATCAGCCAGGGAGCCGGGGCTTTTGTGTGCGGCGAGGAGACGGCCCTCATGTCCTCCATTGAGGGCTTCATCGGCGAGCCCACCCCCCGGCCGCCGTATCCGGCCCAGGCCGGCCTCCACGGGCTGCCTACAACCATCAACAACGTGGAGACCTGGGCCAACGTCCCGGAAATCATCAATATGGGGCCGGAGTGGTACGCGGCCCAGGGCACGGAAAACAGCAAGGGCACCAAAGTCTTTTCCCTGGTGGGGGCGGTGAACAACACCGGCCTGGTGGAAGTGCCCATGGGGACGACGTTGCGCCAGATCATCTTCGATCTGGGAGGCGGCATCCTCGGCGAGCACCCCTTCAAGGCGGTCCAGACCGGCGGCCCCTCGGGGGGCTGCATCCCGGAGCAGTTCCTGGACCTCCCCGTGGACTACGACAGTCTCCAAGAGGTGGGTTCCATTATGGGCTCGGGCGGCATGATCGTCATGGACGATACGAGCTGCATGGTGGACGTGGCCCGCTACTTTATCGGCTTCCTCTATGCGGAGTCCTGCGGCAAGTGCACCCCTTGCCGGGAGGGCCTGCATCAGCTCAAATATCTCTACGAGGAAATCACCCAAGGCCGGGGCGAGATGGAGCATCTCACCCTCATGGAAGACCTGTGCGAGGCCATGGCCGGGGCTTCCATCTGCGGCCTGGGCCAAAGTGCCGTCAACCCGGTGCTCTCCACCTTGAAGTACTTCCGCCCCGAATACGAGGCCCACATCCAGAACAAAAAATGTCCCGCCCTGGTCTGCCGGCCCCTCCTGATCTACACCATCGACCCGGAGGAATGTACCGGTTGCCTGGCCTGCGTCCGGGAGTGCCCGGTGGGGGCCATCAGCGGCATCAAAAAAGAGGCCCAGGAGATCGACCAGGATATTTGCATCAAGTGCGGCTTATGTTTCGAGGCCTGCCAGTTTGACGCGGTAAGAAGGGAGTAAGGTTCATGCCCTCCAGGAAACTTGCGGATCAGGTGAAAGCGCCCACCATCGAAGAAGTGGGTCTCTATATCAACGGCACTTTTGTCAGGTTTCCCATGGAATTCACGGTGCTGCAAGCCGCCCGGGCCCATGGCTTTGAGATTCCCACCCTGTGCTACCATTCGGACCTGCCCTCCGAGGGCCAATGCCGCATGTGCGTGGTGGAGGTGGGAGAAAGCCCCCACACGCGCCTGGTGAATTCCTGCACCTATCCGGTGGAGACGGACCTGCAGGTGCAGACGCACTCAGAGCGGGTGATGCAGGCCCGGCGCCTCGTGCTGGAGCTGCTCCTGGCCCGGGCCCCCAAGGCCAAGCTCATCCAGGATTTAGCTCGCGAGCATGGCGTCTACGACACCCGGTTCCACGTGGAGGACCCGGAAGAACTCTGCATTCTCTGCGGCCTATGCGTGCGCACCTGTCAGGAGATCGTGGGAGTGAGCGCCATTTCCATGGCCCACCGCACCCCCGAGAAACAGGTGGCCACCCCCTTCAAAGAGGCGGCCGAGGCCTGCATCGGCTGCGGTTCCTGCGCCTTCATCTGCCCCACCAATGTTATCCCTTATACGGAAAAGGACGGAGTGCGCACCATCTGGGGCCGGGACTTTGAACTCCAGCCCTGTTCGGTGTGCGGCAACTATATCGCCCCGAAAGCTCAACTGGAACATTGGGCAAAAATTACCGAAGACCCTATAGAAAGTTTCTTTGTCTGCCGAGATTGTAGGTAGGGTTCTTGGCAGAAATCAGGAGATGGGATAGCCGGCAGGAGCGGTAAGCCCAAGTCCGCTGGGCCTAAGGCCCAGAATATCCTCCTTGTTTCCTCTTCCAATTCCCCGGACATCTCACCTGAAAAGATCAAGGGGTACGCCATGCGAAGAGCAACTATTATTGTGCTGACAGGCCTTGTGCTTTTGTTCCTGGGCAGCCTCTTTGTGGGCCAAAGAGTATTCTCTCCCGAAGAACGGAGCCTGAAATTTAACCGCCAGATCAGCCAAGCGGACCAGGTATCGCCAGAAGTCGCCAACGAGATCCGGAAAAGAGAAAATATCCGCAAAATCAGGCTGGCCTTGAGTTCCTTCGACCTCGTGGCCGGGTTTACCAGTCGGGAGCTGGAGGCCATCCCCACCTATGGCCGCGCCTTTCCGTTCTTCATCCTGCTCGCCTGTTTCTGGCTGATTCTGGGTCTCAGGAAACCGAAACGGGACTGATCCCAGAACTAAAGGACAGAGGACCCAGTTCCCCGAACAATCTGCCGGGCAACGTAGACACCCACGTCCTGGCCAGCCCCGCCCTCATCTGGTGTCGTCCCGCCATGGTTCTGCACCTCCTCAAGTCAGGAAAACCCCACGCCACCGCCAGGAGACCATAACTCCGGGGCAGGTGGCGCACTTGTCCCAGCTTGGTCAGAAGCCCTAGCCTGAAACTGTGTCGGTTTTCCTAAGTGGAGACGACACATTCTCCCCCCTGTGTTAGGTGATTATTGCCTCCCGGCTTTCTGATCCCGCGGATGGGCACGGCACCGGAAAGTTCTGGTCAGGCGACCTTCCGGGAGGCTCCACTCAGCGAACAGAACTACATAGGATGGGGGTGGGGAAGGAGCGGAGAGGTTTCCTTCTGCGTCTCCAGGGAGGGCAGGGTATGAGTGTATTGAGGATCGGCAAACGGGGCGCCGCGGTGAGGCGGTGGCAGCTTTTTCTCATCGGCCAGGAGTATCAGCCCGGCAAGGCCGACGGCATTTTCGGAGTGCGCACTGAGCAGGCCACCATGGCATTCCAGAAGAAACACGACTTGGAACCGGATGGGGTGGTGGGCAACCGCACCTATGGGCAGGCCATGCTTCTCGGCTTCCAGATGGTGGAGGACCCGCTGGATGCGAGGCAAACCGGGCCCAACTGGCCCCCCAGGCCCGGGTTTTCCCCCATCGTCAGCAATCGCGAGCGCCAGGCTCTATTGGGGAAATTCCAATATAAACACGCTCCTATGCCTGGCAATTATGAGCACATCAAAATTCTAGGTGACTGGGTGAAAAAAAACCTGGTGAGGGTGGACATCCCCCAGTTGGCGGGAATGTCCGGCGCTTCGAAAACCGGCCGGCTGTGGTTTCATCGTCTGGCTGCCGCCCAATTGCAGAAGCTCTTTAAAGCCTGGGAAGAGGCCAAGCTTTTGGACCGGCTTCTCAGCTTCGAGGGGGCCTTTGTGCCCCGTTTCATCCGGGGCAGTACCACCACCCTGAGCAACCATGCCTTCGCCAGCGCCTTCGACCTTAATTATTCGTGGAATAAGATCGGGCATGTGCCTGCTTTGGGAGGGGAAAAAGGGTCGCTGCGGGAGCTTGTGCCCCTGGCTAATGAATTCGGCTTTTACTGGGGCGGGCACTACAAGGGCCGCCTGGACGGCATGCATTTCGAGGTGGCGAAAATCTTGTAGAGTTCCGGGGAAGGAGCCCGACTCTGACGGCCGCCAAGGGGGAGGTTATTCCACCTTTCCAGGAGGCTGGGTCGAGGGGGCGGTTTTCATGCTAACCTCTCCTGGGAATTTTTCAGCCTCATGGGGAAAAACCGTGAAAGGATTTCATCAATGGTGGGGGAACCAGGGGGGATTTTTGAGGATCATTCCCGAGAGTTGCGCCTGGCTATCTTAGCGGCCATAAACAGCGCGGCCTTGAGACTTCCCGGGTAGGCCTGGCCGGTGCCGGCCAGATCGTAGGCAGTGCCGTGATCCACGGAGGTGCGGATGATGGGCAGCCCCAGAGTAACGTTTACTGCGTCCATAAAGTGGAGGAGTTTCAGGGGAATAAGCCCCTGGTCGTGGTACATGGCACAGATGGCGTCGAACTCCCCCTGGGCGTGGCGCCAGAACAGGGTGTCGGCCGGGAAGGGGCCGGTCACCGGCAAACCCCGGTCGTGGGCCTCAAGCACCGCCGGAATGATGATTTCCTTTTCCTCCGTGCCGAATAGTCCCCTTTCACTGGCGTGGGGGTTGAGAGCGGCCACCCCCAGGCGGGGGTGGGGGATGCCAAAGTCATGCTGCAAAGCATGACAGGTGAGGCGGAAGAGGCGTATGAGACCGTCGAAGCTCAAGCGATCGGCAACCTCCGCCAGGGCGCAGTGGATGGTGGCCAGGACCACCCGGAAATTCCCCCCGGCCAACATCATGGCCACCTCTTTGGCCCCGGTGCGGTCTGCCAGGAGCTCCGTGTGCCCGGGATAGCGGTAGCCCGCCAGGTTCAAGGCGGTCTTGCTGATGGGACCGGTGACCATCCCCGCCACTTCCTTATTCAAGGCCATGTCAATGGCGGTGAGGATGTATGAAACCATAGCCTCGCCCCCCGCAGCGGTGGGGTGGCAGTGGAGCAGATTCTCGGGGGCAAGGTGGGAAAGAGGTATAAGATCAATAATGCCGACCTGGTAACGCCCCTGGGAAGGGTCCTTTACGGGTTGCAATATCAGGTCGGGGGTGAACTCCCGGCGGGCCCGCTCCAGGGCGGGGAAATCCCCCAGCACCACTGGACGGCAGGCCTGGTAGACCGCGGGGTCGGCCAGGGCCAGGACGGTGATTTCCGGGCCCACCCCCACCGGGTCACCCATGGTGAGGGCCAGCAAAGGCCTGGCTTCAGACGGACTCACCATGTTTCAACTTCTCCCGGAGGGTGAGGCGGAATCATCGCCGGCCTCTCTCGAATCTTCTGCAATTTTGGCCCATCTTTTTCGGTTTTTGCCTTTTTTTCCTTATGTTCCATGGAAAAAGCATGCCAAAATAGGAAACGATTTCCCAATATGACGGTTTTGGGGGTGGATGTCAATGACCGAACAAAACCAGGAACAGCTGAAGGTGGCCAAGCTGGGCTTCATCGGCGTAGGCGCCATGGGCGGGGCCTTGCTGCGTGGCCTGTTGGCGGCAGGCAAGGTAACCCGGGAAGACCTGGTCTACTATGACCCTGACCCGAAGCGGCAACAAGAAATGGCGGAGCTGGGGATCGAAGCGGCCCTGGACAATCCGGAAGTAATGCACTCCCCTGTAGTGGTGCTAGCCGTCAAGCCCCAGTTTCTCAAGGAAGTAATGGAGCAAATCAGGGATTTCGCCCGGCCCTGGCAACTGGTGATTTCACTAGCGGCTGGAGTGCCCCTGGCCCTCCTCGAAGAGGTCCTGCATAGCAGCCGGGTGATCCGGGCCATGCCCAACACCCCACTCCTGGTGCAGGCCGGCATGACGGCTTTGTCGCCGGGGAGCCGGGCCACTCCGGAAGACCTGGACCTGGCTCTGGACCTCTTCCGGGCCGTGGGGCGCGCCGAAATGGTGGATGAAATCCACCTGGATGCAGTAACCGCGCTGAGCGGCAGCGGTCCGGCCTTCGTGGCCGTGTTCCTGGAGGCCCTGGCCGACGGCGCCGTCAAGATGGGCCTGCCCCGGGTTCTGGCCCTGGAGCTGGCCGCCCAAACACTTCTGGGCACCGCCCGCCTTATCCTGGAGAAAAACCTCCACCCGGCCATCCTGAAAGACCTGGTGAGCTCCCCTGGGGGCACCACCATCCACGGCCTCCACGCCCTGGAAATCGGGGCCTTCCGGGCCGCAGTCATCAGCGCCATCGAATCCGCCACCTGGCGAGCCCAGGATCTGGCCGATATGGGGGGGTAAGATGTTGGGGAGGGGGCCAGGGGTCAGAGACCCCTGCCCCCTCCCCAACACCCCCTCCCCCAACCCCTTAGAGGGGATTTCTATAAGCCGGGGGAGGCGGGGCCGCAAGTACCGCCTGCCCCGGCTCCCTTACAGGGGGGGGGGAGGGGAGTTTGAGGGGAGGG
>CBFDAH010000161.1:0-6721 GCA_965602785.1 uncultured Syntrophobacterales bacterium
GGCAGGGACCTCAGGTCCCTGGCCCTCCCCCCGCATATTTCCTTAAGCCCCTCCAGCCCTAGCCTTCTTGAGCATGGCGATGGGTTTGGCCATGTCCAGGATGTGGGTATGGAGCATTTCCAGGGAGTTGCCGGGAATGCCCATCATGAGGTGGCAGGGGTCCAGGTCCGCTTTGATGCGGCAGCCCAGGCCCAGGAAGGTGACGTTGGGGGTTGCCGTGAGGAGGGGAAAGGCGGTGATGTCGGCGCAGCCTCCCAGCGCCCCACCGGATTGGGGCAGGTCCATGCGCCCGCCTCGTTCGTAGTTCGCCGCATAGAGGAGCCACATGACCTGCTCGCTGTCCGCGGTGAAGACCACCACCTGGGGGGTGTCCGTGAAGGTGCGCAAGGGCGCCACCAGCGCGGCCCGAGTTTTGCCTTTTTCCAGGTAGGTGGACTCCCGGATGGTGGCCTCGGAGGCCTCCTCGGTGGCGAACAGGCCCACTCCGTACTTTTCCAGAACCCCGTCGTCCAGGTAGTGCTCCAGGTTTTCGGATTCGAAGCCCAGGACCGAGGTGCCGAGCTTGCAGCCCTGATGTTCCCGATCCAGGAGGAGCACCCGGCCCTTGCCGGCCAGGGCGACGGATTGGCAGTAGCTTTTCAGATTCTCGCTGGTGAGGGGGAGGCCGGCGGGGAGGGGATCTCCCTCCTTGAAGAGGGTGACGCCCACGGGTTCGTAGGTGAGGTCCAGGCTGGCGATGAGGTCTTGAGAAATGGTTTTCAGGTCAGGCATACAAAACTCCCGGGTCGAGGTGGCCAAACAAAGGACGTTGGCGGTTTATAGTCTATTCACCATATCGGATTTTGCGCGGCAGGTCTACCTGGAAGCTGGCGGGCGCTCAGTTGAAATTGCTTTGCCATCACGGGGTCACAGGGGACGGTTAACCACTAAGGGAGTTTCGGGTGCGTGGCGCCCTTAGGGTTTGATAAATCAAGCCCCTACCAGGACTTAGTTGAATAAATCAGCGTGAGCAATTGCAAGAATCCTTAAAGATAAGGAAGGCATAAGTCTCCGTTGGAAAAAGTGTGATTTAGCAGGACATTCAAGTAGATAGACAAATCTCCCCTACCCCCCCTTTAAAAAAGGGGGGGATAATAAACGCTTTTGAAAATTCGTTAATTTTACAATTAAGTACTGGCGGTGGGTTGGGGGAAGTTAGGAGAGGGGAGGGGCCTCAGGGTTCTGGCTTTTCCCGCACCTCCACTTCCATGACCACCAGCCGGTGGTCCGAGAGGCCCCGATCCAGCAATTGCTTGTCGAGAATGCGCCAGTGCCGGGGGACCAGGATCCAGTCGATGACTAGCCGGGGGCGATCAGAGGAAAAAGTCAGATCCTCGGGGGCCGGACCATCCATGGGGAGGGTCTTAAAATCTCCCTGGGCCAGGAGCCAGGAAAAGGCCGTAATCCCGGACGGGTGGGAGGCGGCATGGGGAAAGTGCGAGAGGGTGGAGTTGAAATCCCCGGCGGCCACCAGGTCCAGAGCGGAAGTGCGGCGCAAGGCGTCGATGGCCCGGGCCGCCTGGAAGCGAACGGTCTCCAGGCGATGCTCCAGGTGGACCGCCAGGAGCTCGAAACGGTAGGTCTCTTTGAGTGTGACAGTGCACAAAAGCCCGTTTTTCTTGCCCCAGAAAAGAGTTTCCAGGAGGTGGTGTCCCGGGAAGGGAATCACCCGGGAATCTGTCAAAGGATAGCGGCTCAGGAGGGCATTGCCGGTCCGGATCCGGACCCCGGGCAGGGCGGCGTCAACGTTAGTCTGTTCCACCAGGAAGGGGAACCCGGCCCGGCGGGCGATAATTTCCGCCTGATTGAGGCCATGGGTGCGCACCGAGTCGAAATCCACTTCGTTTAGCACCAAAAGATCGAGCCTGCTTTCGGCGAGCAGGTCGGCCATCTGCTCCAGGCGGCGTTGGATCACCTGGCGCGGGGGCCTTCTGAGACGGGTTTGATCATGGTTCAGCCCATGGGCGATATTGAAGGCGCCGATCCGGAGGCGTCCGGGGGAGTCCTGTTTGATATCGCCGGGGAGGTCGAGCTGCCGCAGGTTCACGGTCCGGAAGGGGCTAAGGGCCCGGTGTACCCCTAACCAGACAAAGGGTACGGCGGCCAGCCCAAGGAGCATCTGCCACAGAGTCATGGGGGCACTTGACGGATCATCGGTTGGAGCCAGGTCGATTTAATACGGAGATGGAATCAAATTTGTATTTTCTGTAGCCGCAGGCTTTAGCCTGCGCCTGCACAGGCGAGACGCCTGTGCCACCAACCATAAAGAAGATTTGACTTCAGCATCTGCCGGAGTTACCTAGTTGAGCACATCTTCGTATGAGGCCTCTAAAAAAATCGGTTCCTGCGGCGAGGGTAGCCCCAGGAACTATTTCAGAAAGCCTGGTATGATTTAGGCTTGAGACTAGTACTTTGTTGCATAAATCCGCGTAATTGTGAGCATCCTTGAATATCAGGAACACATAAAGTCCTCCTTTGAAAAAGGTTGATTTAGATGGATTTTCAAGGGGATAGAGAAATCCCCCCTAACCCCCCTTTAAAAAAGGGGGGAATAAAAACCGCTTTTTTAAAATTCGCTAACTTTAGCAATTTCGTTCTAGCCTCGTTCAGCGCTTGTGGCGCACAAAGACCTGGGTGACCCGGATATTTTTTCCCCGGGCGGCTACACCCACGCCGACGTCAGAATACTTCGGATTGACTAGGTTCTTCCGGTGGCCGGGGCTGGACATCCAACTATCCACAATAATGCGGGCCAAAAGGGAGGTTTCTCTGGAGTCGTGGCCCGTACCGCTCCAGATATTTTCACCGCTCATGGTCAGAGAAAACTGGTAACCGGAGACCAGGCGGTCGTGAGGGGACCTGCCGTTGGGATTGGTATGGGAGAAATAGCCCCGCATGAGCATGTCGGCGCTGTGGGCCCGTGCCACGGCATTTAAGGACCTCTCCCAATCCAGGACGGGGACGCCGTGCTTGCGCCGCACCTGGTTGGTGAGGCGATAGATGCGCCGTTCCAGGTCCGAGAGGTAAGAAATCCCGACCGCCCGGGGGCTGCGGGGCCGCCGTTTAGCCAGGGCCGCTCCCAGAGGCCAGAGAATGGCCAGACAGAGGACAACAACTACCAGCCTTTTGGTGATGAGATTCATATAGGGGCAGCCTTTCAGGAGAGGGTTGCGAAGTCGAGGGGGAGCCCCCCGGGTTGCCTTGGGGTGAACGATACCATAAAAACCCTTCCCGGTTAAGGCAAAATGGGGGTGGGGCAGGGGGAGATGGGCTCCGGGGTGCTCCGGCTGGAGGGAATGGTTGACATCCTCTCGCCTCTGTGGCAAGGTGGCAAGAAACAAGGTTGGACCGGAGGCCCCTATAGGTGAGGCCGCTTGTGGTTCGAAGCGAGACGCCCCGAGTGTCCCGGCCAGTTCCAGGTGGAAAGCCTGACATGGCCAGGGACAGGACTCGGGGTTTCTTTTTGGGACTTAAGGGCCGAGCTGGGGGTTTGGTGAGGTTTTGGGGTTATCTTGACCCATAACCCACGGGCGTTTTCACCCTCCCCTTTGAAGGGGGTGGGCCGGGGTGGAGGTGAAAAACCTTTTTTCAAGTGCCAGGGTTTCCCCTTCCCCCCACCGGGGGATGGGGAGCTAGAGGTTAAGTTTGGTAAAGGTTATCCGTGATACTGCACTATGTGGTCCTTGACCTCCCGGACGGGAAGGACAAGGGCAGGGGGAGGAGACGGCTTATGAGGACCTTGGCCATCGCCAACCAGAAGGGCGGGAGCGGCAAAACCACCACCAGCGTCAACCTGGCGGCGGCTCTGGGAGAGCAGGGACGCCGGGTGCTGATGGTGGACCTGGACCCGCAACACTCAGGCACCTCCTGGTTCGGCATCAGGAATGCCGGCAGGGGGGTGTGGGGTATTTTTATGGGAGACGGGGATCTCCTGGAATTCGTCCAGGAGACCGGGGCCGCCGGGGTGGAGGTGGCGCCCTCTTCGGCCTGGCTGGTGGGAGTGGAGAAAGTCCTGGCCGGGGAAGTGGGGGCGGAGAGCATCCTGAGGCGGCAGTTAGCCAAACTGCCGGCGGACCGCTGGGACTATGTCCTGCTGGACTGTCCTCCCACTCTGGGTATCCTCACCATCAACGCCTTGGCCGCGGCGCAGGAGCTCCTGGTGCCGGTGGAGGCCCACGTCATGGCGATGGCGGGCCTGGCCCAACTACTCCACACCGTGGCGGTGGTGCAGGAGCGCCTCAATCCGGAGCTGAAAGTGACGGGCGTCCTGGCCTGCCGGGTGGACAACCGCACCCGCCACGCCCGGGAAGTGGTGGAGATGCTCAGGGAACGTTCCGGGGATCTGGTCTATCAGACGGTCATCCGGGAGAACATCCGCCTGGCTGAATGCCCCTCCTTCGGCCAGCCCATCACCCAGTACGACCCGAAGAGCGCCGGGGCCGTGGACTACCGGGCCCTGGCCCAGGAGGTAATCCGCCAGGAAGGGAGGGAATAGCATGGCTAAGCGCCCCACCATCGGGAAAAACCCCCTGGACGCCCTGGTGCCGGAGAGCCACCTGGACGCCGTAGTACCAGACCTCTTGACCAGCCCCCCGAAGGCCAAGGCGCCCCCCAAAACGGCCGGCGGGAAGGGGCTAGAGGCGCGCCTGGCGGCCCAGGAAGCTGAAAACCTGGCCCTCCGGGAAGAGGTGGATAAACTGGAGCAACAGGTGACGGAGCTCAAGGACCGGTTGGCCCGAGCCGAACCCCGCTGGGTCACACTGCAGAGGCTGGGGGGGGATTAGGAGATTATTTGGGGGAGGGGGCCAGGGGTCGCAGACCCCTGCCCCTCCACCAAACCCATAACCACATAGCGGTAGCACGGGCTTCCAGCCCGTGCGGCACGGGCAAGATGCCCGTGCTACCGGAAAAAAGGAGTTAGTTTGAGGGGAAGGCGGGAGAGTGGCGCACCTCCTGCCTTCCCCTCAAGGTTTTTTTGACCTTACCAGATATTGACCATCTCCGCGGCCTGCGGTTCCCGGGCGCACTTGGGGCAGAGGCGCCGCAGGACCTGTTTGCCCACGGCGGCGTCGTTCCGGCCCGTGACCTAGCTGAGTTAGCGGGGTGGGGCGAAGGGTTCACAGCAGGCGATACAGCGTTCCGCGGCTCGGGGGTAGTCCGTATTGTTGTGTAATTTAAGCGAGTTGATTTTTGGAGGGAAAAGTGGGGGAATGTTTGTTAACGTCATATTAGCAATTGTTTATGTTGACGTTATTTTCAGCAACTCTCTGGCCTGACGGTGTGAGCGCCACCCGGGTTGACCCGGCACCAGAGAGCGCTCGGCAAAACGCTGGAGGTCCGAAAAACCGTCGATATCAGCCCAGGGAGGGAGGAGGTGCAGCGCCAGGCCCCGGCCCCGAATCCGGGCCAGGGTTTCGTCCAGCACCGTGGCAGTGGACCAG
Organism: uncultured Syntrophobacterales bacterium; assembly: GCA_965602785.1. Lineage (GTDB taxonomy): Bacteria > Desulfobacterota > Desulfobaccia > Desulfobaccales > 0-14-0-80-60-11 > JBGSLA01. The sequence continues at coordinate 5,481 of CBFDAH010000161.1, forward strand.
GCAATGCCCTGGAAGAGGTTTCCGGGAGGCACCGCCAGGCCCACCAGGTAGTAACCCCCATCAGGGGCCGGCCCCAGAACCACCTGGGTCTGGCCGGTGCGAAGAAGATCCCCGGCCTGCCTGACCAACTCCCCGGGAAGATCAGGACTGTCGCTGTTCCGGATCATTACAGCCCTAAAACCTGAGGAGAGGGCCCAGTGGCAGGCGGCGGAGAGTCGCTCCCCCAAATCAGCACCGCTCTGGGGCACCAGGCGTACCTCGGGGGGGACGAGTTCCTGAAAAAAGGGCCGGGCGTCCACCGGGGTGTAGGCCAGGGCCAGGGCCACATCGCTGAGGCGTTGCATTTCCTCCAGGACGTCCGCCAAAAAACACCTATAGAGTTCGGCGGCCTCCTCCGGATTTAATGGTGGACACAAGCGCGTTTTTACTTGCCCCGGCACGGGCTCCTTGGCAAAAATGATAAGCAAGGTGTCCATGACATGCTGTCTCGGGTGAAAGTTGCGATGGGGGAGGGGGCTCAGGTCCCCCGGCCCTCCCCCCAGATATCTATTATCATCCCCACCCTCAACGAGGGGCGAGTGTTGGAGAGGACCCTGGCAGGGCTGCCGACCGCTCCGGACCTGGAGATCATCCTGGTGGACGGGGGGAGCACTGACCACACCCTGGCGGTGGCGGCTGGCTTCCCCGCGGTCCGGGTTCTCAGGGCGCCCTGGGGCCGGGGGAGCCAGATGAATACCGGGGCGTTGGCCTCCTTGGGAGATCTCCTGGTCTTCCTCCATGCCGATACGCGTCTCGGGTCAGACCATCTTCAGGCCCTGCGCCGGGTTGCGGCCGATCCCGCCTTTGCCGCCGGGGCCTTTGAACTGGGCCTGATGCCGTCCACCCCGGCCCTGCGCTTCATCGCCTGGGGGGCCAACCGCCGGGCCCGCCTCCTGGGCCTCCCCTACGGCGACCAGGTGCTGATCATCCGGCGTTCCCTGTTCCTATCGCTGGGGGGCTTCAGCCACCGCCGCCCCGAAGACCTGGACCTGGTGCTGCGCCTGAGGGGCCGGGCCCGTCTCCAGATTCTCACGCCGCCGGTGGCCAGTTCCGGCCGCCGCTGGCTGGAGAAGGGGTATTTCCGCACCACCCTGGATAACTGGCTCCACCTGGCCCGCCACCTGGCCGAACGCTTCTTCACCCGACGCTGGCCGACGGAAGGAGAATTAAAGAGATGTGGGGGAGGGGGCCAGGGGTCAGAG
>CBFDAH010000162.1:0-6707 GCA_965602785.1 uncultured Syntrophobacterales bacterium
GGCCCTCCCCCCACTGAAAAAGCATTATTCTCTTTGCGGAGCAAAGGGAATAATCGGAATAAATTAATATCCTTTGAGGTTTGTTGACAGTATGGCTTCACCAAGGGAGCATCGAGCCCTCTGCGGTATCTGCCCGGCCGGCTGCTGGATAATCGTCACGTACGATCAAGACGGCAAAATTGCCGCAGTGCGGGCCGATGAAGGCACACCCTTCGGGATCACCTGTAAGCTCGGGGTGCACTCTCCGGAGATTGTTTATTCCGAGAACCGCCTCCTCTATCCCTTAAAAAGAAAAGGTCCCAAAGGCACCTACGAATTTGAGCGCATCACCTGGGATCAAGCCTTTGAGGAGATTGTTTCGAAGCTTACGGCCCTCCAAGCGAAATATGGGCCGGAGGCTGCGGCCGTCTACACCGGCCGGGGTAGTTTTGAGTTGGCCATGTGTGACGTGTTCCAGCCCCAAGGAGTGGCTGTATCCTCGGCCTCGAGCCTGCTTTTTCCCTTCGGCTCGCCCAACACCATGGGGGTGGGGGCCCTCTGCTACGTCTCCATGGCCATGATCGCCCCCCACGTCACCATGGGCGGCATGTTCATCAATATGTTCTCGGACCTGGAACATGCCGACCTGATTGTGGTGTGGGGCGCCAATCCCGCCACAGACTGCCCACCTCTGGATTATAAACGGATCATCGAGGCAAGCCAGCGGGGCGTCGAGCTGGTGGTCATCGACCCCAGGCGGACCCTGACCGCTAAAATTGAGGGCGCCCAATGGATCCCCATTAGACCCGGCACGGACGGGGCCCTGGCCTTGGCCCTGTGCCAGGTCCTCATCGAGGAAGAGCTTTATGACGACGCTTTTGGGCGGGATTGGACCCATGGTTTTGAAGAATTTGCTCAGTATGTGCAACACTTTCGGCCGGAGGTAGTAGAACCCATCAGCGGGGTCCCCGCCGAGACCATTCGCACCCTGGCCCGGAGGATTGCCCAGGCCCACGGCGCCTCGCCGGTGATGTATTCGGGTCTGGAATACAGCGACAGCGGCGTCCAGGCCATCAGGGCCACCATGGTTCTCTGGGGACTGGCCGGGCAATTGGACGTGCCGGGCGGTCGCTGCTTCACCATGCGGGAAAATATCTTCCCCATCAACCGGGAGGGCTTGGTTCCTAACCCTGATGTCAAAAAAGCCCTGGGCCGGGACCGCTTCCCGGTTTACAGCCTGTATCGGGGAGAATCCCACGCCAATGCCCTCCCCGAGGCGGTGCTCCAGGGGCGGCCCTATCCCATCCGCTCACTCATCATCCTGGGCGGCTCCATAATTACCGCCTGGCCGCAGCCCGAGGTCTGGCGGCAAACTCTGGAGGGCCTTGATTTTCTGACGTGCATCGACATCAATTTCACCGCAGATTGCGCCTATGCCGACCTGGTGCTCCCAGCCGCCACCTGGTATGAAATTGAGTCCTATATGACTTACGGACCCATGTTCCGCATCAGGGAACGGGTCATTGAACCGGTGGGTGAGGCCAGGAGCGCCTTTTTCATCTTTGCCGAACTGGCGGACCGTCTGGGTTACGGCCACCTCTACCCCCAAAACGAGGCAGACCTTTTACGGTACGTCTTGAAAGGCTCGCCCTTTACCCTGGAAGAGGTGCGCGCTGCGGGTGGCCAGGTTCAGGTGGCCCCCGCCTTCATGCAATACAAAAAGTGGGAAAAGGGTCTGTTGCGGCCGGACGGTCAGCCTGGCTTTGACACCCCTACCGGCAAATTCGAAATTGCCTCCACCATCCTTGAAGAGCATGGCTATGACCCCCTGCCGGTGTACACCGAACCCCTGGAAAGCCCTATATCCCAGCCGGAAATGGCGCAAACCTTTCCCCTGGTTTTCAACTCCGGCGCTCGGGTTACCACCGACTTCCGGTCCCAGTTTCACGGAATCCCGGGACTGGTCAAGCAACGGCCTGAGCCCACCGTGATGCTCAATATCGAGGACGCCCAAGCCCGGGGCATTGCCCACGGGGACGAGGTGGTTGTTAAAAGTCCCCGGGGACAGGTAAGGATGCGGGCCATTGTCACCGACGACATAGCCAAAGGCGCCATCGAAGCCAACATGGGGGGTGGCGGTCCCCTCGGCCCCAAGGCCTGGCAGGACTGCAATATTAACGATCTTACTGACTTGCGCTATGACCCCATCTCTGGATTTCCCATTTACAAAGCCTTGTTGTGCGAGGTTTCTCGGGCTCCGGACTCGGGCGACACCCTGGCCATCGACACGGGGGAGTCGAGCCATGTCCCCCTGGCCTTGAAAAAAGCGCCCCTCACCGCCAAGGAAAGGATTTACCTGGACCACAACGCCACCACCCCGGCTCATCCCGAGGTGCAAAAGGCCATGCTGCGGGTTCTGGAAAGTCAATACGGCAACCCTTCCTCCATTTACCAGGAGGGCCGACAGGCCAAGTCCGCGTTAGAGGAGGCTCGCCGCAAGTTGGCCAATCTCTTGGGGACCACAGCCCGTCGGCTTATCTTTACCGGCGGCGGCAGTGAAGCCAACAACATGATCATCAAAGGGGTGGCTTTAGCCAATAAGGACAAAAAGCATCAGGTGATTACCTCGACCATCGAACACCCCTCGGTATTAAAGGTCTGCCACTGGCTGGAAAAAAATGGCTTTCCCGTAACTTACCTGCCGGTGGATGAGTATGGCCGGGTCCGCCTGGAAGACCTGGAACGGGCTCTGAGCCAAGACACCTGCCTGGTAAGCATTATGTTGGCCAACAACGAGACCGGCTCAATTCAGCCCATCAGGGACCTGGCGGCCCTGGCCCATGCGCATGGCGCGCTTTTTCACACCGATGGGGTGCAGGCCTTAGGGAAAATTCCACTGGACCTGGAATCCTTGGGGGTGGATTTTTTCTCCCTTTCCGGTCACAAGTTCCATGGACCCAAAGGGATTGGGGCCTTGTATGTCAGAAAGGGTCTTGATTTGGAGCCCCTGGTGCACGGTGGGGGGCAGGAAGGCGGCCGGCGGGCCGGCACCGAAAACACCCCGGGGATCGTGGGGGTCGGTGTGGCCGCCGAACTGGCGGAAAAGCGTCTCAGCCAAATGGCACGGGTCAAAACCTGGCGGGATGAATTGTGGGAAGGCATCTTGAAGATTTTTCCTGAGGCCAGGTTGAACGGGCATCCCATGGAACGGCTGCCCAACACCCTGAACCTCTCTCTGCCGGGTATCCGGGGGGAATCACTGGTCCTGGCTCTCGACCAACAGGGCATCTCCTTTTCTTCCGGTTCCGCCTGCCGCTCCGGCTCCCCGAAACCCTCTCACGCTCTCCTGGCCATGGGGCTCACCGAGGAACAGGCCCATTGTGCCATTCGCCTTTCCCTGGGGGTGGACAATACCCGGGAACACATTATCAGGACCCTGGCAGCCATGGAAAATATGGTTCATGATTCACTGTCCAGCGTGCGTTTCGTGCCGTGCCGTTGAGGCGACTACTGAACCTTAAAATTTGCTTTTGGGAGAGGGGGCCAGGGGTCGCGGACCCCTGACCCCTCTCCCAAACCCTTAGGGGCGTAATTCATGGCACCCTCAGGGCTTGATAAATCAAGCCCCTACAGGGGGTTGGGAGGGGAGTTGTAGGGGCACGGCTTGCCGTGCCCAAGGGCGGGGGGCCTGTAGTCCCCCGGCCCTCCCCTCAAATTAACCTTTTAAAGGCTCCGAGTAATCACAATTCATCTATATTATGACCTGAGCAGTAGTTTCCTGGAGGCCTACGATGAATTTGCGAAACAAAGTCACCCAACGAATCGAGCGCCTGGATATTCTGAACCGCCTTTCCGAGGACACCAGTCAGGAAAACGGTAGGGATATTTGGGAAGGCATGACCCAGCCCCAGAAGCGTCTCCCGAGCAAGTATTTTTATGATGCGCACGGGTCCTGGTTATTTGAAAGAATCTGCGGCCTGCCCGAGTATTATTTGACCAGGACGGAGCTTAGCATCCTCGAACAAGCCGCTGCTGAAATTATGGCCTTTTTTGCTCAGGATTCGGGAGATCTGGTGGAACTGGGCAGCGGTTCCAATCGAAAGATCAGAATTCTTTTAGACGCGGCCGACGGTTTAGGTTTAAGCAGGTTACGCTACGTTCCGGTGGACATCAGTGAGAGCGCCCTTCTCGAGGCCTGTGAAGAACTCCTGGACCTTTTCCCGGATTTGCACATCTTCGGGATCATCGCCGACTTTAGCCGGCACCTGGAAGTTTTGCCACGCAACCGAAAATTACTCACTTTTTTGGGAAGCACTATCGGTAATTTTCTAAAAGATGAAAGGATCATGTTCCTCAAGAATATGGCCGGCATCATGAATCCTGAGGACAGATTGGTATTGGGCCTGGATATGCTCAAACCCACCGAAATTATCGAAGCCGCTTATAACGACAGCCAGGGGGTTACCTCGGAGTTCAATAAAAACATTTTGCGCAACCTCAATCGCTCCTTTAATGCCGACTTCAATATCGCTGATTTTGAGCATCTCTCTGTTTTTGTTGAGGAAAAGGAGCGGGTTGAGATGCACTTACGGGCGAAATGTCTGACTGCCGCCAGGCTAGCCGACCTCGATTTATCCGTAGCCTGTAGGCCCGGTGAGACTATTCGCACGGAGATTTGTCAGAAGTTCAGCCGGGAAAACGCCCACCTGGATTTTCAGCAAGCCGGCTTGGTGGCCACCAGATGGTTTACCGACCCAGAGGGCTGGTTTGCCCTGGTGATGCTCAAGAAAAGCGAGCCCTGAGGTGTTGGGCGTCAATTCCCAAGGAAGGGAGGACCCTACAAATGAAGGCGATGTGGAAGAATGTCATCTTAGCCGAAAGCGATGATACTATCGAAGTGGAGGGTAATCACTATTTCCCGCCGCATGCCATTAATAAGCAATACCTGAAAGAAAGTGACTACCATACTTTCTGTGGCTGGAAGGGCCAGGCCAGTTATTATCATATCGATGTTGATGGCGAGGTAAATAAAGATGCTGCCTGGTACTATCTTGACCCGAAAGAGGCGGCCAAGAATATCAAGAATCATGTCGCTTTCCGGAGGGGTATCGAAGTGGTGAAATAATGGAACTGATTAAATTCCCTCAGTACTGTCCGGTTAACTGACTAAAAAAAGTCCGAAAACTCCTGGAGAGCTGTTAGAATGGGTTAGCCATAACCTATTAAACAGAAAGGAGATTTTGGACTATGGCCCATTGTAACACAATCTTTCATCAGATGCTCAAACTGATTCCGAGACATCATTTGTCCAAACTGGAAGCATAGCACGGCACCGGCCGCCCAGCCCGCTCCACCGGCGCCGACGCCAATAAGCAGCGGCCGGCCAGCTTTTTCGAGGCCCGGTTTGCCCTCATGTATCAGCGCTGTCTGACCCGAGTCCCCCGGCACCGCTTCAGGTTCAAAAACAAGCTCTGCAGCCTGGACGCCACGGTGGTGAGCCTGTGCCTCACGCTCTTTCCCTGGGCCTCCTTCCGTCGCACCAGGGCAGGTCTCAAGCTCCACACTCTCCTGGATCACAACGGCTACCTGCCGGCCTTTGTGGCCATCACGCCGGCCAGAGAGCATGAGGTCAAAAAGGCTCGCACCCTGACCAGACCATCCGCTTGACGGGCGCAAAGGCTGGAGAATGCCCTGTTCCCTTGCGCCGCATCGCCTACCTCACCCGGCCACCGGCAAGCGTTACGTCTTTTTAACCAACCATTTTCGGCTGGCGGCCAAGACCATCGCCGATATCTATAAAGAGCGCTGGCCGATCGAAATCTTATTCCGCTTTATCAAACAAAACTTGAAGATCAAGGCCTTCCTCGGCAACCCCGAGAACGCCGTGCTGACCCAGATCTACGAGGCGCTCATCGTCTATCTCCTGCTTTGTTACCTCAAGTTTTTGTGTAACTTAAACATTACTTTGCAATACTTGATGCGTCTTTTACAACTCAACTTGTTCAGGAGATGCTCTTTTCAGGAACTCCTTGAATTACCCGAACTAGAGGAGAAATATATGCGTTATTTTCCAGAGTTAACCTTAGCTCTGGCCTAGCCGGACAGAAATGATGGGTAATTATTATTTAGGGAAAGAGCAAAGAACGGGGTTGGAGGAGTTAGGAGTTAATCAGATCAAATAAAAATCATACTTGTATTATTATCCTTGGTTTCGTTGCACTATATGTAGGTTGGTAACTGGGAATCCAACGCGATTATGTCCATTCCTTTGGAGTTGGTAGGTAGACTCAGTAAATTGTGTCCGACTCACTATCTGCGGCTGTGGCTGCACTACTACATCATCATCCTGAAGAACTACGTTGGTATTCTTACCGCTGACTTGTTCAAGTTCCGTATTGGTCATGGGTTGACACGATTTCTGCAATTGCTCGCCGGCTGCCTCATCTTGGGCGATGGCCGGACCAGGCCCCCACGCCATGACCAAGGCCAGTAATAAAATTATCAGCAACCATATGGTCCTCATGGTATCGTCCCTTCCCTAGCCCGCACTGTGGTTTTCGTGGATACCTTGAACCTGTCTTCCTGATCCACGCAACTTATCCCACAAAACTTTCAAATCTTCTTATAATATTTTTTATCATCACCCCCGGCTCATTGTCAATGTTATTGAATTAGTTTTTTCGCTTATATCCTTAGCTCCTCAAAAGGCATAATCGAACCATACCGGG
>CBFDAH010000163.1:0-6495 GCA_965602785.1 uncultured Syntrophobacterales bacterium
CACCTTTAACTGGGATATGTGGGAGATCTCCCAGGGGGGCGGCCCTTAAATTGAGTTTGTTGCAAAAGTATCTTGAGGGACGGGGCGGGGGACCACTGGCCCCCCGCCCTTGGGCACGGCAAGCCGTGCCCCTACGACTCCCCACCCAACCCCCTCTAGGGGCGTGATTTATCACGCCCCTAGAGGGCGCCATGAATTGCACCCCTACGGGGGTTATAGGGGGCAGGGGCCCGTGGCACAGGTGTCCTCACCTGTGGCAGCCCCGGGTAGCACGGGCTTCCAGCCCGTGGGCCCCCCCTCTCCCCAAAAACTATTTGCAACAATCTCAAATAAAGATCCTTAAGAGAAAGCTTCATGGGGGGAGGTCCAGAAGCCTTGGGGCCCCTCCCCTTCTCCCATACCCCCCTCCCGACCCGCCTAGGGGGCTGAAAAGGCTTGTCGCTCCCGGAGGCAGCCCTCTCGTTCAGCTCGCCAGAGCCAACTCCTGGGCTTGAAACCACTCCCAGGTCTGTGTGAGATTCCGAGACAGATCATTCCGGGGGGAAAAGTTGAGATACTTGCCGGCCCGGGCAATGGACACAAAATTCCGCCGCACCTCCCCGCTCCGGGCCGGGGCATAGCGCACCCGGGGAAAATCCCGGGGCCTCACCGCAGTCCGCAACATCACCAGCAAATGGTTTATGCTGGTCTCCTGGCCCGATCCCAGTTGAATGGGCTGGCCGAAAGGGACATCCGCATCCACGGCGTTCAGGATGGCGTCACAGAGATCCTCCACATAAACAAAATCCCGGGTTTGCTTGCCATCCCCGAACACCGTGAGCTGTTCCTGGGCCAGGATTTGCCGGAAAAATTTGGCCACCACGCTCCCCTTGTGGTAGGAGTAGGGGCCGTAGACATTGGAGAACCTGAGAGCCACGGTCTTGAGGCCGTAACTCCCCCAGAAAGCGGAGCAATAGCCCTCGCCGGCCAGCTTGCCGGCGCCGTAGGGAGAGAGGGGGCAGGGCGGCATCGCCTCATGCACCGGGGGCGTGGCCGCCCCGACGATGGCGCCGCCGGTGGAAGCGAAGATAAAGCGCTCCACACCGTGACGCACCGCCGCCTGGAGCAGGTTGAGGGTGCCGGCGACATTGATGGACATGTCGAGGGATGGGTCCTCCACCGACTGGACTACCCCGGTGTGGGCCGCCAGGTGGACCACCACCTTGACCCCCTCCATGGCGGCATCCACGGCCTGGTAATGCCGGATGTCCCCCACCATCAATTCCACCGGCAGGTTCTCCAAATCCTCCCGGCGTCCGGCACTCAAGTTATCCAGAACCCGAATGCCTCTGGCCGACGGGGTCAGGGCCCGGACCAGGTTCACCCCGATGAAGCCGGCCCCCCCGGTAATGAGATACTGTTTCTCCGAATTTTTTCGTGGGATATTCATCTCACCCCTCAAAACCTTCCGAAATTCCGCGGCTGCTTGGCTCGCTTCAAGTTTCTTCGGCACTCCATCGAAAAAAGTTAATCCTTTTTTGAAGAATGCTTTTGTCTTGTGGGACCTCGCCGCAGCCCCTCAGGAATTCCTGGTCGTCGTTGCCCTTGGCCGCCGACTTCAGTAAGTCGTAAACCAGGACGGCAGGGGGCAGGGCCCCTTGTCTGAGGTCAGGCTTCGGGTTCGGGTTTGGAGATTGGAAAATTTTCGCCGGCGCTCCCCCCGCGATGGTAAAAGGGGGGATGTCGTTGGCGACCACCAGGCCCGCCGCGCCAATGCTCCCTGGCCGAGGGTCAGGTCACCGTTTTGGAGGCAGGATATCTGGGTGTGGCGGCCGATTTGGCTGAGGAAGGCTATCTGGAGATTTTAAGGGAACCAGAGGTGGGTGGATGGACTGCGGGAGGTTTTTCCCCCGGAAACCGGCCAACAGCAGACCCCACAGGAAGTTGCCGTTCTTGCCGGGAACGTTATCTATAACTGCTTCACACCAGGCCCAGGCCTCTGACTTAAAATTAGCCCGGGTAACCGGTGGCGCCATCCCTGGCGCTGCTGCGAAATCGTTTCCCTCCACCTGCGGTGGGCGCCCCAAGGGGTCGGCCTCTGGGAGCCCGGAGCTACCCTGCCTAACGGTACTAGGAGCCCGGATATCCCAGAGGCGACCACCTAGAGAGGGACCATGAGGAAATGCCTTAGCACAGAATAAGGGATATTGCCATTTTTTTATCAGGAAATTCCTGATACCGTGTCACCTGTCTTATATTCCTCGAAAACCTCGGCATATAGGGCGTGGGTGGCGGCCAGCCTGGTTTCCCGGGACCAGGGGAGCCAGATTCAGGATGTCGGCCCCAAGAGGCCGGTCTCTAGGGGTAATGTTCTGCGCTCCAAAGGTTTTATTGAAGCCGAACTCCGAGAAAGGGCCTTATTGCCGCTCATAGGCCCACTGCATTTAAAATATGGCGGCGGTTTTCCTTGGGAATGAGGTGCCAGCTCCAGAAGCCGACGACGGTGGCCAGGGCCAGAGCCAACCCCAGGAACAGGGGCACGGCCAGCCGTTGCATGTTCAGGGTGAAAACCAGGGCCGTCATGGTAAAGAGAAACAGGGGCAGGGCCGACTGGAGGCATTCCCGGCCGAACTTAACGGCAGCATAGCCTAGGGCCCAGAGCAGGTGCACCGTGTAGGCCATCAGGTAGGCCAGGGCCATGCCCCAGGCACCATACTCAGGCACTAGAAAAATGACCAGCGGCAAAAGCACTATGGCCCAGCCAATATTCATGAAGCAGATCGCCCACATGTTTCCTGAACTTATCAGGGCTTGTGAGATGGTTCGGTAGGCCACGAACAGAATACCTGCCACGATCATCAGGACCACCACCTCCTGGCCCCCGGCAAATTGGGGCCCGAAGAGACCGATCACCCAGGAGCTCAAGCCGATGCCGCCTAACCCCAGGATCAGGCCAAAACTCCAGGTAGCCTTGAGATTGAGATTAACCAGCCGGGAGAAGTCCTGGGAGCTGCGCTGACCATGCAACTCCGACAGGGTGGGGATCACCACCAGACCCACAATGTTTTGTAGGTAAATTAAGAACATGCGGCACAGGTTGGCGGCATTGAACAGGCCCAGTTCAGCGTAGCCCTGGGACTGATTGACTAAGATGACGTTGGCCGCCCAGACCACCGGCGCCGCCAGACTGGTACTAAAAACTGCCGGAAGAGAAAAGTCCCACAAGGTTCGACGTTCTTGCCAGGAGCCCCAATAGCTGATGGCGAGGCCATGGGCGGTACACTCCTGGCGAACCGCCCGCAAGCTCAACATCAGGACCGTCAGGCTGTTTCCCACCATGGACAGGACGGCGCCCATGAGACCGGCCCAATACACCAGGAGGACGGTGAGAGGCAAGGTGAGGAGCGCGGACCAGAAATTCACCCGGGCCACGGTCTTGAAGGCCTGAAAGCCCGTAAGGATCCCGGTTTGAACCCCGTATAACGCGGTAGCGGTGAGTAACACAGCTCCCACTTGGAGGTACGGAATCAGATGCGGCGCGTTCAGGATCCTGGTGGACAACCAGGGTGCCGCCAGCAGGCAGACCAGGCTCATAACCAAGCCGGACACCAGGGCCGTGAGATGGGAAAGACCGATGATACGGCCCAGGCGTTCAGGGTGCTGGTGCTTCAGTTCGGCCACATGCTTGATGTTGGTGAGGCCGAGCCCAAAGCCGGCAAAGACGCTCAAAAACACCAGGGTGCTGTTGACCATGGCATATGCGCCGAACTCTGCCCGTCCCAGGTAGCGGGCCACCAAAACCGCTACGACCAACGTAGAGGTTCTTGAGGCTACCGTCGCCACCAGGTTCCACCAGACCCCCTGGGCGAATTTCTGTTTCAGCGGCATGATGAGGAAAAACGATCTTGGACTACCGGACACCGTTTGGGGCCGGAGTGGGTTAGACTGCGGCTGTTTCCGGACATGGTCATCAATGGCTCATTGCCAGGTAACCTGGGAATGGCTCAGGTTGACGGTGGAATATCCTGGTACGTGAGCACCAACTTCAGCATCTCGGCCAGCACCTCAGCCGTCAGGTAGGGGGTCGACCCTCTAGGGAAGAAGGCCGGTGGGGACTGGGTTGCAATAATGTTCTTCGCCATCCCTGGCGCTAATGCGAAATCGTTTCCCCTCCACCTGCGGTGGGCAGCCCAAGGGGCCGGCCTCTGGGAGCCCGGAGCTACTCCGAAAGCAGATACGAAACGCCCGGAAAACCCAGAGGCGACCGATTATAGAGGGACCACAGGGAAATACCTTACTATAGGTTAAGGTAAATTACCAGTTTTATTCACAGGGTTTACCTTATTTTTTTCTCAGGAAATTCCTGATACCGTGTCGCCTGTCTTATATTCCTGGAAAACCTTGGCATACAGGTCGTGGGTGGCGGCCAGCCTGGTTTCCCGGGACCAACGCCAGACCAGACGCCCTTCAACTATCCAGGGTGTTGAAAAATGGCTATCGGGGGAAGGGACCAGGGATCAGAGATCCCGGACCCCGCTTTCCTCCGAGGGGGAAAGGGGGCTGAGGAAGGTTTCAGGGCCGTCTCACTTGAAGGGAAACAGGATCGGCACCGCCAGCAGGGTGACAAGCATGCTCAGGAAAATGAGGGGGAGGCCCACCTTGACGAAATCATTGAAGCGGTAGCCTCCGGGACCGAGGACCAGGGTGTTCACCGGGGAGGCCACCGGGGTGGCGAAGGCGGTGGAAGCTGCCATGGCCACCGTCATGAGCAGCGGGTAGGGGGACACTCCTAAAATTTTAGCCGCCCCCAGAGCGATGGGGGCCACCAGCACGGTGGTGGCTGTATTAGAGATTACCTGACTCAAAAAGGAGGTGATGACAAACAAACCCAGCATGAGGGCCAGGGGGCCATAGTCGCCCAGAACCGTAACCTGGTTCACGATGAGCTTGACTCCCCCGGTCTTTTCCATGGCCTGGGCCATGGGCAACATACCGGCGATGAGCACCAGGCTCTGCCAATTCATGGCTCTATAGGCGTTTTTCATGTTGAGGCAGCCCACCAAGACCATGGCTAGGGCCGCCAGCAGCACCGCGGCCACGGCGGGTACCAGTTTGAAAGTCATGAGCACCAGCATGCCCATGAGGATGGCCAGGGCCCAGGGCGCCTTGGCTCGCTCCGGAGCCACCTCGCTCATCTCGTGGGGGATGGTCAACACCATAAAGTCGTTTCTTTCCCCCTGGAGGAGATCAATCTGCCGCCAGCCCCCGCCCATGAGGAGAGAATCCCCAAAGGCGAGACGCGTCTCGACGAGGTCATCGGTAAGCGGCTTCCCCAGACGCAGGATGCCCAAAACCGTGAGTCCGTAACGCTCCCGAAAGCGACTTTTGGCCAGGGTGCTGCCGATGAGCTTGGAGCGGGGCGACAAGAGCACCTCCACCAGTCCCAACTCCTGGGGCACCATTTTCTTTTGCTTGTCTCCAATGGCCAGCGGCGTCAATGCCTCGGCTCGAGCCAGGCTCTCCACCTGTGCCGCTGCCCCCACCACGAAGATATTATCGCCGTAACGAAACTCAATTTGAGCTTTCACCGGCATGATCCGGTTCTGCCTTTCCAGGCCCACCACGGTTACCTCGAAACGGCTGCGCACCTGTGCCTGAGCCAGGGTCTGGTTGACCAGGGGTGAGTTCCCCTCGATACGCAGGTAATGAATTTGATCGCTGAGCTCATAGGCCTCCATCAAGTCCCGGAGGGACAGGCGGGTATGCCCCCCTTCTTTTTCCCCGGTATCCCGGGGGAGCAACTTTCTGCCCCCCAAAACCATGTAACCCACCCCCACCGCGAGAATGAGCAGGCCGATGGGGGTGAAATCAAAAAACCCAAACGGCGCCAAATTGTTGCGGGTAAGCTCGGTGGTTACTACCAGATTGGGGGGCGTGCCGATGAGGGTCAGCATGCCGCCGATAAGAGAGGCGATGGAGATGGGCATCAGGAGCCGGGAGGGGCTGCTGCCTACTTTGGCGGCCAGATTGATGGCCACCGGAATAAAAATGGCCACCGTGCCGGTGGAGTTCATAAAGGCCGAGAGACAGGCGACCACCAGCATGAGCATGACCAGGAGGCGGGTTTCGCTGGTCCCGGCCACCTCGGTGACCCAGTTGCTGAGGCGAAAGGCCAGGCCGGTGCGAAACAGGCCCTCTCCCACCACAAACAATCCGGCAATGAGCAGGATCAGCGGATCACCGAAACCGGCCACGGCCTCCCCGGGGGTGAGCACCTTGCTGAGCATCAGGGCCAGGACCACCAGGAGGGCCACCAGGTCCAGGCGCAGGAATTCCCCGGCGAAGAGGATGATGGTCACTGCCAGCAAGAGGAAAACGAACAGGGTGTCGCCGGACATGATTCCCTAACTTGAAATTGTTGCAAAGAGTCTTTGGGGAGAGAGGGGTGCCGAGGGGCTTCCAGCCCGTGCTACCGGGGGCTTCCACAGGTGAGGACACCTGTGCCACGGGCCCCTG
>CBFDAH010000164.1:0-6401 GCA_965602785.1 uncultured Syntrophobacterales bacterium
TTTCTAACAGGAAACTTCCTGTTAACATCTTATTGGTATATTTTTTGCTTCTTACGTTCATGCTGAAAAAGAATTTAGATGAGGAAGGTCATGAGAGGCAAAGTGTTCAGTCGGGTGCGCCGTTGGCACCGGGACACCTATGGCGGCGTGATGGTGGAATTTGCCGTTTCGTGCTCCGTCTTCCTTCTCCTTCTCTCGGGAATTATGGATCTGGGCCACGCGTTTTATATGGACCAGGTAGTCACCAATGCCAGCCGAGAAGGGGCACGCTACGGCATAACGTACCAAACTAACACCAGTGGCAATCGCATCGCTCCCAGCAGTCTGCCCGTTTCCATCCAGAGCTACCTGTTGAACACGTATCTCGCCAACACTCTTCTCCCTCCCGATGCCAACCCCCAGGTAACGGTAACTGGACCTGGGTACACCACCGGCAACAAGGGTGCTGATTTGGAAGTGACCGTGTCCGCCACGAAAACCTGGTTTGTGCTCGACAATTTTATTCCTGGTTTTAGTGAACAACTTAACCTTGCGGCAACGACCGTAATGAAATGCGAATGATGGCGCTGGGAGAGGAGGTCCGGCGCCTCAGGCGATGAGGAAGTGAGGGAGCCGTTTTACGGCGGGGGAGGACCCCAGCCCTTGTAGCTATAAGGAGGTAGAGAAGTATGCGAACGAGGTTCAGGAAATTTGTTCAGGGTGCAGAGGGGTCCATACTTGTGTTGTCGGCTATTGGTTTGGTAGTCTTCCTGGGCTTCGCCAGCCTGGCCATCGATATGGGCCACCTCTACGTGGTACGTAATGAACTCCAAAACACCGCCGACGGTGCCGCTTTGGCTGGCGTGAGTGAACTCATCAAGGATCAGAATGGGCAGGCGGTGCGGGATGCGGCCGCGGCGCAACAGGCCATCATGGCTGTGGCGCAACGGCAAAGCGAACTTTCGGGTTTACCCTCGGTAGAAGCCTCGGAACGGAACGACATAACGGTCGTCTTCGGGGAGTGGAACATCTACGCGGGGAATCCCGACACAGCCTGGACGGAAATCGGCTCCACCTGTAGCGCTAACTCCAACGCCAACGCCATTCAGGTGACCATCCGCCGGTCTGAAGGGACGGCCTACGGCCCGGTCACCAACTTCCTGGCCGCCATTTTAGGGGAGCAGTTCCGGACCTCGGATGTCGCAGCCACGGCTATTGCGTACTTGGGGTTTGTCACTGGAGCGGGGACCGGCTCGGTTACCCTGCCTCTGGGACTTCCAGACACCGTGGTGACGGCGGCCATCCAGGGTGGCGAATCCTGGTGGGACAGATTCCTGGGGCCCGCCAAGGCCGTAGCTTCGCCACCGCGGCAGATCACCTTCAAGGATTTGGGAAGCGACAACTTCTATCTCAACAATGTCGGCAAGCCTCAGTTTGACGGAGAGAAAGCCTATCTCTTTGTCGTCAACAAATATGATTCCTTGCCGGGCACTGTGGTTGACAACATCGAAAAAACCTACAAAACGTCTGGCGTAAAAGCGGTGCGCGCCATGGAAGAGGGCACCCGGCTGTACCCCATGAGTGAGTATAAATGGGCTTCCAACATTAAAACGATTTTTAGAGTGTTCAAAGAGGCCTATGATGCCAACAAGGACGGCCAGGGCAAATGGCGTGTCCTGGTGCCCGTCTACGCACCCGTTGAATCCTCGGCCAGCCGTGTGAAGAAGGGATTGCGGATGTTGGCGAGGTGGTTCAGTTTCGGCCCCACCCCGGCCCATGCCTGCTTCAAATTCTGGACCCAGGGTTATCCCGGTGGGAACGTCCCCATCGAGGTGGAGGGCTTTGCCAACGTGGATGTGGTCAATGTCACCTACACCCCTACATGTGACGACTGCTACCCCTACACGCCGGCCGAAGACGGCCAGTGGTACCCCAACTCCACGGAATGCATGGTGTACAACGAACAGAGCTGCCGCAATACCAATTCGGTCACCGTGGAAGTTCCGGTGGACATCAGCACCGTGTCTCCTCCCGGGACCACCTCGGGCGGGCCTGACAATCAGCACATCAATCCCGGCGGCGAGGCCTATACTGGTGCAATGGCGGCCATCCCCCGGTTGGTGAAATAGCTTAACCACTGCGGCCGGGGAAGGCGGTAGGCCTTCCCCGGCTTTTTTTCGCCTCCTAAGCTTACCCCCCCTTCCTTCCGGATATGGCCCCTGTGCTCTCCACCGGTAAAAACCTTGACGTTTTCAGGGAATTGGGATATGGGAAAAGCAACTGGCAGGTCACCCAGAGGAAGTTGACCGCCGTGAGGTGGTGGGGGTAAAAGAGTCACACTCCTGCTGCCATGCAGGGGAGCTGGAGGTCTCGGCGCCTGCCGCGGCCATTTTTTTTTGGCAGAGGCCCTGCCGACCTCGAGGGCAAGCAGGACTGAAGACGGCTCACCAGGCTTGCCAACCTGACCGGGAATATGTTAGGTTTGCCATTTAATGGACCGGCAGTGGGTGTAAGGCTCCAGGAATTAAAAAATGCACCGGCTGAATCCGCCATGAGAAAGGTGAGAAATCCAGGAATGAGCTTTACCATCTGGTTTACTGGTTTGCCATGCTCAGGGAAGACCACCCTATCCCGGGGCCTTTATCATTTCTTACAGCAACAGAATTATCAGGTCCACCTGCTGGACGGGGACGCCATCCGGGCCACCTTACCTCGTCCCCTGAGCTTCTCTAAGGCAGATCGGGACCTCCACGGGCGGCGCTTGGGGTCCTTGGCCTGGAGCCTGAACAAAAAGGGGGTCATCAGCATTGTGGCGGCCATCGCCCCTTATGCCGAGACCCGGGAATACAACCGCAGCCAGTTGGATAATTACGTGGAGGTTTTCTGCTGCTGTCCTGTGGAGGTGGCCGAGAGTCGCGATGACCGGGGATTGTATGCCCAGGCCCGCCGCGGTAAAATCCAACACTTCACCGGGATTTCCGATCCCTACGAAGAACCCCAGGCCCCGGAGATATTAGTGTACACCGATGGGGAAGACATCAACACCAGCATAGCCAAGATAATTGTTTATTTGGAAAAACAGGGACTTATTGCGAAAAAATGGCAGGCCCCCCGACCACGGGAGACCCTTCAGAAGGATCTCGGCCCGGTTAGCTGAAGTGCACCGTCTCCCCCTTACCCTGGGGGGGGAGCAAGGGGTAGCCATATCGTAGGAAATTGAAGTGCCAGCGCTGGCTCACCTTGGCCCGCTCTTCCTCCGTTAAGGTGTACGTGTTCTTTTTGTATCCCACCAGCTTCTGAAGATACGCCTCGGCCCGCTCCCAAAAACCATCAAAGCCCGGCAGCCCCAGCTCCGCATAGAGCCTTTCCAGACTCTCCCGGGGTGAGCTTTCCAGATCCTCAAAACGCAGCTCATAAAGGGACCCCGGCGGGATCAGGCCCCGGTCCCGCTCAAAAAGGGAGAAGATTTCCGTGTACCAGGACATGATGAGTTCGTCCATGGCCTGGGGGTCGGGTTTCTGGAGGTGGGAAGGAGCCAGGCCGGAGCGCCAGAGTTTCTTGGAGGAAAGGTAAACCGCGTAAGGATTCCGCACGATGTGGACGAATTTCGCTTCAGGAAACATTTTCAGGAGGACAGCGACTCGCCCCATATGCGGCGGTGACTTGAGGGCGATGCGCTTATCCTTGGAAAAGCTGAGCTTTTTCAGGAAGAGCCGTAAAGCCGCCTCCCACTCTTCCAGGGCACCGGGGGGAAGGTTTTCGGGGTCCAGGGCTGAGGAGCCGTCCGCAGAGATGGGGAAGAGATTCCGTACATAGGGGGAGACCCCGGAGAGAGCCGCCAGGGCCACCTCATCTTCATGGGGGGTGCCGCCACGAATAGATACATTGTCCATGGGGCGCTTCCCGGGAGTCATGAGGTCGAAATACCGGACCCCCCATACCTGGCTGTAGACAAAGTGGTGCGGGAACATGACCTGATAGGCAGTGGGACAGGTAAGGGTCGGATCGCAGCTCAACAGGTTGTGGAGATGGGTGGTGCCGCTGCGCCAGGTGCCCAGCACAAAGATAGGGGGGGCCACCAGCTCTGCTGCGGCGATGTCTGCCCCGTCACAGGCCTTTTCCAAGAGCGCCAGATAGGAATTGAGGGCCCCCGCCACAAAGAGATAAGCCAGCCGGGGCAAGTAGCGCACATTCACCCGGCAGCGATGGCGCAGGAGCATTTTTGTCAGGGTGCTGAGATTCATGCCAGTAATGGTTTGCAGAAACATTGAGGCCATATATACCTCACCTGAAGCTGCCGCGGTCGCCAGCCTCAGGCATGAATTCAAGTCTTCGAAACGGTGGGATTGGATAATCTTAAAATTTAATTTTACCAGCCTTATTAGGAGATGTGAAGCCTAAGCCACCTGGATCCTGCCCTTCCTCCGCAGGAGAACGTCGCTTTGGAGGAAAAAGTCGAGGTCATGAGCCCCGACTTTTCAGCGTTTTTATCCCTCTGAGGGGTTGAAGGTGAGGGGGTGAGGGAGGAGGAGGGGTCCGCGCGACCCCTGGCCCCTTTCCCCAAAGGCTCTTCACCCCTGCTTCTCCCCCCACACTGCGTAGACCGGATCGGCCAAGCGGATCTGGGGAAAGTAGCGGTCGCCTGCGGGCCGGGGCCAACCCCGGGAGGAAAAAGTCTGGAGGTTCCCGAAGGCCCGGCTCCTGAGGAAGTATTCCAGCACCAGACCCACTCTCTCGAATTCGTGCAGTTCAGGCCAGATCCGCACCACCTTGGGGGGAAACCAGCGGTGGGAAAAAGTTTGGATAAAAAGCCCCCCGGGCTTGAGAACCCGGGCCGCCTCGGCGAAGACCTCGAAGGGCCGGATCAGGTACTCCACGGAGAGGTTACAGACCACCGCGTCGAACTGACTGTCTGGGAAGGGGAGCCCTGGGTCCCGGTTAAGGTCGTGGAGCGTATATGCGGTTAACCGATGGTTCTGCCGGAGTTCCTCTTCGTTGAGCCCCAACCCCGCCACGGTCTTTAGTTCCATGTCCTCGGGCAGGTGGGATTGCCAACTGCTCATAAGGTCCAAAACCGCCATGTCGGGCCTGAGGAGGCGGCCGTAAAGCGCAGCCATGGTCTCCTGAGCCCGGCTGTCCACGTGGCTCACCAGGCGGGGCTGCGTATAGAAGCGGGCGTCGTCGCCGTCGTCTTCCCGATAAAATGGGTCATCTGCGAAGAAATCCGTGGAATTTCCCTGGCTGCGGGCCTGCATGCCCGGGCCGGTGGTCAGGTGATCCAGCCAGTCCTGGCACTCCCCGCCTTTTTCCGCCCGCTTTTCCTTGATCTCCTGAATAGTTACCTCTAAGGTGAGGGCCGCCCCGGCCAGGGGGTGGTTGAAATCCGCCGTGAGCTGGCCGTTTTCCACTCCGATGCAGCGGAACGGCATCAGATTGCCGGCGTGGCCCAGCAGAAGGCGCCGCGGATAAAAGCGCCCCAGCCGGGGAACTCCCGCTCCCCGGGCGAAGCTCACCCGGGGCAAGCCATGGACCTTGTCTCCCATGTATTCGGGAAGGTAACCGCCTGGGGCCAGTTTGAGCTGTGCCTTGGCGCCGGGTTTAGGGTTGTTGAGAAACCTGGCCAGGTTTGGAGGGCACAAATCCCCCTCTCGCCAGGGGTTGAAGGGCACAAACAGTTCTTCGGTGTAGACTGCGTCCCGGCTCTCCCAGGTGAGGCGCCAGAGGGAATCCACCAACAACCGCAGCTTGTTCATATGTAAATGGTTTCCTTTGATCTCGACGAAGGGATTCATTGACCTGCATTAACTTCCACTTTATCCAAGGTGGGCACGATAAGGCAGGAGTCAAGGTCTGGTTTGGGGGGATTTTGGAAAAGGTCAGCTTGGGAGCTTTAGATAAGGGCATCGGGCTCCTTTGCCCTCCCCACCCCTTTTAAGAAGACTCAGTAGCACGGGCTGGAAGCCCGTGCTACTGTATTTGCCCACGGGGTTGGGGGTGTGGGGGTGAGGGGGAGGAGTCGCGCTCCCCCGGACCTCCCCTCAAAAAACCTTTCCGGCAGCTTAAGATTCTGCCAGGCGCTGGCGACGAATTTCGAAGAGGGCCACGGCCCCGGCAGCCGCGGCGTTCAGGGAGCTAACCGCCTCGGAGGCCAGGGGGATGGCCAGAAGCAGGTCGCATTGCTGCCGCACCCGGGGGCGTATGCCGGTGTCTTCCCCTCCGATGACCAGGGTCAGGGGCATGGTGAGGTCAGCGTCATAGAGACTCTGGGCCGCGTCAGCTTCGGCGCCCGCTACCCACAAGCCCGCCTCCTTGAGGCGGATGAGGGTGTCGGCCAGGTTGGTGACCCGGCACACCGGCAGAATTTCTAGAGCCCCGGCGGCGGCTTTGATGACCGCGGGAGTGACGCCCGCAGCCCGATCCCG
>CBFDAH010000165.1:0-6365 GCA_965602785.1 uncultured Syntrophobacterales bacterium
TTGTCTATTACTTCATTAAATTGTTTTTTTGTATTTATATTATACATAAGAATACTGTGTCTCGTAGGATTTTTAATATTGGCATAAAAATAGTACATGGGATAATAAGGATATATAAGAACTTCTTCCTTTGCCTTAACCTGTTTATGAAGAAATGTTAAGGCATCGTCAGGTTGGAAAGCATACAAGGTTCCCTGTCTGGTTTCCACTCTATGTTGGGCAGCCAGTATCTTGAAGCAATTAGCTGCACCATACGTGATAAGAGTAAAAGTAACCAGCCCGAGACCCAAATTCCGAACAACCTCCCAGCGCCGCCAGCAGCTATCCCACGCCACCGTGAGGAGGATGAGGAGCACGGGAGACCCATAAATCAAGTGGACAATGTCTTGGCGATGCAATTCCGATATCCACAGCCCCAGGCCCACGGTCCAATAGGGCCACAGACGAAGGCTGAAGAGTTTCGGAGGGTCGGATTGGCAGACGTACGAGGCTGCGGTCAGCACCACGAGGAGAACCGGCAAGGCCAAAATGATGAAAAAGGGCCCCATGAGCACCATACCAAGGAGGGCCACCGCCCAGGGCGGCAAAGCGGCTTCCAGCAGGGGCTTCCAGTCCAGTTGGTACAGCAGTTCCATCAGTCCATACCCATAAGGTACGACATTGACTTTGTGGTAGTTGGTCAGGGGCCAGATAAGATTAGCATAAATAAGGTCATTAAGACCCCCTGCCATAAAGAAAAACAAGACAACCAGCCCTCCCACTGCCGCGTAACCTGCCGCCACCAGGCCTAAGTGGGCAACGAGTCGACGGACTCTCTCCCCGGCCCGCCAGTCGTTCACCGTCAGGGCCAGGAGCAGTGCCAGAAATACCAGCAATCCCTTGTGTTGAATGAAACAGGAAGTAACCCCGGCCAGCACTCCCGCCAAGATCAGATAGAACATCACCCCTTTGTCCTGCCAGAGGAAAAAGGCCCCCAGGGCCAGGAGGGCGAACAGGTTGCTATCCCAATGGTGGTTGGTGACCGGCCACGAGGGAAGGGCGACGATCATATAAAAAAAAGCCGGCACTAACTCGAAGGGGCCGCGATAGACCCGACGGGTCATCCAATAAATAAGGAGCACCACGGCTGCGCCCGTCAGCAGAAGTAATCCCCGGGCCACCGCCACCTGAACCCCAAAAACCTTAAAAAAAAGACCCAGCCAATAAAAGGAAGCCGGGCCCATAACTTCGAAGAAGTCCTTATAGGGCAGATCCCCCTCCACCACCCGTTGGGCCCCATAAACTAGAGTGCCCTCGTCCCCCACCCGCCACAAGACCCGGACAAAAAGAAAATAATAGATTGAAGTAAACAGAAACAACAATAGGCCCTTCAGAAAGGCTGGCCCTTCTTGCTGGAGTTCGGGTGTCGTAGTCATCCCCATGGATTTCCCTCGAGGGCTCTCAAGGTCGTGTGGGCCTACTTGCGACCCCAGATCACTATATTCCAGGCCAGATAGGGAAACAAAGGCAGGCGCAACAGGGTCTGATCAAGTCTGAGGAGGGGTCTGAACCACCAGCCGATGTGTTCCGGATCTTCCGTGAGGATTTTTTTCCAATAGCGGTCAGCGCCGGGATGAACCCGATCTATCAGGAAATACTTGAAAAACAGGAGAAGGCTCGCAAGCCAGAATTCCCGGTGGTGGACCTCGGAAAAAAGCTCCTGAAATATGTGCAGGTGGGAAAACCGGAGGGGCTCTTCGTCTTCGGTGCGCACCTGGGAGGCCAACCGCCGGTAAATATTAATAGCCGGGTTGTAGCCCAGGGGATCGTAAAAAAAGAAGCGCCCTCCAGGGACCAGGGCCCGGTGGACGGCTTGCAAAAAAGTCGTTATATCCCCTAAGTGGTGTAGAAGGTTAGCGCCATAGACGATGTCAAACCGGTTCTCGCCATAGTCAAATCCGTCGGCCTTGCCGAGTAGGGTGTCAATGACCACACCATGCTGCCTCCCTAAGGCCGCGCAGCGCTCCAGCATAGCCGGTGATAGATCATTGGCGGTGACTCGGGCGCCTCTCAGGGCCAGGTAAACCGAAGATTCCCCCAGGCCCGCCCCCACGTCCAGGATTTTGAGCCCTTGCACATCCCCCATCACGGAGAGAATAAAGCTGTTTTCCTGGGCCGTCAGGTGCTCAAAGGCTTCCCGTACCTTGATGTCGGCCAGGGGCGTGTGCGCCGCCCAGTCGTTGTGGAAGTCTCTTTCTCGGTCGCTCCGGCTGTTCCTCAGATTCACTGCTCTTGCCATTTACTCCCCCTTCACAGGTGCCACAGTACTCCCCGACCACGTAAATGGGCCTTCTTTTTACCTCCGTGTAAATCCGGCCGGTATACTCCCCCAGTATGCCGAGCATGAGGAGATTAAAGGTGCCAAAGAGGATGGTGGCCAGTATCAGGGAGGACCAGCCGGGCACCATGGCGACTTTAAAGAAAACATGCAGAATAAAATTGTAAACCAGGTAGAGGAGGAAGGGGATCATCAGGAAAAAGGCCATCATGTAAGCGGCCCTCAAAGGCATGAAGGAAAGGGAGATGATGCCGTCCATGGCCAGGCGGACCATCCTCACCAGGGGATACTTGGTGGTGCCGGCCTGACGGGGGGCTCTGTCGTATTCCACCACTCCTCGCCGAAATCCCAGCCAGCCCACCAGTCCCCTAATGTACCGGTGGGTTTCGGTGAACCCTCTGAGGGTGTCCACCGCCACTCGATCCAGCAGGCGAAAGTCACCGGAGCCCTCAGGGGCATCGGTCTCAGACATCTTGGTCATCAGCTTGTAGTAAACTTGGGCGGTCCACAACTTAAACTTGGTTTCTCCAGGCCGTTTCCGCCTCACGGCCAGGACCACCTGGTGCCCCTTTTCCCACTCGCTGACCAAATCGGGGATTACTTCCGGCGGATCCTGTAAATCGGAGTCGATGGACACCAGGGCATCCCCAGGTGCCAGTTCATAGCCGCATGACAGGGCGGCCTGATGGCCAAAGTTGCGAGACAGGCGGACGCCACAAAAACGCTCGTCTTTCCGGTTGATGTCTTCGATCAACTTCCAAGAGCCGTCTCTGCTGCCGTCATCAATGAAAATTACCTTAAGATCGTATCGATCCTCTAAGGTTCGCAATACTCGGGTCATTTTCTCAAAGAAAAATGGCAACACCAATTCTTCGTTGTAAACAGGTACAATCATGGTGAGCATTTTTTTCGGAGGTTTCGTCATCTTGCCACCCTGTTATCTTTCCATGATCTGCCTGTATTTTCTTTATATTAGAGAAGCAGCAAATAATTGCAGAAACCAGTCAATTCCCTCACGGTATTTCAACGATACAGTTCGACCAACAATTGCTAAACCTTAAGTAAAGCTCACCTTCAGGGTCAAGACAGTTGGTGCCTCCTCAGGTCAGCAACCGGCGCTGGGCCGGGATCTTCTCCAAAAGGCGGAAAGAGGTCTGCACGTCCTTGATGGGTTCCCCCACCTGATGGATATAGGCCTCCCGGACCGGGCCTAAACTGCCCTCGGCCTGGGACAGGTAAAGCAACCGATGGGGGTCGATGCCCATGAGCCTGGCGCAGGTAGCGTCAACCGCCGGAAAATTGCGGCCCATGACCAGGACCCCGGCGTGCTTGGGGTCGCCCATGATGGGGCCGTCCCCCTCCATCCCCACAATGCCGTCCACAATGGCGAAGTTGGGCTGCACAGTAGCGTTGATGTCCAGGATGCTCGGCTCGATGCCGGCCCAGTGGAGGGGGTTTTTCGGCCAGCCATACACACTGCCGGGCATGAGGCCGAAGAGGTTCTTCATGGCCAGGGTGACCCCGGCCCAGTGGTGGGTCTTGAGTTTGGCCAGGGAGACGACCCAGTCCGCCTCCTTGAGGCAGACGGGCAGGGTCAGGGACTTGAGGCGGGAAAAACCGCCCTGATTGCCGACGATATAGCCGGGTTCGTAATTCAGGTCGATGAAAGGCAGCCGGTCCTCCCAGAGAACCTCCTGGAGGCCTGATTCTTCCAGGACTCGCAAGGTATCGCTGATGTGCCCCGGCCCCTCGGCCACCACCACCCGGGCCGCGCCCAGGGACAGGAAGGCTGCCGCCGCCCCTTGCACCACCAGGGGGTGGGAGTTGAGGTGCCCTACCCCCCGGCTGGTCTCCACCAGGTTGGGTTTGAGGAGAATCCTCTTGCCTCGGATTTCGTCGGCTTTGACTCCCAGTTCTGCAAGACCGGTCCGGATGATTTTGGCAAAGTCCCTCTGGTAGTCAGGCACCTTGGCGATGAAGGTCTTTTCATCCCAAGACCGGGCCCGTACCTCCCGCCAGAGGTAGTAGCCCCCCACCCCCAGGACCACGCCTCCGGCGCACACACCCAGAAATTCCCGACGGCTAAAGCCCATGTTCGCTAGTGCCTCGTGTTCTTTCCTCTAATCGACAAAATTACGTTTTATAAATAGTTGCCAATCCCCCCGAGGCCCGCTGAGCCACCAGGAGCAGGGCCAGGGACACGGTATTATAGCCGCCAAACCTGTCCTCCCTGGCCAAACAGGCCTCGATCCAAGCTCCGGCCGCAGCCGGCCGCGCTCCCCAGGCCGTTAGGCCCAAGAGGGCCCACCCCAATGTCCGGGGAGTGTTTAGGGTGGCCACGATCTTTTCGAGGTAGGCGACGCTTTTCTGGATTGCAGCCCGGGACGTTTTGTCGCTCAGGCAATCGAGCACCAGGCCGGTGCTCTCCGGCATGGCAGGCAACGTCTGGTCAAACATAGTGGTGTTGCCGTAGTTCCACCCACCTCCGGGAATCTGCCGATCGAGGAGCATGCGACGGGCTTCTGCCACCCGCTCGTGGTCGCCATACCCAGCCGCCCTGAGGGCTATGACAGCCAGGGACGTGGGCTCGGCCCAGGAGTGCGTGTCTGCCGTCCAGGGCCACCCTTTGATAATCGAGTCATGACCGTGGATAGCGTCCGGCTGTTTTTCCCAGTGCTCCCCTGAAGTAGCCAGCAGGAAGGCGATGGCCCGGTCTTGCGCGGCCCGGTGCGCCGGTGATCCCTGCCAGGCCAGGATGGCCAGGGGCGTGGGCCAGAAAGCCTTGGGGTGCTCCGGGGAAATGCTCACCCGCCCGTCGGCCAGCTGGGCGGCAGCCAACCGTTGACGAGCCGCATCCTGGAGTTCCCCGCCGACGCCATGGGCCGTCATCGCCAAAACAGCCCAGGCCGTGGCGTCAGGCCGAAAAGCTTCCCCCTCCCGATTTGCAAAGCCGCCACCGGGAAGGGCCCGGACCTCAATCTGCGCCACCATCTCTCGGGACCACAGGGGCTCGCTCATAGTTCTCGAATCTCAGTCATAGTGATGCATCCCCCTGGGAGGCGTCTCTTGGCCAACAGGGGCTACATTTCCTAACATCGATAGATTCGAGGGGATCATAAAATTTTCCCACCACTATGAACGGCAGAAAAATGCACTATTCACCCCGGAGAGAAACTGGTTTTCACAGAGAACACCGGGACGGTGGCAGACCGTTACCAGGATGCCAGGCAGGAGTTTAGAGGAGATTTTCAGACTTGGAAAAAAACGCCCCGAGAACCCTGACTTATGAGGAAGCCAGGCGGTTCCCGGGGCTCATATGTAAAGCCGGCGGGGTTCTCAGGAAGCAGCCCGAGATTCCCCCGCCAGACGTTGGGCGGTGCGAGTGAGGAAGTCCGGAGTGGCGCCGGGCTCGGAAGCTGACAGGGCCAGGACGTCCTGATAAACCTGCCGGTTGATATCCGTAGCCTGGGCCTCGCCGCTCAGCACCTCCAGGATGGCCTCGGCGATCTCCGGCTCGGTCTCCAGCTCCGTTAAAAGCTCCTGGGCCTGGTTGGCACTGACCCCCTGAAGGAGAACTGCGGCGAACACTACCTTGGGGTCGCCCCCTTCAGCCTTGAGAAGGTCGGTGGCCAGGGCCATTCTCCGGTCCAGGCGTTCCGTCAGATCCGGGTCTCCAGCCGCGAGCTCCAGAACCCGTTCCCTGAGACGCTCTTTGAAGGTCTGCATAGCCTTTTTTTCGGCCACAACGTCGGGGACGCACTTTTCCGCGAACTGGCACCATTCGGCGCAGCCCAGCTCTATCTTGGGATTGTAAAATAGATGGCCGCACCAGGCGCAGCGCCGCCGGGTATCGTCCTTGAAAAACTCGATTTCCGCGCTGCACTTGGGGCACTCCACCATGAAAATGTCGTCGGGCTTCCAGTGGCGGGTGTCCTGACCCGGACACTTTATTTGTTCCATAGCTTTATCCTCATGCTGCTTTGATCCTAGACTGCTGCACCACCTGACCCTGAGGCCCCAGAATGCTTATGGTCACCGGCAGGCGCTT
>CBFDAH010000166.1:0-6353 GCA_965602785.1 uncultured Syntrophobacterales bacterium
CTAGAGGGCAGGAAGCGGATTCTTCTCTCAGCTTTATTTCGAGGAGCCCCCCCACCTTTCTCCCGAGTAAGATTAGAACCTGAAGAATAAAGGCCATCTGCCTCCCTCCGGTCTTTCGACGGACCCAAGGCTTGTATATAATTAGATGGTTGCGAAAGTATCTTGAGGGGCGGGCCGGGGGACCCCTGGCCCCCTCTCCCAAAAAACTATTTCCAACAATCTCATAATAGGACAGGCCCGGGCAGCAAGTATCGGGAGAACCATCCCGGCAGACCGGCCATGCCTGCCGCCGTGTGACATCATTTGCGGGGAGAACGTTCATGACCAGGCAGTCCCTCTATTTTACCGAGCCGCACCGGGTCGACCTCCAGGAGGAACCCCTATCTCCCCCCGGCCCCCACCAGGTGCTGGTCCGGACGCTGCTATCCGCCATCAGCCCCGGTACAGAACTCCTGATTTACCGGGGCCAGGCTCCGCCCGATATGGCGGCGGATACCGCCCTGGCCGCATTGCCCGGCAGCCTGGCTTTTCCCCTCAAATATGGCTATGCCGCGGTGGGCCGGGTGGTGGAGCTGGGGCCGGAGGTGGCCGCCGACTGGCAGGAGAAATTGGTCTTCGCCTTCCATCCCCACGAAGACCTGTTCCTGGCGGCTCCTGACGAGCTTTTGCCCGTGCCTTTTGACCTTACCCCGGAAGAGGCCGTCTTCCTGCCCAGTATGGAAACCGCGGTCACCCTGGCCCTGGACGGGAAACCCCTCATCGGGGAGAAAGTGGTGGTGTTCGGCCAGGGGATCGTAGGTTTGCTCTTGACCGCGCTCCTGGCGGATTATCCTCTAGCCGGTCTGGTGACCCTGGACCGGTTTCCCCGACGTCGTCTGGCCTCCGAAAATCAGGGGGCCCAGGCCTCCCTGGATCCGCTGGCCCCTCAGATTATGGAACACCTGCGGGCCGCCCTCCAGCAAGACGGTCAGGACCCCTGGGCCGATTTGGCTTTTGAGATTTCGGGAAATCCCGCCGCCCTGGACCAGGCATTGGCCATCACCGGTTTCCATGGCCGCATCGTCATCGGCTCCTGGTATGGCACCAAAACCTCCGAACTCCACCTGGGGGGGCTCTTTCACCGCCAGCGTCAGGTGCTCATCAGCAGCCAGGTCAGCACCATCGCCCCGGAACTCAGCGGCCGCTGGCACAAGCCGCGCCTCTTGAACGTTGCCTGGCAGATGATAACCAGAATTAAGCCGTCTCGTTTCATCACCCACCGTGTCCCCTTTCCCGAGGCAGCCCAGGCCTATCAGCTCCTGGATCAGAACCCCGGGGAGGCCATCCAGGTGATTTTGACCTATTGAGGAAAAGCCGGTGGGACAAAAAAAAATTCACGGAACTTGAAAAGTCAATTGAAACATCCTGGTCCAGAAAATCCATTTGGGGCAGTGTAGCCGTTTCTTTCAGTTGGCGAACCCAACTCCCCCTGTATGGAGTTGGGGGAGTGGGTTCGGGGGAGGGGGCAGGGGTCCGCGACCCCGGTAGCACGGGCTTCCAGCCCGTGGGAACCCCCCTCCCCCGAAGGCCCTTTTTCATTGTCCTGTAAGCGGCAAACAGTCATGCCGTCGCAGAGGAGCTCTCTATGTATGTCGTGGCGGTCAAACGTGATTTTGTGGCGCAGCACTATCTGGTGGGAGGCGACTGGGGCGAGGAAAACCAGCGCCACTCCCACCACTACCAGGTGGAAGTGGAGCTGGCCGGGCAAAACTTGGATGAGCACGGCTATCTGGTGGACATCGTGGACATCGAGACCCACCTGGACGCCCTGGTGGCCTACTACCGGGACCAGACCCTCAACGACCTGCCGGAGTTTGCCAACTTGAACCCCAGCATCGAGCACTTCGCCCGCATCCTCTGCCGAGAGCTTAAAAGCCGCATCAAGGCAGCCACCCTGGAGGCCATGCAGGTGAGGATCTGGGAGACCGGCATTGCCTGGGCGGCCTACCGGGAAGAGGTGTAATGCGGGTTGCCCTGGTCCTGTATGGCAACCTCGACTTCATCAGCGGCGGCTTTCTCTATGACCGCATGTTGGTGGACTATCTGCGCCGCCAGGGGGAGGAGGTGGAAGTGGTTTCCCTCCCCTGGCCCTCGTATGCCGGAGGGTTGCTGGACAATTTTTCCCCGGTCCTGAAGCGCCACCTGCAAAGCGTCAAGGCGGACGTCATGCTCCAGGACGAACTTGCCCACCCTTCCCTCCTCTGGGTTAACCGCAGCCTCAAGGGCCGGGGACAGGCCCCCACGGTGGCCATCGTGCACCATCTGCGCTGCTCGGAAGAGCGGCCCGCCTGGCAGAACCGCCTGTACCGCCTGGTGGAGCGCCGGTACCTGGCCTCCGTCACCGGCTTCATCTTTAATAGCCAGGCCACCCGTGAGTCCGTGGAGAAGTTGGTGGGAAAAGGGAAACCCGCGGTGGTGGCTCACCCCGGGGCCAATCGGTTTGCCCTGCGCCTCACCCGGGAAGATATGGCCGCCCGGGCCCGGGGGCCGGGTCCCCTGCGGGTAATGTTTTTAGGAAATGTCATTCCCCGGAAAGGGCTCCATACCCTTCTGGCCGCGCTGGCACAAATCCCCCGAGATGGCTGGCGGCTCACGGTGGTGGGGAGCCTGGAGGTGGACCCCCCCTATGTGCAAGAAATTCGGCGCCAAGTTACCGAGGCCGGATGGGGCGGCCAGGTGAAGTTCACCGGGGCTCTGGCGGAAGAAGAGGTGGCCGCCTGCCTGGCCCGAAGCCACGTGCTGGCAGTGCCCTCCTCCTATGAAGGGTACGGCATCGTCTACCTGGAAGGCATGGCCTTCGGCCTGCCGGCCCTGGCCGCCACCGCAGGCGGAGCCGTGGAAATCATCACCCCCGGGCAGGATGGCTTTCTGACCGCGCCGGGGGATGCCGATTCCCTGGCCGAATACCTCAGAAGACTCATGGAAGACCGGGAGCTGCTCCTGACCATGGGCCTGGCCGCCCAGGCGCGTTTTGCCGCCCACCCCACCTGGGAAGAGGCCGGCGCCGCCATCCACCGCTTTTTAAAGTCGCTGGTATCTTGAGATTGGGGCAAAGACTTTTGGGGAGAGGGGGAACCGCGTTCCCCCGGTCCTCCCTTCAAGGCACCTTTAACAAAATCTTCATTCTGGGACATGACCATGCCCACTGATTTCAACTACATCCGTTACCTGACCGCCAAGAAGAGCGTGGACGACCGGGCCCTGAACCGCCATGTCCTCGAAGCTTTGGCCCAGGCCGTAAGGCCGCGGCAAAAGCAGGGGCCGGTCACCGTTTTGGAAGTGGGCTGCGGCATCGGCACCATGGTGGAGCGTCTCTGGGACTGGGAGATCCTCACTCACGCCGACTACACCGCCATTGACGTTCTCCCGGAAAACATCGCCGAGGCGCAAAACCGTCTGCCCGCGTATGCCCAAGCCCAGGGTTTGCTGGTCGCGGCAGGGGGAGAGGGGGGTTTTACAGCGGAGAGTTCCCACCGCTTTCTCAAGGTAACCCTGGAGGCCATTGACTTTTATGACTTCGCCTCTCGGGAGGCCGGCCGCTTCGCCGGGGACGTCCTCGTGGCCCATGCCTTCCTGGACCTGGTGGACCTGGACCGAGCCCTTCCTCGCCTCTTGGCCCTGCTGAAACCGGGGGGTTTGTTCTACTTCACCCTTAATTTCGACGGGGCTACCATCTTTCTGCCGCCTCTGGACCCAGACCTGGACTCCCGGATGGAAGAGCTTTATCACGGCACCATGGATGACCGCCGCATTAACGAGAGACCTTCGGGCTCCAGCCGCACGGGGCGGCTTCTGTTCACCGCCCTCCCCCGGTTTGGAGGCCGGCTTGTGGCCGCCGGCAGCTCTGACTGGGTTGTCTTTCCCGGTCCCGAGGGCTACCCGGGCGACGAGGCGTATTTTCTTCACTATATCGTCCGCACGGTGGAAAACGCTCTGCGCGGGCACCCGCTCCTCCCAGATGAAGCTCTCACCGACTGGACCGCCTGGCGGCACAAGCAGATTGAACAAACTAAACAGGTTTATATCGCCCATCAATTGGATTTCTTTGGAATTAAGGAAGGGTGACTCGGATACGGAGGTTCTGCTTCGTTGAGGAAATGTCAAGGATGAAGAATCTGCAAGGACTCAAAGTCATCATCTACGACTGCGACGGCGTCTTGATCGACTCCCACGCAGCCAACCAGGCTTTTTATAACCATATCCTGGCGCACTTCGGACAACCCCCCCTGACCCCGGACCAGTGGGCCCACGTGGCCCCCCTCACCGCACCCGATGCCCTCACTTGGCTTTTCCAGGGCACTCCCTGGCTGGCCGCGGCCCAGGAATACCAGAAGACGGTGGACAACTCGCCCTTCATCCCCCTCATCCAGGCGGAACCCCACCTCAAAGAGACCCTGGCGCTTTTGCGCCCCCACTACCATACCGCCATCGCCACCAACCGGGGGAAAAGCCTCCTGCCAGTTTTAGAACACTGCGGCCTCGAGGGGTTCTTTGACTTCATCGTCTCCAGCCTGGACGTCCGGGAGCCCAAACCCCATCCCGAATGCCTCCACCAAATTCTGGAGCACTTCCAGGCCCTGCCGGAGCAGGCCTGCTACATTGGAGATTCGGAGGTGGACCGGGAAGTCTCCGCCCGAGCCGGAGTCATCTTCATCGCCTACCGAAACCCGACCCTGAAAGCCAACTTCCACCTCGAAAACCACTCCGACCTCTGGCGTCTGTTGAATAGGAAGGGCGTTTTTTGAGGGGAGGGCCGGGGGAGCGCGGCTCCCCCACCCTCCCCTCAAACTCCCCTCCCCACCCCCTTTAGGGGGGGGCTATCGGGCCGGAATGTCGGGCCTTTGGCCCGCCTTTCCGGCCACCTCTGCGGGTTGGGAGGGGGGTGTGGGGGGAGGGCAGGGACCTCAGGTCCCTGGCCCTCCCCCCGCAAACAATCAGCGGGTCAGCCAGCGGCGGTCCCGGACGGTGAGGAAGGCCACGGGGTAAATCCATTGGAGGAAAAAGAAGGCGTAGTAGCCGTAGATGACGCCGTAGACGAACTCCAGGTCTCGTTCCAGGAACAGATAGTAGATGAGGCCCAGGGAGGACACGATCCCCAGGAGAATGAGCAGCTTGAAAAGAATGGCCGGATAAACGGCAATGGAGAGCACTAACAGCCCGAAGAAAAAACAGGCCAGAGGGGCCTCCAGTTGAGACAGGAAGAACTCCACGATGGGCATGAAGCGGTGGCGGTGCCGGTAGCGGGTGAACAGGTAGCCCGCCATCACGAAGGACTCCCGCACGTTGCCCCGCTCCCAGCGCAGGTACATGCGGCACACCCCAGCATAGGTCTCCGGCACTAGAGTATAGACCAAAGCAGTACGCTGGTAATAGGTGTAAAAGCCGCTCCTCAGGATATAGTTGGTCAGGGCCCGATCCTCGCTGTGGTGGCAGGGGGCCCACAGGAAGGTTTGCGTCAGCCAGGCATCCAGGTGGGGCATCAGCGCCGCCCGTCGGTAGGCAGCCAGGGACCCGGGGGTGCAGACGACGGTCCTGTAGAGGGACTGGGAAGCCCGCAGAAAATCCAGATTTACGAACCTGACCCCCTGCATTTTGCCCATGAAGCTTTGATGGCGGTTATATACCTTGACATTGCCGGCCACCGCCCCGATGGTGGCGTCCTCCTGCAGGGGGGCCACCAGATGGTGGAGCGCGGCGTTTTCGATGACGCTGTCCGAATCCACGGTAACCAGGATCTCCCCTTGTCCGGCCCGGAAGCCGGCATACAGGGCCGCCTTTTTGCCGCGATTTTTCGGAAAGCGAATGGTTTTAATCAAATGGGGGAAGCGCTCCTGGGCCCGCTCGATGCAGACCCAGGTGTCGTCGGTGGAGCCGTCGTCCACGCAAATGATTTCCAGCTGGTCCGGGGGGTAGTCGGCCTGGACCACGGAGTGGAGGGCCATTTCCACCATCTGGCCTTCATTGTAGGCCGGTATGATGACGGTGAGGCTGGGGAGGGGCGCGGTGCTCAGGGGAAATGGCCGGTAGCAGGCCCACAGGGCCGTGCGCATTCCCTGAAAGAGCAGCATTACTAAGGCGTAGGAGGCTCCCACGGCCGGAAGGAAAGAAGTGTAGGTCTGGCTCTTAAAGAGTTCCAGGTAGACCCGTAAAGAGCCGCATTTGATGGCCAGGGCCACCAGAATCACCAGCAGGAGGGGGACCAGCACTTTAAGGGCCAGGTCCAGCCGGGCCATGTGGTTCAAAGAGGAAAGCAGCCTCCAGGAAAAACTCTCAGGAGCAACCCAGGGCCGGGGAATACTGCGAGGTTCAATCTC
>CBFDAH010000167.1:0-6350 GCA_965602785.1 uncultured Syntrophobacterales bacterium
ACCTCCCCCTGGACGACGATGTCAAGCGGGGCGGGTGAGGAGAAGGTTTTCTGTTTTCGGTTTTCGGTTTACGGTGAAAAACAATTTTAGCAGTTATGTAGGGTGCGTCTTACGCACCATAAAATAGTTGCGTAGGGTGCACACCGCGCACCATTCAAGCTTTGCGGCCCGTATAACATGACTTATAAAATGTAGCCGCAGGCTTTTTCACCTCGTTCCCAAGTTGCACTTGGGAACGACAATGGATACCAAGCTGAGCTTATAGCGTTCCCAAGCACAGCTTGGGAACGAGGAACTTCATCTTGAACCTTGAACTTTGAACTAATTTCGGTGAATTCAATGAAGCCAACAGACCATCTCTCTCATCCAGGCCTCAAATTATGGGAAACCCGGGAACAGTTTAAACGCCCCTACCCTGCCGACCGCATCGTCAAAGGCGAAGACGAAGGCGGTTGCGGCGTCACCGGCTTCGCATCCAGCGTGCCGGTGGCGGGCAAACATATTTTTCTGCCATCCGTCCAGATGCACAATCGGGGCAACGGCAAGGGCGGCGGCATCGCCGCGGTGGGCCTGGACGCCGACTCTCTCGGGGTATCCCAGGAAGTCCTGGAGGAGAATTACCTCATTCAGGTGGCCTATCTCGACCCGGAGGCGCGCCGCCAGGTGGAAAGCCAGTTCATCACCAATGTCTTCCGGGTGGACCACCAGGCCCAGGTGCCCACCGTCAGCGATTGGCGGGACATCCCCGGCCTCATGGTGCAGCCCCCGGAGGTCTGGCGCTACTTTGTCCGGGTCAAGCCCGAAGTTCTCCAGTATTTCGTGCACCAGAACCGCCTCTACGAGATTCCCTGGCGTTTGGTGGAAGACGAGTTCGTTTCCCAGAATTGTTTCAAGCTGAATCAAGCCTTCTACGCCTCCTTGGGTGAAAAGAAGGCCTTTGTCCTCTCCCAGGGCCGTAATATGATGATCCTCAAGATTGTGGGCTATGCCGAGGAAGCGGCGCTCTATTACCAACTCCTGGACTTCAAGGCCCACATCTGGATCGCCCACCAGCGCTACCCCACCCGGGGCCGGGTCTGGCATCCCGGGGGCGCCCACCCCTTTGCCGCCCTGAACGTGGCCCTGGTGCACAACGGCGACTTCGCCAACTATTTTGCCGTGAGCGAGTACCTGGGCCAGCGCCATTTCTACCCCCAGTTCCTCACGGACACCGAGGTGGCGGTGCTCCTCTTCGACCTGTGGCACCGGCTCTACCGCTATCCCCTGGAGTATGTCATCGAAGCTCTGGCCCCCACCACGGAGCGGGACTTCGATTTGCTGCCGTCTCAAAAACAGCGCATCTACCGCCAGATCCAGTCGGCCAGTATCCATGGGTCGCCTGACGGCCCCTGGTTTTTCATCATCGCCAGAAACGACACCGCCAAAAACCGCCTGGAGCTCATCGGCATCACCGATACCAGTATGCTCCGGCCCCAGGTCTTTGCCCTGTCGGACGGGGAAGTGCAGATCGGGCTGGTCTGCTCGGAAAAGCAGGCCATTGACGCCACCCTTGCCAGCTTGGCCGAGGAAGACCGCCGCTTCTGTCCGGTGGCCGACCTCTACTGGAACGCCCGAGGCGGCAGCCACACCGACGGCGGGTCCTTCACCTTTTCCCTGGAGAACAAGAACGGCAAGAAGGTCCTGTCCTGTCACGACAAGTTCGGCAAGCCCAAAACCGTGCCGTGGTTCCAGCAGCCCTGGGAAGGCAGCGTGCCTGAAGTGAGTCCGGAGCGCTTCGAGGAGCTTGCTCCCCAGGTGCGGGACCTCCTGGCAGACCCCACCGGCCAGGCCCTCTTCCGTTTCGCCACGGAACGCCTGCCCCAGTGGCCTTATGCCCGCTTGCTGGAACTTCTCCAGGTGGTGGAGGACTCGGCCCGGGAAAGCGATGAGTTCAAAGCCGCAGCCCTTAAGGGCCACTCCCTGCTTATCGACCGGCATTTTGACCCCGGCGAGAAGAAGCGCAGCCACCTGGTCCGCCTGCTCCTGGACTCCCTGGCCCGCATCTTAGCCGCCACGCCGAAGATGGGGGAAAGCCACCCCAGCCGCTACCGTCACCTTGACTGGCAGTCCCGGCAGAGCCTCACCGCGCCCCATCGGGAGGACGCCATCCTGATTCTCCACGCCGCTGATTTCCCGCCCGAAGGGGAGGATTGCGACGCCCGGATTCTGTGCCAGGCCTATGAGCTCGGCTGGACGAACTTCATCTGTTACGGCTACCGGGGCCAGCGCTTTTTGGGCTGCGGCTTCGGGCTGAACACCGACCAGGTGCGCTTCGACGTCTATGGCAGCTCCGGCGATTACCTGGCCTCCGGCATCGACGGCATGACCATCCACGTCCACGGCAATGCCCAGGACCAGCTCGGCCAGATCATGAAACGGGGTAAACTGGTGGTTTTTGGTGACGTGGGCCAGACCTTCATGTATGGCGCCAAAGGCGGCGAAGTCTATATCATGGGAAACGCCGCCGGCCGCCCCCTGATCAACGCCGTGGGCCGCCCCCGGGTAGTAATCAACGGCACCGCCCTGGACTTCCTGGCCGAGTCCTTCATGGCCGGTGATCCCTTAAACGGCGGTGGCTTCGTCATCGTCAACGGCCTGGAGTTCGACCACCGAGGCCGGGTCAAGATGCAGGCCAGCCCGTATCCCGGCTCCAACCTCTTTTCCCTGGCCTCCGGCGGCGCCATTTACATGCGGGACCCCTACAAGCAGGTGGTGGATGAGCAGCTCAACGGCGGGGAGCTCGTGCCCCTCAGCGAGGCCGACTGGCAGCTCATCCTGCCCTACCTTGAGGAAAACGAGCGCCTCTTCGGCATCTCCCTCGAGAAACACCTCCTCACCGTGGACGGGGAACTCCGGCCCCCCGAGGAGGTCTACCGCAAGGTCCAGTCCGTGAAACTGGCCATCCTGGCCAAGGTGGAACAGTCAGGCCTCGAGGAAGTCGGCTGGGGGGAGCTGTAAGGGCCAACGGGGTTCCTCCCCCTTACTTCAAGCATTCTTCCACCCATTGAAAAACAAGCACGTGGGGCTTTGAGCCCCATTTTTCTTTTCACGCCCAGACAGGATTCTAATTCGCCTTCTTCTATATTCTGTTTATCGCTTATGTCTTTAGACCTAAAAAAAGGTTGGCAGAGGCAAACCTAGACTTTTTAAGGTAAGCGAGCCTAAATGCCATCTTCTTCAGGTGTCGCCCCCCTCACCCCACCCCTCTCCCCCCCCGTCGGCGGGGGGAGAGGGAGAAGAGCTTATCGGGAGCAAGGGCCAGGCTCGGGCTCCCGCCTTTTTCCCTCTCCCCCAATGGGGGAGAGGGTTAGGGTGAGGGGGAAGGCAGTCGCTCTGGGATAGGTCGAAGCAAAGAGCATAAGCGTTTTCTTTTTTTTGCTATTATCATCTTGTAAGGACATTCACCATGAGATTACAGCACACCATCAAAGCGGTCATTCGGCCGGGAGAAGAGTCTGGCTACGTGGCCGAGTGTTTGGAAATCCCGGTGGTAACCCAAGGGAAGAACTTGGACGCGGTCACCCGCCATCTGCAAGAAGCGGTGAGCCTTCATTTGGAAGGAGAAGATCTACAGGAATTGGGGTTGGTTGAAAATCCCACCATCTTGATCACCTTCGAAATCGATCCCCTCCGTGCCACGGCTTAAGCGACTGAGTGGCCAGGCGGATTATTACTATCCTGGAAAGGTTTGGCTTTCGGGTAATTTCCGTAAAAGGCAGTCATGTAAAGTTACGGCGTACCTGGCAGGGGGAAAAGCAGACGTTAACTATTCCCAACCATCCTGAACTTGA
This sequence comes from uncultured Syntrophobacterales bacterium, assembly GCA_965602785.1. GTDB lineage: Bacteria > Desulfobacterota > Desulfobaccia > Desulfobaccales > 0-14-0-80-60-11 > JBGSLA01. The sequence goes on from CBFDAH010000167.1 coordinate 3,831, forward strand.
TCCAGGCACCTGCCGCGCCCTATTCCGGCAAGCTTGTCGTTACCTGGATCCTGGCGATTTAAAACCCCACTTCTTCTCCCTTTAGGCTCCGCCCTCCCCTCTTAAAGGTTTTATAGATTTCTTTCCTTTGACAAAAAACCCTTCCGTCCCATAAACTTGAGAGCCATGGCTGCGGACTTCCTCGCCGAGTTGGCAAATTTCTTTCTCACCCCCCAGCAGTTTTCCGTCTCTGGCGTGGAGACTTACGTCCTCATCCCCATCCTGGTGGCCCTCTTTGTTTCCACCTTCACCTCCATGGCCGGCGTCTCCGGGGCTTTTCTGCTCCTCCCCTTCCAGCTCAGCGTCCTCAACTTCACTGCCATTAACCTGAGCCCCACCAATCTGGTGTACAATATCGTGGCCATCCCCAGCGGCGTTTACCGCTATATCCGGGAAGGCCGCATGAACTGGCCGGTGACCTATGTCACCATCCTGGGGACCCTCCCCGGACTCTATTTCGGGGCCATACTCCGGGAAGGTATTTTGTATTATCAGCGCAATTTCAAATTTTTTGTCGGCCTGGTGCTGATTTACATCGGCGGCCGCCTGCTCTATGACCAGACCGCCTGGGCCAAACGCAAAAAAGCCAAAATTCAGGAATTCGAAGCCCAGGTGCAGGTACGTCTGCAAAAGGTGCTGGATGAGGCCCGGCACACCACCGGCCGGGGCCTGCCGCCGGCCGCCCGGGTGTGCACCCGCGCTTGGAGCCTGTCCAGGGTGTCCTATGATTTTCTGGGGGAAACCTTCACCTTCAACGTCCCGGCCCTCTTTGCCCTGGCCCTGGTGGTGGGCCTCATCGGCGGCGCCTACGGCATCGGCGGCGGGGCCATCATCGCCCCCTTCCTGGCCGCCATCTTCGGGCTGCCGGTCTTCACCATCGCCGGGGCGGCTCTGTTCGGCACCCTGGTCACCTCCGTGGCCGGCGTGGGAATTTACTACTGGCTGGGCTATCCCCCCGACTGGACCTTGGGAGCCCTCTTTGGCGTCGGAGGCTTTTTGGGCATGTACATCGGCGCCCGCCTGCAACGATTCTTTTCCGGCAAAGTCATCCGCATCGGCCTGGGCCTCATCATCACCGCCCTGGCTTTGCGCTATATTGTGGGATTTTTTATATGATGAGACTATGTGGGGGACGGGGCCAGGATGCCGCGCTCCCTGGCCCTCCCCCCACAATCACCAAACTAACCATGCGAGGCTGACATGTTCTGGGAATTTTCTGAAAAAGGTATTGTGTTCTTTCCCGATCCGCACCTCATCGGCACCCCCGCGGATTTTGGCCTGGACTATGAAGACGCCTGGTTCACCGCCGCAGACGGCGTCAAGCTCCACGGCTGGTGGGTCCCCAAGCCCGGCGCCCCGGTGTTATTGTGGTTTCACGGCAATGCCGGCAACATCAGCCACCGCCTGGAGAACCTCAAGCTCCTCTGGGACGAGTTAGGGGTGCAGATCTTCATCTTCGACTACCGGGAGTATGGCCGCTCCCAGGGCAGTATCAACCGGGAAGGGACCTTCATGGACGCGGCCGCGGCCTACAAGTATCTCACCGAAACCCGGGGCCTCCCCGGCACTGACATCATCCTTTTTGGCCGTTCTTTAGGCACCGCTTTGGCCACCGACCTGGCTATAAAAATGCCCACCCGGGCTCTTATCCTCGAGTCGCCCTTCACCAACTCCCAGGAAATGGCCAAGTTATATGCCCCGTTCCTCTTTGACTGGCGTCACAAGGTACCCTATGAAAACCTGGGAAAAATCGGCTACGTCAAGGTGCCGGTCATGGTCATCCACGGCTCCAATGACGAAATCATCCCCGCCGACATGGGTCGCCGGGTCTATGAGGCCGCGCCCGAGCCCAAGGAGCTTTACATCATTCCCGGCTCCTACCACAACGATACCTATCTGGCTGGCGGCCAGACCTATTTTGACCGCCTGCGGGCCTTTGTGGAGAAAGCCACCCCACCCCAGGCGCCCCCAGGCTGATTTTTCTCCAGGCTAGTACTTAATTGCCAAAGTTAGCGAATATTTACACGACGTTTTCATTCCCCCCTTTTTTAAAGGGGGGTTAGGGGGGGTTTCTCTATCAGGTTGAAAATACATTTAAATTTCCATTTTTCAAATGGGGACCTTATGCGTTCCTGACCTTTAAGGAGGCTGGCAATTACTTAACGCTGATTTTCGCAACCAAATACTATCCTAAAACCTCGGGGTGATAAGAAAAGTCGGTCGTGCTGAGCGAAATAAAGAATCTGGTATTTTCAATAAGTTGAGAATATTCAAGTCCTTTCGCACTACCAGAAAACCCGGTTTTGCCATAGCCTGAGAGTACCTGGCACAGGCGTCTCGCCTGGCCTTTTTCACGAGATTTCGGGTTAAAATAAAAAATACGCGTTTTTTCCCTTTGCTCCGCAAAGAGAATAATGTTTTTTCAATGGGGGGAGGGCCAGGGACGTAGGGGCGGGTTTAAAACCCGCCCCTACATACCCT
>CBFDAH010000168.1:0-6348 GCA_965602785.1 uncultured Syntrophobacterales bacterium
GTGCTCCCGGTCAAAGGGAGTGGGGAGGGGAGCTCGAGGGGAGGGCCGGGGGACAGCGGTACCCCGGCCCTCCCCTCGAAATAAACAAACATAGGTCCTACATAATCATTTCAGCCATGGCGAAAAAAAGCCCTGCGAAAAAGAAAAATCAGGCCTCCAAAAAGAAGCCGGAGGAAGCACCGCCCCGGCTTACCTGGACCCAGCGGCTGGGCCGGGAGGTGGTGGCCCTCCTGCTCCTGGGCCTGGCGGTGTTTGTGCTCTTGGCCCTTTGGAGCTACTCCTTTTCCGACCCCCAGGGACTCCTGAAGGTCTGGTCCGCTCCCCAGGTGAGCAACTGGGGAGGCAAAACTGGGGCCTTCCTGGCCTATGGCGGCATGGGGCTCCTGGGTCTGGCCGCCTTCTGGTTGCCTCTCTTTCTTTTGGGCCTGGCCTGGCAGTCTCACCATGAAGGCCTGGAGCACCTCACCTGGCTCCAGACCATCGCCGCGCTGGGATTTCTCCTGGCCAGCGCCGGCCTCCTGTCCCTGGCGCGGTCCTATACCACCTGGGGCGGAGGGCTCCTGCACACCGGCGGCCGCTTAGGGGATTTGGTAACCGCAGGGCTGACGGGCCTCCTCAACCAGCCCGGCGCGGCGCTGGTCCTCGCCCTTATCCTGCTGGTGAGCCTCATGGGGGCCACCCGCCTGTCCCTGGTGGGTTTTCTGTCTCTGGTGGGGCGGTTGTGCCACCGCGTCTGGGAGGCCCTGGGACGGCGGCGGGCCGCCGAACCCCAAGAGGTTCCCCTCCCTAAGGGCGGGAAGGCCAGTCAGCCGATTATCGCCCGGACCGGCGTCCAGCTGGAAGAGCCTCTCCCGGTCCCGCCTCCACCGGAACCGGCCAGCGCTTCGGCCCCGGCCCCCCGGACCCGGCGGTCTGCCGCTACTCCGGGAAAATTCGCGCTGCCCTCCTTAGACCTCCTCGATCCACCCAAGCCCTGGGACAATCAGGTGCAAGAAAGCCAGATGGTAGTCCAGGCTGAAAAACTGGAAAGTACCCTCAGGCACTTCGGGGTAGAGGGCAAAGTCACGGCCATCATCCCCGGGCCGGTGGTGAGTCGTTTTGAGCTGGAGCCCGCGCCCGGAGTGAAGATCAGCAAGGTAACGGGGCTGTCCGACGACCTGGCTCTGGCCCTCAAGGCCTTGGCCATCCGAATTGTGGCCCCCGTGCCGGGGAAAGCGGTTATCGGCATCGAAATCCCCAACCCCAAGCGCCAGGTGGTGGCCTTGCGGGAAATCCTGGCGGACGCGGCCTACCAGAAGCCGGCTTCCCGCCTCACCATCGCCCTGGGGAAGGACATCATGGGCACCCCGGTGGTCACGGACCTGGGCAAGATGCCCCACCTCCTCATGGCCGGGGCCACGGGGAGCGGCAAGAGCGTGGGCCTGAACGCCATGATCCTCTCCATCCTCTTCAAAGCCACCCCTGAAGAGGTCCGGTTTCTCCTCATCGACCCCAAGCGCATCGAGCTGTCCACTTATGAAGGCATTCCCCACCTCCTGCACCCGGTAGTGGTGAACCCCAAAGAAGCCACCACCGCCCTGCATTGGGTCGTGGCGGAGATGGAAAAGCGCTATGCGCTGCTCTCGGAACTGGGAGTGCGCCACATCGAGGGGTATAACCAGAAGGCCAAAACCCTCAAGATTAAGCCGGGAGAGGAGGACAAGCCGCCGCCGCCCCGCTTCCTTCCCTACATCGTAGTGGTCATCGACGAGCTGGCGGACCTGATGCTGGTCTCCTCCCGGGACACGGAAGAGTATCTCATCCGCCTGGCCCAGAAGGCCCGGGCCTCGGGCATACACCTGCTGGTGGCCACCCAACGGCCCTCGGTGGACGTCATAACCGGGCTCATCAAGGCCAATTTCCCCACCCGGCTGTCCTATCACGTGTCCTCCAAAGCGGACTCCCGGGTCATCCTGGACACCATGGGGGCCGACCGCCTCCTGGGCAAGGGTGATCTCCTCTTCATTCCTCCCGGCACCTCTTACCTCAAACGCATCCACGGGGCCTTCGTCTCGGAGGATGAAGTGATGCGGGTGGTGGAATTCCTGAAAGCCCAGGCCGCGCCGGAGTTTGAGCCGAGCATCCTCGAAATGAAGGAGCGGGAGCAGGAAGAAGAGGAACTGGGGGAGCGGGACGAGAAGTGGGACGAAGCCCTGGCCCTGGTGGCCGAGACCCGGAACGCCTCCATTTCCATGCTGCAGCGCCGGCTCAGAATCGGCTACAACCGGGCGGCCCGCATCATCGAGACCATGGAGCGGGAGGGCCTGGTGGGACCGTCGGATGGACTTAAGGCTCGGGAGGTCTATATTTCCAGGCGATAAAAGCAGTCGGCCAACTCCCTTCCCTCCCAACTCTTCATAAGGCTAACCGCCAGCCCTCAGGCACTATCTGCAATCCTCTAATAACTTCTCGAAAATTCCTGAACAAATACCACGAAAACCTTATTGTCAACCATTTTGGCGTTATGGGTTGACAATGTCATTGCCCTGGGTGATGTTTATACTGGTTATTCCGGGATCTGATGATGCAACTAAATGAATGGCAAAAGATTTTTAGCCTGGATTGGCACGGGCTGTGGCCCGTGTTGGGGGAAGCGTCCCGCCTCCGGGAGGCCCACTTCGGGCGGCGGGTGAGTTTCTGCGTCATCATCAACGCCAAGAGCGGCCTGTGCTCCGAGGACTGCGCCTTCTGCTCGCAATCGGTGCGGTCACAAACGGAAATTTCCCAGTATTCCCTAATGCCTCAGGAAAAGCTGGTGGAGGCCGCCAGGGAGGCGGCGGCCCAGGGCGCGGCCCGGTTCTCCGTCGTGACTTCGGGGCGGGGGATTGCCTCGACCCGGGAGAAAGAGGCCATTTTATCGGCCGTGGCCGCCATCCGGGAGGCAGTGGACCTCAAGGTGTGCGCCTCCCTGGGTATTGCCGACCGGACCTTTCTTTCAGAACTCCAGGCCGCGGGGGTGTATCGCTTCCACCACAATCTGGAAACGGCGGGGTCTTTTTTCCCCGAGATTTGTACCACTCACACCTTCGAGGAACGGCTGGCCACCGTCGAGGCGGCCAAAGACGCGGGGCTGCCGGTTTGCGTGGGGGGCATCCTGGGGATGGGGGAGAGCGTGGCCCAGCGCTGGGAACTGGCCCAGGCGATAAAAAGGCTTGACCCCGACGCCATTCCCCTCAACTTCCTGCATCCCCTCCCCGGCACCACGTTGGCGGCGCGGCCCTTGCTTGCCGCCCTGGAAGCCCTCAAGATCATCGCCGCCTTTCGGCTGACCTTCCCGGACAAGACCATTATCATCTGCGGCGGCCGGCAGCCCACGCTGCGCTCCCTGGCGCCCCTGATGTTCGCCGCCGGGGCCAACGCCCTGATGACCGGGGACTACCTCACCACCAGAGGCCGCCTCCCCGAAGACGACCTACAGATGTTGGAGGATTTGGGGCTTGAATTAGAGAGTGGGGGAAGGGGCCAGGGGTCGCAGACCCCTGCCCCCTCCCCCACACCCCCTCCCCCAACCCCTTAGGGGGGGTATTGTTTGCGGCTTGAGCCGGGGGGCCACGGGCCCCGGCTCAAGCCGCCCCCTTAAAGGGGGTTGGGAGGGGAGTTTGAGGGGAGGGCGGGGGACCTGTGGTCCCCCGGCCCTCTCCTCAAGAACACGCGAGAACAATCATGGAACTGCCGAGTTTGTCTTGGGTAAAGGGTGTTTTTGTCACCGGCACGGACACCGGAGTGGGGAAGACCTGGATTGCCGCGGGGCTTACGGCGGTGCTACGCCGATGGGGTCTGGCGGCCTGCTATTTCAAGCCGGTGCAGAGCGGCTGTCCGGAGGAGGACGGGCGCCTTATACCCACGGACGCCCGCTTCGCCCGGGATTTGGCGGGGTTGGAAGAGCCACTTAAGCTCCTCACCCCCATCACCCTGCGCCTGCCCCTGGCCCCTGGGGTGGCCGCCCAGCAGGAGGGGAGTGAGGTAGATCTGGGGGGTATCGCCCGGGCCCGGGAGGACCTGGCCAGCCGCTATGACATCCTGATTGCGGAGGGGGCGGGCGGTCTCTACGTGCCCCTCATTGACAAGCGGTTTCTGATTTTTGATATGGTCTTTTGGCTCGGACTTCCCCTTATCGTGGTGGCCCGGGCGGGTTTGGGGACCATCAATCATACTGTCCTCACCGTCAAGGCGGCCCAGCAAGCCGGATTGCCGGTTGCCGGCGTGGTCATCAACCGCTATCCGGCGGAGCCGAACCTGGCCGAGCAGACCAACCCGGAAGTCATCGCTTCCCTCACCGAGGTGCCCATCCTGGGGAAGGTCCCTGATATTTCGAACCTTGAGTCGGCGGCGGGAAAAAGCACCTTTCTAGACGCCATGGACCAGGTGTGCAACGCTTTGGCCCAGGTCTGCGAAACTCGGGCTATCATCGAGTGTATGTTCAGGGATTGACCGTGCTAAAGACCCTGGCCCAGGAACTGGAAAATCTTGCAGACCAGGATCTGCGGCGACGCCTGACCATAGTGGAGGAGGGCCTCCCCGGGGGCCGAGTGCGGGTGGCCGGCCGGGTGCTCCTGAACCTCTCCTCGAACGATTATTTGGGTCTGTCCCAGGACCCCCGCCTCATCGCCGCAGCCCGGGAAGCCGCGGCCCGCTGGGGGGTGGGGGCCGGAGCCTCCCGCCTGGTAGTGGGACACCTGGCCCTGCACGAGGAGGTGGAGGCCGGTCTGGCCGCGTTCAAGGGAACCGAAGCGGCAGTTATCTTCAGCACCGGCTATATGACCAACCTGGGGGTCATCAGCGCCCTGGTGGGGCCGGGAGACACGGTTTTTTGCGACAGACTGAACCACGCCAGCATTTACGACGGCATCAAACTTGCCGGCGCCACCCTGGCCCGTTTTCCCCACCGGGACATGAACCGCCTGGAGGACCTGCTAAAAGAGGCCAGTCCCGGGAAGAAGCTCATCATCACCGACTCGGTGTTTTCCGTGGATGGCGACCTGGCCCCGCTGCCAGACCTGGTGGAACTCAAGGAGCGCCATGGCGCGGCGTTGATGCTCGACGAAGCCCACGCCACCGGGGTGCTGGGTCCCAAGGGTGCCGGCCTGGCCGAGGCATTGGGGCTTTCGGAGCGGGTGGAGGTGCACATGGGGACCTTTTCCAAGGCCCTGGGGTCTCTGGGGGGTTTTGTAGCCGGAGACTGGCGCCTCATTGAGTACCTGCACAACCGGGCCCGGTCCTTCATTTATTCCACGGCTATGCCGCCCCCGGTTCTGGGAGCCATTGCGGCCGCTCTGGAGCTTGTTGCCAGCGAGCCTGAGCGCCGGGCTTATCTCCTTGAGGAGGCGGGGAAATTTCGCCAGGGGCTCACCGAGGCGGGGTTTGACATCTTGGGGAGCGAGACCCAGATTGTGCCGGTGCTGGCGGGAGACAACGCCCGGACTCTGTCGGTGGCGGCGCGCCTGAGGGAGGAGGGCCTCATGGCCGTTGCCCTGCGGCCGCCCACAGTGCCTCCCGGCCGGGCCCGGGTGCGCTTTTCCCTCTCTGCGGCCCACTCCCGGGAGGACCTGGCCGCTGCCCGGGAAGCCATTTTAGGGGTAGGGCGAGAAATGGGTCTGATACCGTGACCACCTTGGTCCTGCTTCACGGCTGGGGGGCCGGCGGCAGCGTCTGGGGCCGCCAGGTGGAGGCTTTCTCCAAGGAGGGAGTCACGGTGATGGCCCCTACCTTCCCGGTCTGGGAGGCTCGCTGGCTGTCGGGGTACCTGAAGGAATTGCCCCTGGCCGAGACCCTCCTGGTGGGCTGGTCCCTGGGAGGCATGCTGTTGTTGGAGGCCCTGGCCGAGACGCCAGATGCACCTGCCGGTCTGATCCTGGTGGCGACCCCGGCCAGTTTCTGCCAGCGGCCGGACTACCCCTGGGGGCAGCCCCGATCCGTGGTGCGGGCCATGCGCCGGGCCTTACGGGAGGATAGTCGCCAGGTGCTGGCTGACTTCGCCACCCGCTGCCTGTCTCCGGAAGAGGAGGGTTTTCGGGAAGATACCCTGGGGGAATTCCGATTCAGGGATAATGGGGCCGACCTGGCGGCCGGGCTGGATTATTTGCTGGACACCGACCTCCGTCCCCGCCTGTCCCGGGCCCCGGCAGGGGTTCTCCTTGTCCAGGGCGACCAGGACGGCATAGTGCCGCCAAAACAGGCGAATGTTCTCCGACAATATCTCAACAATGCCAGGGTGGTGAAACTGAACAGTGCCGGTCACGCCCCCTTCCTCACCCAGGCAGATGCGTTTAACGAGATTTTAAGAAAGGTCTTGGGGGGAGGGCGGGGGAG
>CBFDAH010000169.1:0-6303 GCA_965602785.1 uncultured Syntrophobacterales bacterium
CTGGCCGCCTGATTTAATCCTCAACTGTGTCCAATTAATTGTGGACCGTTACAGTCCATATCCCCAGAAACGGACCTCTCCCTGGCCAATTCCCGGGTCATCAATCGAGGTCTCTTGTGAGCGATCTCTTCCTGTGCCTCGTCAGGTGACAAACAGTAGGTTATCATGTCCGGCAGGTCGGCTGCCGGGTTAGGTGATCCCTTGAGGGGGGAGGGTGACGCGGACTGGCCGTGATGAGAGACGGGCCCCGGAGAGACCTTTCCGGGGCCCCTAAGTGAGAGGGGACGGCTATAAAGAGGCCCCAGGCCGCGCCGGGGTCGCCCCTGGCGCGCTTTGTGCCGTTAATGGTATTCGTGGGTGCCCAGGATCACCGGAATGCCGGTTTTCCCGTGGATGATTTGGGCGAACTGTTCGGCGCTGCAGTAAGGACACTCCGGTTTGGCCTTGGCCATGCACGAGCTCAAGTAAATTGCCTCCGGCTGCATGTCCGCCAGTTTTATGGCCATGCCCACGTTGGCAGCCAGGCTGCGGCCGGGGCAATGGCATTTCACCAAGGACATAACCTGCACAGGTTCACTAAAGGCTCCCTCTCCCAAGGTAGCCGCCTTCATGCACCGCCATTCTCCCGGACAACCGTAGCCGCTGTCCATGTAAGAGCCACACCCTATTACCATTACTTTTTGCATGAGATGGTCTCCTTTGTTGCCAGATATCAATACAAAGACGCCCGGTCAGGCGCGTAATTTTTGCAGCGCCTGCTCGGCGCAAATCGTGATGGGCTCCAGGCTGGGTTCGGACGAACAGTCCGGCGTCCCGGCGCACATCAAGAGGGTCAGGTCGGGGATGGTCTTCCCCCCTAAAATCAGGGCGTTGATGGTGTCAATTTCCTTTATCGGGGACTCGCTGTCACTGGTGATCTGGCCCCCCAGGAGCTTCTGGGTCCGGCGGTCGAACACCAGCTTGAGCGTCCAGGGCTGGACCCCCGGGATCATCCCGTGTTTGCTGCGGGAAGCCGCGGAGACCACCAGGGGCTCAAAGCCCTCCTGCCGAGCGGCCTCTTCGGTCAAACCCACGGAGGCCAGATATTTGTCGAACACCCTCACCGCGGAATTATTCAAGACCCCGGTAAAGGGGATGGCATAGCCGGCCAGACGCTTGGCCAGGAGCCGGCCCTGAATGACCGCGGGACCCCGTAGCATCCCGGGGACCGGTTTTTTGGTGATGAAGTGGGGTTTCTCCACGCAATCACCCCCGGCCAGGATGTCGGGGTGGGAGGTTTCTAAAAACTCATTGACTTGAATGCCGAATTGCCCCGTCTTCAGACCGAGCTGCTGGGCCAGTTCCAGGTCGGGGGCGGCTCCTATGGCGATCATGATAAAATCCGCGGGGAGTTTCTCCCCCGAAGCCAGTTCAACCCCCGACACCTTGCCGTTGTCTCCCAGAATCTTGACGGCCTTCTCGCCCATCTTCAAGTTGAGGCCTTTTGCTTCCAGGTAGGCTTGCACTCCCTGGGCCAGGTCGCGGTCCAGCATCAAGGGCAAGGGATACCCCAGGAGCTCAATGACCGTGGCCTGGTAATAATCCGGTTTGGCGGTGACCAGCAAGGAGACGGTTTCCAGATTCGAGTAGCCGGCACCGATGAACACCAGGTGGCGGGGATTGGCGGCCGCAAAGAAGTTGTGTATGTTGACCGCATCCGCGGCGCTGCGTAAGGTGAACACGCCGTTGAGGTCGCGTCCCTCCATGGGCGGGATTAACTGACGGGCTCCCATGCCCAAGATGAGCTTGTCAAAGGGGAGGGTGGACCCATCCGCCAGGGTCAGGGTTTTGCTGACAGGATCAGCCTGGACAACCTTGCCCAGGACCACTTTAATGCCCGCGTCGGTAAACATCCGGTCCGGATTGGTGATGGAGTCAACGGTGGCCACACCGGCCACCACGTGCGGGAGAGCTCAGCGGACGATGAAGCGGTCCTCTTCCCGGATAACGGTGATATCCACCTCAGGCATGAGTTTACGGGAGAGCATGGCCGCCGGGCCGCCCACCCCTCCCATGCCGATGATGACCAGTTTCTGTCCCTTTTCCATGATGAATTTCTCTCCATGTACAACCGCAGAAGAAGATCAGAGGTAATGCGCCTGGCCGGCAAGTCCACCGGAAAAAAGCCAGGCCGCTTATTCAGGCCCCGGGCCGCGCTCAGGGACGGCCCTGGCCCGGCCTTTTCTTGGTCGTTTCATTCCGAGAAAGCCGCGGCAGGGAAAACCAGAAGGTGGCGCCCTGGCCCTTGACGCTCTCGACCCAGATATGGCCCCCGTGGGCGTCAATGATGCGCTTGACGATGGCCAAACCCAGCCCCAGGCCGCTTTGTTCCCCGGCGCCTTCTCCCCGATACAGCAGTTCGAACAAGTGGGGCAGGTCCTGGGGCGCCACGCCGGGCCCCTGATCGGTCACCGCAACGTAGACCTCGGCGCCTTTATCCTGAACGGTTAAAGTCACTTGGCTGCCGACGGGAGCATACTTGATGGCATTTTCCAAAAGATTTCCCACGGCCCGCTGAAACAACAGGGGGTCGGCCTGAAGGACGATGATTTCCTTGGGAAATTCTGTCTGGATGGTAATTTCCTTGGCGTCTGCCAGGGCTTGCAAGCGCTCGATGACCCCCTGGCATTCCTCTTCCACCTGCATGGCGCTGGGGACCGGGGTGATGATATGCAGGTCCAGCCGGGCATAATCCAGAAAATTGGTGATGAGCTTTTCCAACTGCTGCATTTCCTGATGGACCGTCTCCAGATAAGCTGTCTGGTCGGCGTTCAGTTCTCCCAACTTCCCCAGGAGGAGGCGGTGTATCAGGCCGGACGCAGCTACCACCGGGGTCTTGAGGTCATGGGCGAACATGCTCACCAGTTGGCGCCGTTCGTTTTCCATGTGTTTGAGGGGCGCAATGTCTCGGAAGGTTTCCACACCTCCGAGGAGATTTCCATGGTCGTCCCGCAAGGCTGAGGCGGACAGCATCACTTCGTGTTTTTGCGCCTGGTGGTTGGTGAGGGTGGCTTCCCGGGAGACGATCTCCCCGGTGTCCATGGCCAGCCGCAGGGGACATTCCCGGCCACACATGCTGCTTTGCAGAACTTCCCCGCAAAAATGCCCCAGGGCCTCCTGTCGGGTGAAGCCGGTGAGCTTCTGTGCGGCCCGGTTGAGGTCAGTGACGCGCATCTCTCCGTCCACGGTGATGACCCCGTCCGCCATACTCTGGACGATGAAGTGACTCCAGGGTATTTCGGATTTGGACTGGTTACCTCCGGTAACCAGTTCCGGTTGCTTAATTTGTTTGCCCATAATAGAGTGCCATGTTCCTTACAAGACCGAGGGCCGCTTTTTGGAGAAAGGCAGCAATCCCCTGGTTGGCATCCTCCGCCTGGCGCGGGGCTTCGTTCAGTTTCAGGGCCAGCGGGCACCTGAAGGTGTTCAAGTTCTCCGGGCGGTTCAGGGTGCTGAGGCCTAACAGGTCCTTTTTCTCCAGGGTAATGGTGGTGAATGCCATCGGCCCTTCTCGGCGAAAAGTTGAGATTGTGCAAATGGTCTTTTGGGAGAGGGGGCCAGGGGTCGCAAACCCCTGCCCCCTTTCCCAAACCCTCTCCCCCAACCCCTTACATATTTCGAAAAAATCGAGTCCTTGGGCTTCGATTTCCCCAAAGCTTAAGGGGGGTTGGGAGGGGAGTTTGAGGGGAGGGCGGGGGGCCAGTGGTCCCCCGGCCCGCCCCTCAAGATACTTTCCCAACAGTCTCAAGTTAGGGTTGGGGTTGGGGGCTCTCCAGTTGGGCGAGGCGCTGCTGGATGGCCTCCAATTCACCCTGTAAGTAGGCCTGCTGTTCTTTTAATGCCTGGGTTTCATCCTGGGGGGCCCCATACCCTGGCCCGGCGCTGGGTCCAGAAAAGCCGTAGCCCCACGCGCGCCGCCCTCCGCGGGGACGGCCCCAACCACCGCCGCGGGGTGGGTACCCCCGGGCGCCCCGGCCATAGCCGCGGCTGAAACCCTGCCGCCGACCAGCGCCGCATGGACCCATGCCCCAGCCTGTGCCGGAACCTTGGCCCCATGGTCCTGTACGATCAAAACCTGGCATAATCGTTTACCTCCTTTATCGGGATAATACGGTGAGTCACCAGGCAGCTTGCAGCCCGGCACCAGAGTTATCTTTCCCGGGTCATGACGCCCCCGCATTGGGGACACTTGACTTCAAAGCAGGGAGCTCCCTGCTGATGGGGTAATTTGTGGCCGCAGGCCTGACACAGACAGGACCCGCCGGGACCCATGCGAAAACCGCCCCCGCGGCCTCCGCCCCGGCCGGGACCCCGGCCCTGACCGCCGCCAGCGCCGCTGCCCTGACCTTGACCTTGGGTAAAACGTGGCATATTGCCACCTCCTTTCTTCGGTTAGTCTTGATGGCCGCTCCCGGTTGTTATACTTCTATGGAGTTCTCCCAAACCCCATGGAGATTACAATAAGCCAGGGCATGGAAAGATTTGAAATCTTCGATCTGGTTAATCTGGAAACGCACATTGGGATTAGAGTAAACTGGCGCCCAGGCAGCACGTCCCAGGTTGATCACCTGGTTGTTATCCTTCTTGACACCATAGAGTTCAATCCAGGCGATGTGATGTTCCATCGTGTTGGGATGGGGAACCTCATGCCCCACCACAACGCGGACAATGTCCTTCCCTTCCTTGTGCCCCTTATCCTTGGTGATCCGTGGGACATGCTTTTCTTTTCCTTCATCCTTGTCTGCTTTGACGATTTTTGCAAATTCCATTTTCGTTCTCCTTTTTTATTGGGTTTTTTATGCCAACAATCTCAGTTCGGCATTTCCCCACCGATCTGGGGTTATCTCATCCAACTACCTCCCCCGATTGGGCAACTTTGCCAAAATGTGATCAATGCGGAACCCTTGGGGCTAACCCCAGACATTGCCCGCACCCATAACTGTTCTTTCTGAGTCCGACAATTTAACAAGCCTACTCCGGTTTCCAGGCCTCGTAGACTTTGCCCACTAAAGCAGGACCTGGTTTCAACGTAGGTTTCCCCGGCTGCCAGCCTGAAGGAGATCCAGCCAAGGGCGGCTATCCTACATGGCCGTTGCTTAAAAAACCGATGTTTGCAGAAGTCTCTTCTTGGTTTCCCACTTTATCTCGCCCTTTCCAGATGCACCTGCACCTGCCGGTTGAATTCCTCAGGATGTTCTCGCGGCGCCAGGTGCGCCGCCTCCGGCACTACCTGGAGGGCAGAGTTTCTGATCCGCCTCGCCAGATACCGGGCGTACCCCACAGGCGTGGCCTCATCCTCGGCGCCCACCAGAATTAACGTAGGCAGATCAATTACCGACAGCATCCAGCGATAATCCGCCAAAAAAGTGGCGACGAGGGCCTGACGGTACACGGTCCGGGGGGTGGCGGCGATCATCTCCACCACCTCCTCGGTTAGGGCCGCCGGCGCCTCGGGCCGCAGCAGCCGGGGCGCCATGAACCTGGCCCAGGCCGACATGTCCAGCCGGTCAAAGAGGCCCAGAAATTCCTCCAACATATACGGCGGGGGGAAAAAGGCCGTGGTGTCCGCCAGCACCAGGGATTTCATCAAGGAAGCAGTGCGAACCGAAATTTCCAGGGCTATCATGCCCCCCAAAGAATGGCCGCAAAAATGGGCCTGGTCAATGCCCAGCCACCGCACCAGGGCGACGACATCAGCGGCTAAAGTCCTGATACTCACGGCTTCCTCGTCCCGGTAGCCGGACTGCCCATGGCCCCGCAGGTCCAGGGCGATGACGCGGTAGTCGTGGGACAACGCCTCTAGTTGCCGGCGCCAGCTCCAGGCGTTGCCGCCCAGGCCATGGATTAAAACCAGGGCCTCCCCAGTCCCCATTTCGGTATAGGCCAAGTCGATACACGGACTGTGCCGGAAGCAGTCGATGGGTATCTTCTGGATCAGGGGTAGGTTCATCTCAGACAAATTTTGCCCCCTGGCTCTCCCCAGCGGAAGACCTGAGTCTCCTTTTTATGGGTTCATAACTCTGAGATAGATTGGCTTGTGCTGTTGAACGATCGGCAAATCATCTCAGGTAAACTCCAGCACCCTGCCGGCGCCGCCTGTAACCGCGGTTTCGGGGTAACGGGCCATGATTTCCGCAATGTGCTGGGTGCAATGACAGGGGCAGATGAGACGCATGTCTGCCAGAAGTTCATATTCCTTGAAGCCATGAAGGCCCCCGATAAGCGCCGAGACTCGACCGAATTGGGATGCGGTCTCCAAAATAA
>CBFDAH010000170.1:0-6216 GCA_965602785.1 uncultured Syntrophobacterales bacterium
CTAGTTAAAATGTAGCTATTTTTTGAGGATAAACAAGGGCCTAATCCTTAAACCAACGTCTGGTTGGCGCCTTTTGGGGGGGCAGTCAGGGAAAGCCCGCGGGGGGTTGGCGGCCAGGTCTTTGGGGGGGCGCGCAGTCAGCCTTGCACAACGTGAGATTGGTGCGAATAGTCTTTTGGGAGAGGGGGCCGGGGGTCGCGGGCCCCTGCCCTCTCCCCCAACCCCTTACATATTTTAGAAAATCGAGGTCTTGGGCCTTGATTTCCCCGAAGCTTAAGGGGTTTTGGGAGGGGAGTTTGAGGGGAGGGAAACACGGGCGAGACGCCTGTGCCACAGAGCCAGGGGTCCCCCGGCCCTCCCCTCAAGATACTTTCGCAACAGTCTCAACTTAATAGGCGGTGCCCTTCCCACCTTTTTTCTCAAGGGTTAAAGAAAACGATCATTCCATTGCGCGTACCGAAATTCGTGATTATTAAAAAAGTTACCACGTGAAAAAGGGGGTGCTCTCATGGAAGGTCGATGCCTGGTAGAGGCAACGGAACAGCGGGAGTTGGATTCCTATGACCTGATCACCATCCTGGGCCTGGTAAAGGAACACGCCTTTAAGGAAATCTGGCGGCGTTATAGCCCCAAAGGCTGGCCGGTGGAAAAACGGAACTTTCCTCTCAACCTCGAGAGTTACTATGTGGAAATGACGTTGGAGAGCTTGACCGGCCTGGCCCTCTCCCCCAAATACCAGGCCAGCCCGCACCTCATGCAGGCCTTGCTCCGGCGCCTGTTGTGCGGCCACCGCCACGGGTTGATCCTGGATAAGCTCCGGGCCTACGGCGTCCCGGTGGAAGATGAGAATCAGCTTAACCTCTCCTGCTCCGTGGGCACCATGGGGGTGGATCTGCTAATGAACCGGCATCCCGAGGCCCCCGAGTATCGCTTTCACAAGTTCGGCACCTCCCGGGTGGAGCAGGAGGAGCAGCGCCGCCTGGACCACTACGATCTGGTATCGATTCTGTATTTAGCCCAGCAGAACCTGACCGAGCAAATCATCAATCGCTACGTGCCCCAGGGAATCCTCAACGAGGGCACCGAAGAGGAGAAAAAGGTGGACTTTCCCAGCCAGGCCGGGGAGTACACCGTGGCCTTTTCCTTTAAGCGGATTAACAACGAGGTGACCCGGGAAGTGCCGTCCCGGGGGAACGTGTCCACCGCCACCATGCACCAGGTGGCGCGCCGCCTGTTCGCCGGCCACGCCCCGGAGCTCACCACCAAGGAACTCACCGACAAA
The DNA here is from genome assembly GCA_965602785.1 of uncultured Syntrophobacterales bacterium. Taxonomy (GTDB): domain Bacteria; phylum Desulfobacterota; class Desulfobaccia; order Desulfobaccales; family 0-14-0-80-60-11; genus JBGSLA01. The sequence continues at coordinate 1,283 of CBFDAH010000170.1, forward strand.
GGCATCATTATCACCCCGGGGGAAGTAACTCAGGAATTTACCCTGGCCCGCATCCTGAACGATAACACCATCGAGATGAGCTTCAGGCGGACGTAAGGGTAAGAAGGGGGAGGGGGTCAAGGGTCACCGCGCGGAGCCCTATCCCCTCCCCCCATCACGCCGGGGCGCAATTCATGGCGCCTCCAGGGCTTGATAAATCAAGCCCCTACGACGCGTAGGGAGGAGAGTTCGAGGGAGGGTGGGGGAGCCACGCTTCCCTGGCACGCCCTCCCACTTCTTTCTCTACTCCACAATAATGACGGCCCGGCCCCGGGCGTTGTGGACCACTTTGTTGGTGATGCTCCCCAGGAGCAGGGACTTGGCGGCACCCATGCCCCGACGGCCCATGATGATGGTGCTGAAGCTCTCTTCCGTGGCTTCGTTGACGATGTCCTCGGCCACGTCGTAATATTTGGGTTTGAATTTGCTGACCACGGTGGGGATCCCGGCGTTCGTCAAAAAGTCCTTGGCCTTGTTTACCAGGTCCTGCCACTGCTTTTCCTTGTCCGACTGCCAGCTTTCCACCAGGCGCTGGCGGGACTCCCGTTCTTTGTCGCTCAAAATATGGCCGTCGTCCCAGAAGGCCGGCGGCAGGCCCGACAAAATGTGCAGCAGGGTCACTTCCACATCCGGTGTGTGGGCAAAAGCCTTAGCCACGTATTCCACGGCGCGCCAGGCCCCTTCCGAACTGTCCAGGGCGATGAGCAGTTTCCCAGCCATAGTTCCTCCCTTTCGGCAGAGTTAGCAGAGTTAAAGGAAACATAATCATGGCCCGAGGTGATTGTCAATCAGACCGGCTGGGGCGGGGCGCGGAAGTGAAATTTTCCTGCCCCGGCCATTTCTCGGTCCGGGCCAGGCGAGGGCCACACCCTGGCGAGAAAATGTCTTGCCAGACCGGGAGTTTAGCCTTAGAATCCTAAAGAGCGAGCCTCCGGTATGAAAAAAATGGCGCCCAAGGACTTCCAAAAGCGGATCTCCGACACCGGCCAGGTGGAGCGCATCCTGGCGTGCATAGAGTTCTCCAAGGCCCTGGTGAGCGCCTATGATATGGAGAGCCTCCTCACCGCAGTCCTGGAGCGCATCAAGCTCCTTATTCCTGCCAGCAACTGGTCTCTCTTGCTAGTGGACCCCCAGACCCAGGAGCTCTATTTTGCCGTTTCTGTAGGAGTGGAACACGAGCTTCTGAAGGGAGTGCGCCTGAAGATGGGGGAAGGCATTGCCGGCACTGTGGCCCAAACCAGGCAGCCAATTTTCATCCAGGACGCCTGTAAGGATGGGCGCTTCTGCCAGAAGGTGGACGAACTCACCGGCTTCGCCACCAATTCCATCATCGCCCTCCCCCTCCTGATGCGGGGGGAGGTCATAGGCGTTTTTGAAGTTATCAACGTGGAAGACCAGGAGTTTTTCAGGGAAAAGTACCTGCCCCTCCTGGAAATCTTGGGTGATTATGTGGCCATTGCCGTGGACAACGTCTCCAATCTGCAAAAACTCCAGGCCCGCACCTTCATTGACGAAGTCACGGGGTTCTATAACACCCGCTACCTGGCCTGCAAACTGGACAAATACATCCCGGAGGCCCTGACGGCGGTGAACAAAGAACTCTCGGTGGTCTTCCTGGACCTGGACGACTTCAAGGACGTGGTGGATTCACATGGGCACCTGTTAGGCACCAAAGTTCTGGCGGAGGTGGCCCAAGCGCTCAATACGGCCGTGGGGCCGGATGGCCACCTGGTGCGCTATGGGGGGGACGAATTCATCGTGCTCCTCCCCGGCCGCAACCAGACCCAGGCCTTGGCGGTGGTACGGCAAATGCGGCGGTCCATTAAAGGAACGGTGTTTTTGCAGGATGAAGGCCTCAACCTGAAGCTCACCGCCAGCTTTGGCATCGCCACCCTGCCTCAGGACGCCCGGGACAAGGAAACGCTCTTGCTCATCGCTGACCGGGCCATGTACGGCAGCAAAGGCCGGGGCAAGGACGGCATCATGATGGGGCGGGACCTCACTCCCGCGCCGGAGGAATGAGGGGCGGTGGCCACCAACCTTTTGGAGCTCGCCCGGGAAGTCCTCACCATTGAAGCAGAGGGCATCGCCCACCTGGTTCAGAAGCTGGACCAAAGCTTTCTCGAGGCCGTGGACCTCATCTACCGGGCCCCGGGCCGGGTGATTCTGACCGGGGTGGGCAAGTCCGGCATCGTGGCCCGGAAGCTCGTGGCCACCTTTAACTCCACCGGCTCCCGGGCCCTGTTCCTGCATCCGGTGGAAGCCATGCACGGCGATCTGGGGATGGTTTCCCGAGACGACGTGGTCCTGGCCTTGTCCAACAGCGGTGAAACCCAGGAGCTTACCATTTTGCTCCCAAGCCTCGAGCGTTTAGGTGCGCCGTTGATTGCCTTTACGGGCCGGCCCAAATCCACCCTGGGCCGGGCCAGCCGGGTGACCATTGACACCGGCGTGCCCCGGGAGGCCTGCCCGTTGGGCCTGGCGCCCACGGCCAGCACCACGGCCATGCTGGCCATGGGGGACGCCCTGGCGGTGGCGCTTTTGACGAAACGGGGCTTTCAGGCCAGCGATTTCCAGCGCTTCCACCCCGGGGGGAGCCTGGGGCAGCATCTGTCCCTGGCCATCCGGGAGGTCATGCTCGCCGGGGACAGAATTCCCCGCACCCGCCCCGAGGAGTCTCTGGTGCAGGCCATCCGGGAGATGGGGGCCAAGGGCCTGGGGACCACCCTGGTGATGGAAGACCAGGACCTGCTCATCGGCATCATCACGGACGGAGACTTGCGCCGGGCCCTGGAGAAATTCGACCGGCTAGCGGACAAACCGGCCAGGGAGATTATGACGGCCAAGCCGTACGCCGTCGGGCCGGAAACCCTGGCCTCTCAAGCCCTGGAGCTCATGGAGCACAAGGCCATCATGGTGCTCCCGGTGGTGGACGACGGCGGCCACGTCCTGGGGATCGTCCACCTCCACGACCTGTTGGGCCGGGGGGAGTTCACATTTACGGCGTGACCGGCGAATAGCCGAATTTTCATGGAAGGACGTTGAAAAGCACCCAAGATTGTCCGACTCTTTTACGGTTTCCCTGATGTTTGATCAGTCTGGCTCGCCCAGCCCGCCGGAAGGGCTCGTTATTGAGTTGGTGACTCCGCTTACCGATGCAGGAGACCTGGACACTGAGGGTCTTTCCCGCCTGGCCCTGCGGACCATCACCGCCGCGGACGCCCTTTTGGTGGGAGGGGTCGAGGCAGGGGAAGGCTTGGTCTTAACTGCTGAAGTGCGCCGCCAACTGGTCACCCAAACCCTGGAGATCGTGGGTGGCCGCCGGCCCCTTTTTGTAGGCATCACCGGGCAGACACCGGAGGAAACCAGGGAGTGGGCCCTGACCGTCCGGCAGGAGATGGACCGCCAGGGCTATGCCGGCCAGGTTTTCCTGACGGATCTGCCCCTGTGGTACCACAGCAACCGGGGTTTGCCGCAGTTCTATCAGGAACTGCTCGAAGCGGTAAGGCTGCCCCTTATCCTTTTTAACCTACCGGGCGTGGTGAGTCGCCGGGCCCTCCTCTTCAAGCACCGGAACATCCGCACCCAGGTGGTCAAGAAGCTGGCGGCCCTACCGGAAGTGGCCGGAATCATCTACCGCGGAGACATGCGCCGCTTCCTCAACTACCACCTGGCCGCGGTGGCCCAACCGACCTTCGCCTTCTACGAAGCGGACGAGAACCGGTTCCTCACCCGCCCCGGAGCCTGGGGAGTGGTCTCCCAGGGGGCCCAGCTGCACCCCGAGGCCTGGCAGCGGGTAACCCGGGCCTGCCTGCACCCTGAGGAGGTGGCCGAGGATTTTACAGCTCGGCATGAGCTTTGGGAAGAGTCCACTCGGCTCCAGAACCTGGCCGGCCTCTACCGCTCAGCCCCGGCCCCGCTGCTCAAAGCGTCCCTGGCAGCCCAGGGCGTGATTCAGAGCGACGCCGTCGCCTCGGGCACATCTCCAGCCCCCCCGCCCCAGAGGCAAAAGTTCCTGAAATTTCCCGATACCACTTCCTAAAGTTAACCTGTGGAGAAAGCCATGCCGAGAATGTTCCGGGTAATTGTCGCCATCATGGCGGTTCTTGCTTTTTGCCTGGCGCCGGGAGGGGCCAAGGCCCAGAACCCGGAGGCGCAAAAGTGGCTAAAAAAAGGCGAGAACCAGTTGATGCAGCAGCAGTCTGACCAGGCCCTGGCCAGTTTTAAAAAAGCCCTCAAGTATGAGCCGAAATCGGCCCTTATTTATAATTATTTGGGCATGACTTACCGCTACCAGTATAATCAGGTGCGCAACCAGGAGCTGAAACAACAGGAAATCGCGGCCTTTAAGAAAGCACTTAAGATTGACCCCAACTACTGGGTGGCCCTGATTAACCTGGGAGCCACCTATTATTATCTGGGGGATAAGGCCAAGGCCGCGTCTCTTTTCAAGAAGGCCTTGAGACTCAATCCCAACCACCCGGAAAAGGCCCAACTGGAAAAAATGATCAAAGCGGGGGAGAAAAAGCCATGAGGCGTTGGTTTTTTTTAGGTCTGGGGCTCATAGGGGCCCTCGGCCTGAGTTCTGTTCAGGCCCAAGAGGCACCGTCCGGTAAAGAGCTGGTGAAGCGTCTGAACTGCATGGGCTGCCATTCCCTGGCCGGCAAGGGCGGGGACAGGGGGCCCAGCTGGGACGGCGTGGGCCAACGGCTGAGCCCTGAGGCCATCAAAAAGCAAATCGTCTCCCCCCAGGGCAAGATGCCCAACTTCGCCCACCTCAAGCCCGAAGAACTGAAGGCAGTAGTGCACTACCTGTCGGGGTTGAAGTGAGAAGTTGAGAGGAGGGCCGGGGGAGCGCGGCTCCCCCGCCCTCCCCTCAAACTCCCCTCCCAACC
>CBFDAH010000171.1:0-6213 GCA_965602785.1 uncultured Syntrophobacterales bacterium
TGGAGGCGGCAACCGGATTCGAACCGGTGAATAACGGTTTTGCAGACCGTTGCCTTACCACTTGGCTATGCCGCCTCGATGCCGTATCTGAGGAAAAAAATGGAGCGGGAAACGGGATTCGAACCCGCGACTTCAACCTTGGCAAGGTTGCACTCTACCACTGAGTTATTCCCGCTAGTTCATAATTTTTGAATATCTCGCCAGCCTTGTCAAGGGGAAAAATGGCTGCGCTCAAAGGCGCCCTGCCGCTCCATGGCAAGCTCTCGAAAATCTGTCACCGCCACCCCACCCATCACCAAGGCCTCTTGGAGACGGGGGCTCACCAAGGCCGCAAACTCTCCCTGTCTCTGATACGCGGGCGCAGCTGCGAGGAGCGCCGGGTCCGGGGCCAGGGCCGGGTGGCTGTAGATCTCCGTGAGGCCGGGCTGCAGGCGGGGGATTAGCCGCACCAGGTAATCTTCGGTAACTCGCCCATGGTGCGTGAGGCCGAAGAGGTGGTCGTTGACCAGAAGGCCGGCGGCCTCAGCCTGGCGGCGGGCCCGGCGGGAGAGGATGGCAAAGATGCACCCCAAGGCCGCCTTGGGAAGGGGTCCGTCCGGGGCCAGGAATAGGGTCGTGCGCCAGTCCTCCCGAACCAGACGCAATGCAGGAATGCGGTATTCCCGGGCCACGTCCACCACCAGCGGCACCAGACGCGGATGGAGGTGCAGGTTGAGGTGGCTGTTCAGGTGCCATACGCCTACCCCTGCCCCCAGAATCACCTCAACCTGGGCCTTGAGCTCCCGGTGAATCTCGGGAAGAAGGTCGGGTTGGAAATAATAACGCCAGCCGGCCCGCACCGGATCATGGGGAAAGCTCCCCTGGGCGTCCACCAAGCGGGGAATGGCGTGAGGCGGCAGGACCGACCGCCCCTGGACCAGGGTAAGATGCACCCCGAGACTGAGTTCGGGAAGTTCCCGGGCAAGGGCCAGGGCCTGGGCGGCCGCGGGGGCGGCCGGCATCAGGCTGGCGCACCCGAGCACCCCGGTGCGATGGGCCAGGGCCACTGCGGCATTCAAGGAAGGGGACAGGCCGAAGTCGTCGGCTGTGAAGATAACCCGGCGGGGCAGGTGGCCGGGGTGAGTGTCTACCCCTCTCTCCTCCTGACCCCCAGGCCTTACTGCACCCAATGTCGGCCTTCCAGGAGGGCGGCCAGGGAGAGAACGTTGTTGGGGTGAGCCAGGGATTTGAATCCCCGGATGACTTCCCCCCGACGCCAGGAAGCCAGGGCGTCCGCCAAGGACACCGCCACATACTGGAAGACGCTGGGGTCACGGTAGCAGTCGATGTTACAGGCGGTGCAGCCATCCCGGATGGGGGTGACCCGGTCAATCTCTTCCAGAGGCCCCAGGGTGTCAGGGAGAAAGTGGCAGCGGTATACTTCCAGGTTCCAATCCGCAAAGAAGTATTTAAAACCTGCCAGGCAGGGAAAACGGCTGGGGCGGCCGTTAAACTCACGCCGGGCGTCCTCCAGGGCCAACCGGGGGTTGAGGATAGCAATGGGGGAGCGCTTCTTGAGCTCTATAATTTGAGCAAACAGTTGGTCCAGTTCCTCCAGGGAATAGGCCACCAGATCGCTTTCGGCAAAACCAAGATACGAAGAGTCCAGCCGAGTCAGAGGGTACGAGAAGGTCAGGCGGTTAAAGCCCAGATTCCGGACAAAATTCACCAGGGCGTCGAGGTCGTCGATGAGGCGGCTTAAGGTCACCGACGCCACGGTTTTGATGCCGGCCTGGTGGACCAGAGGCAGCATCTCTTGTAAATGGTTGGTGAGTCCGGGCAGCCCCCGGTGATGGTCGTGGGCCTCCGCCGAAGCTGCGTCGATGGAAATGATAATGGTATCGAGGCCCAACCCTTGGAGTTCCCGGATAAGTTTGGGGACAAGAAGGGCCCCGTTGGTCACCAGGATAGTTTCCAGGTTCAGATCCCGGGCTTGGGCCAGAGCAGGCAAGAGGTCCGGGTAGAGCAGCGGCTCTCCCCCGGTGAAGCTGACGTACCGGATGCCAGCCCGCTCCATGGCGATGAGACCCTGAGATAGACGGGCCGGGTCGGCCATGCGGCGCTCGGCCGGAGCCACCTGGGGAAAGCTGCAGAAACGGCAGCGGGCGTTGCACGCATTGGTGACCGCCACCTGGCAGACGCCCGGGCCGCCATTCATAGCCAGGTGAATTAATTCCCTGAGAGTCATGAGCGGCTGGACTCCGGGCCGCAACCCCCTTCTTGTGCCTGGCGGCGGCGGAACATAAACGTGAAAAACTCCCGAGCTTCCTGAAGGAGGCGACGCCGTTCCGCCGGGTCCTTGATCATGGCCCAGATCATCCGCGCCATGGTCCGGGGCCGAAAATAGAACCGGCGATAAAACCGGGGCACCGCCCGGAAGATCTCCTGAGCAGACAGAACCGGGTAGTCCACTACGCACTGCTGGTAGCCGGTGGATCCGTTGACCAGGCTTTGATCCGCCATATACCCCTTTTCCCGGCAAAAATCATAAAATTCCGTGCCCGGATACGGAGTGGCCAGGGACACCTGGATGGTGTCCGGGTCCAGCTCGCAGGCGTACCGGATGGAAGCCTCGATGGAGGCCCTAGTCTCCCCGGGGAGGCCCACCATGAAGGTGCCGTGCACCATGATCCCCAGTTCCTTGCACCAGCGCATAAAGCGGCGACCCATCTCCGGGGTGGCCCCCTTCTTGATGTTCTTGAGCACCTGGGGGTCGCCGGACTCGAAGCCCACTACCAGGAGGCGCAGGCCCCCCTCCTTCATGGCCTTGAGGGTCTCAAAGCTGGTGTTCACCCGGGCGGTGGCGGACCAGGTGCATTTCAAGGGCGCCAGCGTCCGCGCCAGTTCCCGGGTCCGCTCCTCATGGGCGGTAAAGGTGTCGTCATCGAAAAAGATCTCCGCCGCCTGGGGGAAGAGTTCCAGAGACCGGCGCACCTCGGCTGCCACGTTTGCCGCGCTCCGCACCCGATAGCGCCGCCCCGTGAAAGTTTGGGGCCACAAGCAGTAGACGCAGTGGTGAGGGCAGCCCCGTCCGGTGTAAATGGAAACGTAGGGATACTTGAGATAGGGGATTTGGTACTTTTCAATGTGCAAATCCCGGTGATAAATGTCGGTGACAAAAGGCAGGGCGTCCAAATCTTCGATGAAGGGCCGGTCGGGATTGTGCCGGACCTTGCCGTTTTTTCGAAAACTCATCCCCTGGATTTTCTCCCAAGGGCGGCCCTGGGCCACCTCCAGGATGGTATAGTCGAACTCCCGGCGGGCCACGAAGTCCACCTGGGGGCCGGCGTTTAGGGACTCCTCAGGTAAAATGCTCACCTGTGGACCCACCAAACCGGCCACCAGACCGGGGTTTTTCGCCTTGAGGCGGCTTACCGTGGCCAGGTCATGCGCCAAGGAGGCGCTGGTGGTAAACAGCACCGCCAGGTCGAAGTCCCGGGCCAGCTCCGCCACCTGGTCCACCGTCAGGTTCTCGGGTGGGGCGTCCACCACCCGGCTTTCCGGAATCAGGCCGGCGGCATAACACAGCCAGGTGGGGTACCAGAAGGAGGTTACCTCTCGGGTGGCCTGATACCGGGAGCCGGCGCCCCCGTCGAAGTCCTGAAAGGAAGGAGGGCTGAGTAAAAGGGTGCGTTTCATGGGCTGAGTTTTAAAAAGGATTGACCAAGTTTATCCAAGTTACCCTGGTTTGTCGACCATAACTCGAAAATTTTACCCAAAGCAGTTTTGAAGGTATATATACATAACAGTTGACCGTGGTTGACATTTATGGGGAGGCGCCTCAACCCCCTCTCTCCCCATGGCGGGAGGATTGGGGAAGGGGGAGAATAATTAGCAACGCGTTGTCTTGTTCCAGTAACTTTCCACAAACGGCGGGGAATAGGCTTGGCTGCCAGAGAACCTGAACCGGCTCTTAGTCTGGAGGGCCTCACCAAGCGCTTCGGGGCACGCGTGGCCGTGGACCAGCTTACCCTGACGGTGGCCCAGGGGGAGGCCTTTGCCCTGGTGGGGCCGGACGGCGCCGGGAAGACCACTACTATGCGCCTTCTTGTGGGCATCATGGACCCGGACGAAGGCCGGGCCGCGATTTTGGGTTTCGATCCCGTGACCCAGGGAGACCGCGTCCGGGAGCACATCGGCTACATGCCCCAGCGCTTCGGCCTCTACGGCGACCTCACGGTCATGGAAAATATCGCCTTCTATGCCGACCTGTATCGGGTGGACCGGGAAAGCCGGGGTCATCGCATACCCGAACTCTTGGGTTTTTCGGGGCTGGAGCCCTTCACGGACCGCCTGGCCGCCAACCTGTCCGGCGGGATGCGCCAGAAGCTGGGCCTGGTGTGCGCCCTCATCCACCGGCCCCAGGTTCTTTTTTTGGACGAACCCACCTTTGGAGTGGACCCCGTGTCCCGGCGGGAGTTCTGGCACATTCTTTATGAGCTTCAAAAGACGGGCATCACCATTTTCCTCTCCACCGCCTATATGGACGAAGCGGAGCGAGCCCACCGGGTGGGCCTTATGCACCAGGGACGACTCCTGGTGGCCGACACGCCTCAGACCATCAAGGAGGCCTTTACCGGGGAACTCCTGGAGATCAGAACCGCTGACCTCCGGGCCGCCCGGCGGATCCTCACCGACCACCCGGCGGCCCGTCAAGTCCTGGCCATGGGGGACCGTCTCATGGTCACGGTGGAGAAAGTGGAACCTGCCCGGGAGGCCCTGGCCCAGGCCCTCAGGGAGGCGGGACTGACTGACGCCAGCCTCACCCCCGCCGACCCCACCCTGGAGGACCTCTTCGTGCAAATCGTGCGGCAGCATGGGGGCTAGGCCCTTCAAGGACACGGTGATAAATCACCGTCACACCTGAATATACGCACCATATCGGAAATCCAACAAAATTGAATATAATGGCAAGATAGTTTCTATTCTTGTTAAAACGAAATATGTTATAAACTCGGGGCCATGGCCACAAAAAAATAACTGACCGAGTAGGGGAGACCCGGCCAGTCGTGAAAGAAATATGAACTTTGATTAAGGGGGGGATCTAGATACCTTAATTATTCATATGCCGATTATATAAGTGTGCAACAAACGGGCCACAAACTATAATATCTAATTTACAATTGTTATTTAGGAAGGTTACCGATATTTGCATTCTGATCCCGGTTCAATTATTTTTACTGAATTTAGGTTAGTCAGAAGCACATATTAATTAACCTATCGACATAATTACCCTAATGAGCAATATAAATTGTCACAGGTCCGTACAAGAAGTAAGCCTCCGTCCGGTCGCTCAAATTGTGAAGAAGACCGCCAGCCGGAACCGTAGGATATGAAGATCATAGTTACTATATTGGGAGACTCGGTGATAAGCTTCCGGTTTGGCAAGTGATCATTCATTCCATAATCCAATAACCTACTCCCCTTCTTATCCTCTGATTCGCTACTATCGGGCGGTCAATGCCCGGGGTTCTTAGAGCACAAGTCAATAATAGTGGCTCGTCGATGAGGTAATAAGCCTGAAATCCGTCAAAAAATTGCTTGTTCATCCTAACTTGTGCTATCTTGCCTTCTACAAGGAGATTTGTCCTCGAGAAGTCAAAAGGTTATCCATATCGGGACCTTCACGCTCCAAGCTGGCAATAACACCACTGCCCTCGGTTTCTCTCAAGGATCCTTTGCTCCCGGTGAGGATTTAACAGGTCAAGGAACACACCCCCAAGAAAACCCCCCACGGTTTTGCTCCTCGAGATAAGGGAGGACGAACGATGAAAAGGTTGAGTCTCAGTGTTCTCGTGGCTGTCTTTATGCTGGTGGTCATGCTCGCCCCGGTGGGACAGAAAGACTCGGTCTGGGCTGAATCGGCAACATTCTACTACAACCGTGGTGTTGAGGAATTAGAAAAAGGCCAATACGACCGGGCCATCGCCGACTACAACAAGGCCCTGGAGCTCAACCCTAAGTATGCTAAGGCTTACAACAATCGGGGATTAGCTTATTTCGAAAAAGGTCAATCTGACCGGGCCATATCCGACTACAACAAGGCCCTTGAGCTCAAACCCGGGAATGTTGCGGCTTACAACAATCGTGGAAGTGCTTATTTTAAAAAGGGCCAGCCTGACCGGGCCATCGCCGACTACAACAAGGCCCTGAAGCTCAACCCCAAGTCTTATA
>CBFDAH010000172.1:0-6191 GCA_965602785.1 uncultured Syntrophobacterales bacterium
TTCAGGCCGCTCGACATCTCGCCCGTCACCTCTCCACCCCCGGGTATCTTGAAACCCTCCGCCAGCACCGGCTCACCCCACTGATTTACCAGTCCATGACGAGTTTTTCCCGGAAAGAAATGGGAAACGTGCCCCATCTGGAGGAACTGCGCCAGGACTATTTATGGGCTTTAAAACGTTGCCAGGAACAGGAAAGGGAGACCCACCTGCTTAAGGAGGTGCTCTCCGGAGCTGGGGTTGACGTCATTTTACTGAAAGGCGCGGATATCCGTCACCGCCTCTATGAAGACCCGGCCACCAGGCCCATGGGTGACGTTGACGTGCTTATCTCTCCCGCTGACCTGGACAAGGCTCGGACAGCCTTAGAGCAGCAGGGTTATATCGTCATTCCCAGAGATTTGGATCTGCAACCCGACTTTGCGGCCCGGTTCAGTTACGTACTCGGGTTAAAGACCCCGTTAGGCGATGCCCCTCTAGTGGATGTACATTGGGAGATCCGAGAGGTGGGTACCTTTTACCGCCTCCCCTATGCTCCCTTGCGGGCCAGAGCGGCGACCCGGGAGGTGCAAGGCAGGTCAGCGCTGGTCCTGGCGCCGGAGCACCTCCTCCTGCACCTGTGCCTCCATACCTTTGACGAGCTGGAATATGCCGGCATGCAGAAGATCGTGGATCTGGACCGAGTCCTGCGCCGCTTGCCTCTAAATTGGGGCCTGTTTCTCGAGGACACCGCTAGATTTCGCATCCAGGGGCCGGTCTGGTTGATTCTCCGGGAGTTGGAACGCCTGAGTCCCGGGGCAGTGCCGGAGTCGGTCCTCCGGCAACTCGCCGCCCATCGCCCTAGCTGGGTCGAAAAAATCATTCTGCGCCGGGAGGCTTCCTACCATGTCGTAGCATCAATGGCGGGCCTCTGGCGCTATCTGCCCCTGAGGGCCTGGGCCCCCTATCTCAAGGCCAAACTGTGGCCTTCTCCGGCCTACCTGCGGGCCAACGCCAGGGTTTTTCCCTGCCGAGCGGGCTACTTTCGTCATCTTTTAGGGCGAGCCCAGGAAAAGATCTAGAACTGGGTTCTCCCCATTTTCAGGGCAGATTCATTGACAGTAAAAATCTTTTTTGGTAAAAAATGGTGTTACTCCTTGCTCTGGGCGCTGAGGTCCCAGGGCTAAAACATCCGCGAGGAGGATTAATGCGACGGTATGAATCGGTCTGGGTGGTCAACGGAGACCTACCGGACGAGGAAGTCAAAGCCACTATCGAAAAGTTCACCAAGATCATCGACAATCAAAGTGGCACATTGGTGGGAGTGGAGGAATGGGGCCGCCGCAGGCTGGCTTACAAGATCCAGGGTACACTGCGGGGCTTTTATGTACTTGCTGACTTTGCCGGGACGTCGGACACGGTAAAGGAACTGGAGCGGAACTACCGCATTGACGATCGGGTTATCCGCTACCTCACCATGAAGACGGCCGACATGGTAGACCTGACGGCTCTCCAGGCGGAAAAGACCGCGAAAGCTGAGGAGGCGGCCAAAGCTGCGGAGGTTGCCAAGGCCAAGGAGGCGGCCAGAGCTGAGGAAGCGGCCAAGGCTGAGGAGGCTGCCAAGGTTGAGGAAGCTGCCAAGGCTGAGGAGGCTGCCAAGGCTGAGGAAGCTGCCAAGGCTGAGGAGGCGGCCAAGGCTGAGGAGGCGGCCCGGCTTGCCGCCGAGGCTGAGGAGAAAGCCCCCGCAGAGGTTGCGGCGGCGGCCCCCACCGATACTGCCCCGGCGGCAGAACCGGCTGAGGCTGAATCCGCCCCCGACGTACAGGAAAAGGAGGAGTAGTCATGGCGGCAGTGCCCCGACGCAAACGTAGGCAATTTTATGTGCGACGCAAAGTCTGCCGCTTCTGCGTGGACTCCAAACTGAACATCACCTACAAAGACGCCACCACTCTCAAACAGTTCGTGACGGAGCGGGGAAAGATCATCCCCCGGCGTATTTCCGGGAATTGCGCCCGTCATCAGCGCCGCCTGACCCGGGCCATCAAGCAGGCCCGCCTCCTGGCGCTGATGCCATATGTGCCATCCCCGATGCCTGCGTAAATTCAGGGGAGGTGGCCATTGGCCGGTAGCCGGCTTGGAATCTGGCTTGTTTGCCTGGTTGCCCTCCTGGTCCTCATCCTGTTTGGGCATGTAAACCCACTGGCCTACCTGCTCCTGGGCACCTGGCTACCCCTTCCTCTCCTCCTGGTAGGCTGGCGACTGGGGACCGGGGCGGCTGTGCTTCTGGCCCTGGCCGGCATTCTGGCGGTCTTTGCCCTTACCCCCGGCGCGAGCTTTTTGCTGGACAATCTGGGGCTGGGGATGATCCTGCTCATGGGTCTGATCCTCATCGCCTGCTGCCGCCGGGGCTGGCCAACCGGATCGGCCATCATGTTCAGCGTGGTGGGAGTGGGCCTGGTATATGCGGTCTTCTTTTTAGGGCAGGCCTATTTCCAGAATCTCACCCCGGTGGCTCTGTGGGACCAAAAAACTCGGGAAGTAGCCCAGGACTTTATCAAGATGCTCAAAGAAACCGGGATGGACTCCCCGAGCTTTGAGGTCATGGGTCTTTCCGGGGTGAGTGTTCAGGATCTGGTGACCCGGCTGGTGCCGGCCCTGGTTCTAATTAACGCCGGCTTGGTGGCCTGGCTCAATATGCTGGTGGGGCGGCGGCTGGTGAGCTCCTGGGGCTGGGGGGACCTGGGGGAGCCTCTCTCTCAGTGGTCCAGCCCAGAGTGGCTCATCTTCTTCTTCCTAGGTGCGGGTTTCGCCCTGCTGGCACCTTTGGCCTGGATGCGGCAGGTGGGCTTGAACCTGCTGGTAATTCTGGGGTTCGTTTACTTCTGCCAGGGGATGGCGGTGATCGCCGGTCTACTCCAGCGCTTCCAGGTTCACTGGTTCTTGCGCGGCTTGGCCTACCTCCTGGCCTTTCTGAACCCTTTGATGATATTGGTGGTTATCCTGGGGCTGATAGACCTCTGGCTGGACTTTCGGAGGCTCCGGCCGCCCCGGGAAGCGTGAGGAGAACGCCGTGAAAATTATTCTTACCGAAAATGTTGATTCCCTGGGAGTCGTCGGGACAGTGGTGGAAGTGGCCCGGGGATACGCCCGAAATTTTCTCATTCCCAAGGGTAAGGCCCTGGAGGCCACACCTGCCAACCTGGCCCGTTTCGAAACCCAGCGGGAACAACTGACCCGGCTGGCTGAACATGAACAGGAAACTGCCCGGGAACTGGCCGACCGCCTGGCGGACCTGATTCTTACCATCCCCCAGCGGGTGGGGGAGTCGGACCGCCTTTACGGTTCGGTGACCAACGCCATGGTCGCCCAAGCCTTGGAGGACAAAGGTTTTACGGTGGAGCGCAAGCACCTGGAACTGGCAGAACCCATCAAGAAGCTGGGGACCTACCAGGTCACTGTACGCCTGGCCCCGGAGGTGAAGGCCCAGATCCAGGTGGAGGTGGTCCCCGAAAGATCCTGAGGCGTCGGCACTGTAAAGCCCTTACCTTCTTTGGTCCCTTTCCCGGCGCCCAGAGCGCCGTCCTTCCTGGAGGCCATATGGCGAGAGGCACGAAGCGCGCCGCCGCAGCTGTCTCGGACAGCCCGCCGCCAGGCGGGCTCACTCCGCCTGCCAACCTGGAAGCGGAACAATCCGTGTTGGGCGCCATTTTGCTCCGGGCCCAGGCCCTGGACCAGGTGGCGGACCTTTTGACCCCGGAAGATTTTTACCGGCCCAACCATGGCCACATTTTCCAGGCCATGCTGGACCTCGCCAACCGGGGGGAGCCGGTGGATCTGGTGACGGTGACCGCCCTCCTCAAGGACCGGGGACGGTTGGAGGAGGTGGGGGGTCCTGTCTTTCTGGCCAACTTGAGCGAACACGTGGGCACCGCGGCCAACGCCGCCCACTATGCCCGGTTGGTCCACGAAAAGTCGGTGGTGCGGCGTCTCCTCGAACGCTCCCAGAACCTCACCCAGGCTTGTATGGCCCCGGTGGAAGATGTGGACCTGTTTCTGGACTGGGCCGAGGGCGAAATCTTTCGGGTCGCGGAGAGTAAAATCCGGCCCGGCTTCCAGCCCCTCAGCACTCTGGTGGAGCAGGAAGTGGCCACCCTGGAGGCCATCTGGCACCGGGAGAAGGGCCGCATCACTGGAGTGCCCAGCGGTTTCGACGACCTGGACAACCTCACGGCCGGCTTCCAGAATAGTGACTTGATCGTCATCGGGGCCCGCCCCAGCATGGGGAAGACGGCCCTGGCTTTGAACATGGCTTTTCACGCGGCCTATGAGAAACAGGTGCCGGTGGGCTTCTTCTCTCTGGAAATGTCCAAGGAACAAATGGTGCGGCGGCTTTTAAGCAGCGCTGGTATGATCAACGCTTCTAACCTGCGCCGGGCCTTTTTAACAGACGATGAGTGGCAGAAACTGCAGGAAGCGGCCAGCTACTTGCTGGAATGCCCCATCTTCATCGACGATACCCCCGCAGCCACCGTCTTGGAAGTGCGGAGCAAAGCCCGCCGCCTCCGCGCCGAAGGAAAACTGGGCCTGATTATCATAGATTATCTCCAGCTCATGCGTGGCCGGAGCGACGTCCACAGCCGCGAACAGGAAATCTCTGATATCTCCCGCTCCTTGAAGGCCCTGGCCAAGGAGTTGAACGTGCCGGTTATCGCCTTGTCCCAGTTGAGCAGGAAAGTGGAGGAGAGAAAACAAGAGAAGATCCCTGAACTTGCAGACTTGAGAGAATCAGGAGCCATCGAGCAGGATGCTGACGTAATTATTTTTATTTATCGTGAGGAAGTCTACAAGGGCGATGACTCCAAAGAGAAGGGTCTCGCGAGGATTTATTTGAAAAAACAGAGGAATGGACCAACGGGCGATTTCAAGTTATTTTTTGACAAGGCGTATACCCTGTTCCGTTCCTACGCTGCCGAAGAGCCGCCTTATTAACCTGGTGAGGCAAGCGCCGGGGGACTCTGGATTCCCCGCCTCCTTCCCGGACCACCTTGTTCCCCAGAAAAGGGCCGGGGAAGCCTGGGCTTCCCTGGTCATTTTTTTCCCCGAGTGGTTGGGGAGGGACTTAGCGGGAGCGGGCTTGGTATTAGGCTAAGAAAATTAGCGTCATTCATTTTTAGAAAAATTTACCACTTTTTCCCCTCTCCCCCTTGGGGGAGAGGGTTGGGGTGAGGGGGAACTATTCTTGCGCTAATTTAAGCAATTAAGTACTAGGTCCCCTAGCCAATCCCCCCGCACGCCCCTACCCGGTCTTCACCTCAATCTTGCGAGGCTTGGCCTTCTCGGCCTTAGGATTGGCATATATTATCCTCCATATTTCAAGAAGTTATGGCACTTTATCACCCCTCCAGCTAAGCAAGCCTCCTCTCCCGGTCAAGATGGGGCCTTGGAAAAAAATATAAATTTGAATAAAGTATAGCTTCGTGAATCACCGGCAAGAGGAGGTAAAATGGCCTTTCCCTGGGAGAAGGTTACCTGGGTGCTCCTGGACATGGACGGCACCCTGCTGGATAAATACTATGACGATTATTTTTGGGAAACCCTGGTGCCCGAGGAATACGCCCGGCGCCGAGGGCTCAGCCTGGCCGCCGCCAAAGATGAGGTCTATACCCGCTATCAGCGGGAGGAGGGCACCCTCAAATGGTGCGACCTCGACTTCTGGACCAGTGAGCTGGAACTGGACATCCCCGCCCTGAAAGAGTCCATCCGCCACCTCATTGAGGTGCACCCGGATACCGAGGATTTTTTGAAGTTTTTAGGGGAGTTAAACAAGCGGGTGGTCCTGGTCACCAACGCCCACTGGAAGACCCTGGACCTGAAGATGAACCACGTAGGACTTCTAAGTTATTTTGCCGAGGTGATCTCCGCCTTCGATCTGGGCGTGCCCAAAGAAGACCTGCGCTTCTGGGAAATCCTCCGGGAGCGCCTACACTTCGACCCCAGCCAGGCCGTGCTGGTGGACGACAACGCCGACGTGCTGGCCACCGCCCGGACCTACGGCATCCAACACCTCCTCTTCAAGGCCAAATCCAGCTCTCAACTTCCCCCCGAACCCCACCCGGACTTCGCCACCATCGAGAGCTTTCACGAATTGATGGGGTAATTCTTGAGGGGAGGGCCGGGGGAGCGCGGCTCCCCCGCCCTCCCCTCAAACTCCCCTC
>CBFDAH010000173.1:0-6122 GCA_965602785.1 uncultured Syntrophobacterales bacterium
AGGGGAGTTTGAGGGGAGGGCGGGGGATTTGCGATCCCCCGGCCCTCCCCTCAATGCCTCACCTAAAATCCTCATCATCGCTGGGGAGGCTTCGGGGGATGGACACGGGGCTCGGTTGGTGGCGGAAATACGACAAGCGCTGCCTCGGGCGAGCTTCACGGGCATTGGGGGAGAGGCTCTGGCCGCCCAGGGGGTGGAGTTACTGGCCCGGGCGGAGGACCTGGCGGTGGTGGGCTTCACCGAGGTGGTGGGACGGCTGCCAGCGGTGGTGCATGCTTTGCGGGAAGTGGGCCGGGTGCTCAAAGGGGAGCGACCGGTCCTCACCATACTCATTGATTTTCCCGACTTCAATTTCTGGGTGGCCCGGCTGTCGAAATGGCACCGGGTGCCGGTAATGTACTATATCAGTCCCCAGGTGTGGGCCTGGCGCACCTACCGGGTGCGCACCATCGCCCGCTACGTGGACCGTATGGTGGTGATTTTTCCCTTTGAGGAAGACTTTTACCGGCAACGGGGGGTGCCCGTGACCTTTGTGGGCCATCCCTTCATGGAAACCTTGCCGGAATTGCCCCCCCGGGAGGTGCTCCTAAAAGACTGGGGCCTGGACCCTGACCGTTTCACTTTAGCCTTATTGCCGGGGAGCCGCGGCAGCGAAATTGAACGCCACCTGCCCACCATGCTGGAGGCCGCCAAGCTGATCAGGCAAGCCATCCCCGAGGTGCAAATCATTCTGCCCCTGGCTTCCACGGCGCCTCGAGAGCTGGTGGAGTCTAAGGTAAAAGAATTTTTGGGGGGAGGGCAGGGGCTGGCAGCCTCGGGCGCCCTTCATCAAAACCAGATCCTGCGCATCCTCCCCGGCCAGGCCTATGAAGCTCTCAGCGCCGCCCACCTGGCCATGGTGGCCTCGGGCACGGTGACGGTGGAGGCGGCCCTGGCGGGGACGCCCACGGTGATCATCTATCAGTTGGCGCCCCTGACCTTTCATCTCGCCAAGCTCCTCATTCGGGTGAATTACATCGGCATGGCGAATCTTCTGGCGGAAGAGGGGCTGTTTCCAGAGCTCATCCAGCACAACTTCAACCCGGCCAGCCTGGCCGAAGAAGTGATCGGCTTGATTCGGACTCCGGGCAAGCTTGAAACCCTGCGCCAGGGATTGGCTCGGGTGGTGGAGCGCCTGGGCCCCCCCGGGGCTTCCGGCCGGGCCGCTCAGGTGGCACTGGAACTTATTCAGGCCAGGAGTTGATGAAAAAACCGAGTTTCCCTTTAGGCACTCCCCTAACTAGTTGGATAAAGGTGGTCCCATGATTAAAAAAATACAGACGCTTTTGGGTAAAGATACCGAAGACCTGTTGACCTATAAGTGTGCGGGGTTCTCCAAAGAGGCCCTGCATCTGCCGGGGCCGGATTTCCTGGACCGGGTATGGGTGATGAGCGACCGGCCCATCGGGGTGCTCAGATCCCTGGCGGCCATGTTCAACCACGGGCGCCTGGCGGGCACCGGCTATCTCGCCATTCTGCCGGTGGACCAGGGGGTGGAGCACTCCGCCGCGGCCTCCTTTGCCCCTAACCCCATCTATTTCGATCCGGAGAACATCGTCAAGCTGGCCATGGAAGGGGGGTGCAGCGCCGTGGCCTCCACCCTCGGGGTGCTGGGCGCGGTGGCCCGGAAATATGCCCACAAAATCCCCTTCATCGTGAAAATCAACCACAACGAGCTCCTGAGCTACCCGGCAATTCACGACCAGAATATGTTCGCCCGGGTGGAGCAGGCCTTCTGGATGGGGGCCGTGGCGGTGGGAGCCACGGTGTATTTCGGCTCTCCCGACTGCCGCCGCCAGCTTCAGGAGGTGAGTCAGGCCTTTGAGAAGGCCCACGAGCTGGGGCTGGCCACCATCCTCTGGTGCTACTTGCGGAACCCGGCCTTCAAAACCACGGCCAAGGATTTTCATACTGCCGCGGACCTGACGGGCCAGGCCAATTACCTGGGGGTGACCATCCAGGCCGACATCATCAAGCAGAAGCAGCCCACGGTGAACGGCGGCTACACGGTACTGAATTTCGGCCACACCCACCCCCGGGTGTATTCGGAACTGGCGGGGAACCATCCCGTGGAGATGACCCGCTACCAGGTGGCCAATTGCTTCATGGGGCGATCCGGGCTCATCAATTCCGGGGGGGCCGCCGGGGCCAATGACCTCAAGGAAGCGGTGCGCACTGCGGTGATCAACAAGCGGGCCGGCGGTATGGGCCTCATCTCCGGCCGTAAGGCCTTTCAGCGGCCGCTGAACGAGGGGATTGAGCTGTTGCATGCCATCCAGGACGTGTACCTCTGCCCGGAGGTGACGGTGGCGTGAGGGGGTAGCAGTGAGCAGTCAGTTTGTGGCTACTTGTTGTATAATTGACACAATTCCTGGTTGCTTATGGAAGCGAAGTATTGTGGCTGAACCGTTCCATGTGCACGTGTGGTAAAGTCCCCCACTACAAAAGGGGGGAATTTTAAGAAGTGTGGATGTAGCAATGGTTTGGGCAAAGAAGTCAATGTAGGGTGCGCACTGCGCACCAGGAAAAGTTTTTAGGAGAAAGAAATGTTCACCGGTCTCGCGGAAGGCATAGGGCACATCACCACCACGAACCGCATGGCGGAAGGCTTGCGCCTGGGGCTCGTGCCGCCCTTCCCGGTGGCCGAGCTGGCCCTGGGTGAGTCCGTGTCCGTGTCCGGGGCCTGCCTGACGGTGGTGGCCATGAGAGGCCAGGCCTTCCAGGTGGAAGTGTCCCCGGAGACGCTGGCCCGCTCTAATTTGGCTTTGAAAAAGGCAGGAGACCGGGTAAACTTAGAGCGGGCCTTGCGGTTGGGGGACCGCCTGGGGGGGCACCTGGTCACGGGCCACCTAGACGGCCTGGGGGTCCTCACCGAGCGCCGGGAAGGCCCGGAGCACCTCAAGCTCACCGTTGAGATGCCCGAGGCCCTGGCTCCCCTGGTCATCGAGAAAGGCTCCATTGCGGTGGATGGGGTGTCCCTCACGGTGAACGAGGTCCGGGGCCGGGCCTTTACGGTGAACGTGGTCCCCTACACGGCCAAGAAGACTACCCTGGTGGACCTCAAAGTGGGTGACCGGGTCAACCTGGAAACGGACATCATCGGCAAATACGTGGTGAAGCTGCTGGGGCCGCACCTCCCGGCCAAATCACGTCTCTCCGAAGAGTTTCTGGCCCGCCACGGCTTTGGTTGATTCGTCAGAAGGCTTGAAGATATCAGGATAAGGTATTATTATAATCAATATAACGGCTTGCCGGGAGACGGTTGACCCAAGCCCGTTCCCGGGACACCTGGCAGTGGCCGGGGAAAGTCAGAAGTTAAAAAAAGTTTAGCAAACGCGGAGGCGTTCCGTTTCATTATGTTGGCAACTATAGAAGAAGCTATCCAAGATATTCGCCAGGGCAAGATGGTCATCCTGGTGGACGATGAAGACCGAGAAAACGAAGGCGACCTGGCCATGGCGGCGGAAATGGTGACCCCTGAGGCCATCAACTTCATGGCCCGTAATGGGCGAGGCCTGATCTGCCTGCCCCTGGCCCCGGATCGGGTGGAGCAATTACAGCTTCGCCCCATGGTGCAGGACAACCAGTCGCCCTTCCAGACTGCCTTCCTGGTGTCCATCGAGGCCCGTAAGGGTGTGACCACGGGCATTTCCGCCGCGGACCGGGCCACCACTATTTTGGCCGCAGTGGCGGACGACGCCAAGCCCGACGATTTGGTGAGCCCGGGACATATCTTCCCCTTGAGGGCCCGCAAAGGCGGCGTGCTGGTGCGTACCGGCCAGACCGAAGGCTCGGTGGATTTGGCTCGACTGGCCGGGCTCAAGTCAGCAGCGGTGATCTGCGAAATCATGAACGACGACGGTACCATGGCCCGCATGCCGGATCTGGAGCAAGTTGCCACCCGCTACGACCTCAAGATTATCACCATTGCGGACCTGGTAGCCTATCGCCTGAAGAACGAGTCTTTTGTGCACCGCCGGGCCATAGCCAATCTCCCCACCTACTACGGCGAGTTCACGGTCTACGGCTACGACAATGATATGGATGACAACCAGCATCTGGCCCTGGTAAAAGGGGAGATCGACGCGGAGACGCCCATCCTGGTCCGGGTGCATTCCGAGTGCGTTACCGGAGATGTCTTCCACTCCCTGCGCTGCGACTGCGGCGACCAGCTCGAGTCGGCCATGGCTCTGGTGGAGGATGAGGGCAGGGGCATCATCCTGTACATGCACCAGGAGGGCCGGGGGATCGGTCTGGTGAATAAAATCAGGGCCTATGAGTTACAGGACCAGGGCGCGGACACCGTGGAGGCCAACCAGGCGCTGGGATTCAAGGCGGACCTCCGGGATTATGGCATCGGCGCTCAGATCCTCCGGGACCTGGGGATACGGCAGATGCGCCTCATGACCAACAACCCCAAGAAAATCATCGGCCTCGAAGGGTACGGCCTTCAGGTGGTGGAGCGGGTTCCCATGGAGATCCCTCCGAACCGGGTCAACCGCAACTATCTCAAGACCAAGTGCCTAAAAATGGGCCACATGCTCAATCTGGTGTAAGAGAGGACACCATGCGCACTCTGGAAGGCAAGCTCGTAGGTACCGGCCTGAAATTCGCCCTGATAGTGAGCCGCTTCAACTCCTTCATCACCGAGCGCCTCCTGGACGGGGCCCTGGACTGCCTCAGACGAAGCGGCGTCGCGGAGGACGACCTCACGGTGATCCGGGCGCCGGGAGCCTGGGAGATTCCCCTGGTAGCCCAGAAACTGGCCCGAGTCAAAGCCCATGACGCCATCATTTGCCTGGGCGCGGTGATTCGGGGGTCCACCCCCCACTTCGACTACGTGGCCGCAGAAGTGAGCAAGGGCGTGGCTCAGGTGGCCCTGGAGAGCGGCGTCCCGGTGCTCTTCGGGGTCCTCACCACCGACACCCTGGAGCAGGCCATCGAACGGGCCGGGAGCAAATCAGGCAACAAGGGTTACGCCGCGGCGGAGGCGGCCCTGGAAATGGTCAACCTGCTCGGGGAAATGGAGAGCTAACCTTTGTGGCGGCCGTTTCCCGCAGCCGCTGCCGGGAATGCGCCCTGCAGCTCCTCTACCAGGCCGAGTTCCTGGGGCATCGGCAGGGAGAGGTAATTCGCTTCTGGCGGTACTTTCAGTCGGGAGACCAGACCCCTGCCTATTTGGAGAAATTGGTGGAGGGTGTCAGGGCCCACCAGGAAGAGCTGGATGTCCTTATTCGGCGCTACTCAGAGCACTGGCGCCTGGAGCGCATGGCCGCAGTGGACCGTAACCTGCTGCGCCTGGCCCTCTTCGAGCTTCTCCACCAACCGGACATTCCGGCCAAGGTGGTAATCAACGAGGCGGTGGAGCTGGCCAAGCGTTATGGCAGTGAGATGTCCGGCGCTTTTGTGAACGGCATCCTGGACCGCATCCGGCAAGCCGTGGGCCGGGAAGCCTGAAAGTAAAACGGTCAAGGGTGGTGTATAAGCACCGGTGGTTGCAAGATTAAGCAGGATATCGCCTGAAGGAGGAAGATAATGACAGGCCGCAAGATTCTGGCATTGGCAGTCGTGTTGATCTTCAGTATGTCCCTGGTAGGTTGTGCGACCAACGGCTATTATGATCCAGGTCGCTCAGCCGGGGCCGGGGCTCTAGGCGGAGCTGCGACCGGTGCAGCCCTGGGCGCCATTATCGGGGCGGCCACCGGTTCCCCCGCTACCGGCGCCTGGGTCGGAGCGGCCTCCGGGGCCATCGTGGGCGGTGTCGGCGGAGCCCTGTATGCCCGGCACAAAAACCAGCAGACGCGGGACAGGGCCAGGGCGGCCCAGGCCTACGGTTACACCCCAACCCGGGGGTCCATGGTTGACGTCAATGAAGTGCGGACCATGCCAACCACAGCACGCCCGGGACAGAATGTTGACATGGCCATGACCTACACCGTCCTCACCCCAGACAACTCGCCCACCCAGGTCACCCTCGTCCGGGAGGTCCGCCATGCTGGGAGGACAGTGGGGCAGCCTTACCAGGTCCAGGCCGTCAATCAGAACGGCACCCATCAGGACATGGTGGGCTTCACCGTGCCCCG
>CBFDAH010000174.1:0-6070 GCA_965602785.1 uncultured Syntrophobacterales bacterium
CCCTCTATTGGACTTATCGGTTCACCCCCGTATCTCTTTAATATCCACTAACATTTTATTCTTTTCCCAACTTTGACACCTCTGACCGATTAAAACCCCTGCTCCCATCCCCAGATATAAAGAAACTGGGGGCCCAGACCCCCTAAGAGTTCCGGGGCCCGGGCGTAGATCGTCGACCGGTAGCTGTCCGGGCGGTGGTAGATCACCACTTTGGCCGCCTCGGTGAGCCCCGCCCGGTCCCTGGCCGCCTCCAGAGCGTCTTCCAGATACCCCAGGCGGTCCACCAGTTTCAGGTCCCGGGCCTGGTCCGCCGTGAAGATGCGGCCGTCCGCCACCTGTCGGACCTCCTTGCGGGTGAGATTCCGCCCTTGCTCCACCACCATGACAAAGCGCCGGTAAAAATCATCGATGATGGCCTGCATCATGAGCTTCTCTTCCTCGGTGGCGGGCCGGAAGGGTGACCAGAAATCTTTCCAGCGGCCGGCCTTCACGGTGTCCTCCTCCACACCCACTTTGTCCATGAGGCCCTTGACGTTGAGCTTCATGGCCACCACCCCGATGGAGCCCGTAAGGGTGGTGGGATGGGCGATGATTTCGTCCGCGGCCTGGGCCACGTAATAGCCCCCCGAAGCCGCCAGGCTCATGAAGCAGGCCACCACCGGCACCCGCTGCTTCTCCTTGAAGCGAGCGATTTCATGGTAGATCATGTCTGCCGCACTCACCGTGCCTCCCGGGGAGTTGATGCGCAGCACCACCGCCTTGATCCGGCCGTCTTTAATGGCTTTTTCCAGCTCCTCCTTCACCCGGTTGGGCCCCACCGTCCTCCCGAACAGGCTCCACAGACCACCCCGGGGGGACTCCACCATCATGCCGGAGATGTCCATGAGCAAAATCTTGTTTTTGCCATAGCCGGAGACCACTTTTTCCTTCAGGGGCTCGGCTTCTTCGAAGAGATTCACCTTGACCGTGACACAGCCAGCGGCGACTAGCATAAGAACTATAACGGTCCAGTATTGCCAGCAGCACAGCCCGCCCCCCACTTGTCTCACGTGAACTCTCCTCACCGGTTTTGCCGGAGCAGCCGCAAGGCATCCCGGCGGTCATTCTCCAGTTCCTGTTGGCAAAGCGCGTGGCGGGTGGCCCTGAGAACCCGGTCCAACTCCTCCCGGGCCTCGGCCTTTTTCTTCAACTTCAATAAGGTTTCGGCCAGAAATAGATGGTTGGTGCTGTTGTGCGGGGCAATGTCCACCGCCGCGCTCAGGTGCTCCTGCGACTTATGAATGCTCCCTAAAGACAGGGGCCAGGAAGGGGCCTCGTAGTAGATGCGGCCCAGGACGCGGTGGGAACCGGCCTGGTCATAGGCGGGATTCACCCGGAGTGATTGCTCCAGTAACTCGACGATTTGAGGGACCATACCGAGTCCCCGGCGGGCGCCTGACATTTCGGCCAGACCACAGAGGTTCAGAGCCACCCAATAATGGCCCTCGGCCCAGGCCGGTTGCTCTCGGGCCAGGGTCTCACCGTAGCCCCGCCCTTTTTCGAAATACTGCCGCTTGTCTTTCTTGGGACTCAGTTCTCCCAGAAGAAAGCAGAGGCGGGCCGCCCGGATGAGATAGTTGGTCCGCTCCGCCGTGGCCGTGGCCAGTTCTTTCTCGCACCGAGCCAGTTCCCGCTGCAGTTGGGGGATTTCACACCAGGGCGTCTCCACCGGCGCCACCGACACAGGGGTAACCTCCCGGGGGCGGGCGCAGGACCCGCACCAAAGAGCCAGAGTCAGGACCAGCAAGATAAGAGAAAGGGTTTTCACGGGAAACCGTTCCAGCTAAAAATCTTCTCGAGGTGCCTGGTTTTCACGGGTGCCAGGCGCTGACTTCCCTGGTACATTATATGCGAGATAAAAAAAACGGGAAGTCAATTCCTGAATTGACCAGTCAATCCGGGAGAAAGCCTCCGGAGCGCCATATCTGAAAAAAAATGGGGCCTCAGGGGCCAGGGGAAATTACAGAACTTCTCTCCTGGGGCAAGATCTCCATGGGCCCTTTTGCAGGAGATTGTGGCAAATAGTCTTTTTGGGAGAGGGGCAGGGGTCGCGGACCACTGGGAGGTGCACCCCCATAAATATTTTGCCAGATATTCCTGGGACGCAACACCAGGTCATCTTTGCGGGAGCTTGCCATGGTTACCCCAGAAGATCATCCCAGTTCTGAAGTCCTGGCGGACCTGGCCGGCCATCTTTCTCAGGTGGAACGCCTGGTGGTCCTGACCGGCGCCGGTATTTCGGTGGAGAGCGGCATCCCCACCTTCCGGGGCCCGGAGGGAATGTGGCGCACCTTCCGGCCGGAGGAACTGGCCACACCCCAGGCCTTCCGCCGGGACCCCCAGTTGGTGTGGGAGTGGTACGACTGGCGCCGGGGCAAGATCGCCCAGGCCCGGCCCAACCCGGGTCATGAGGCCCTGGTACGGCTCGAGGCCCGCATTCCGGATTTCACCCTCCTCACCCAGAACGTGGACGGCCTCCACCGTCTGGCCGGCTCCCAAAAGATGCTGGAGATTCACGGCTGCATCTGGGAGATGTGCTGCCTTGCCTGTGGCGTCATCAAGGAGGACCGCCGGGTGCCCCTCCCCCTTTTGCCGCACTGCGACGACTGCGGGGGCCTGCTGCGCCCCAACGTGGTCTGGTTCGGGGAGCCCCTGAACCAGGAGATCTTACGCCAGGCCGAGGCGGCCCTGGCCAGAGCTCAAGTCATGCTGGTGGTGGGCACCTCCGCGGTGGTGCAACCGGCCGCTTCTTTCGCCCTCTGGGCCAGGCAATACGGAGCCACCATCGCCGAAATAAACCCTGACCCCACACCTCTCACGGCCCACTGCGATGTGACCTTGACCGGCAAGGCGGGGGTAGTCCTGCCGCTCTTGCTGGCCAGACTGGGTTGGAACTAAAGCACAAAAAACCTTGACAGGTTTATTTAAGATGATACAACAATTTAGTTTGTCACGTATCACCTTGAGGCGCCTAACCCGGCTAATTGGCGACCGCGGGAACGGCGTGTCAGGCTGTATTTGAATAGGGGAGGGGGGAAATGGATGCCCGGCGTAAGGGTAAAACACAACGAGCCCTTCGAGGTCGCCCTTAAGCGCTTCAAAAAACAGTGTGAAAAAGCAGGAATTCTCTCCGAAATCCGCAAGCGTGAACACTACGAAAAACCCAGTATAAAGCGCAAGAAAAAGGTTTTGGCGGCCAAAAAGCGGGCTTTGAAAAAGCTGCGCAAGCTTGAGGGCTCATGATCTCACTGAAAGAACGGTTGGATCAGGCCTTTAAGGAAGCCATCAAAGGTCAACAAAAGACGGTCTTGTCCACCCTGCGGATGCTGAAAACAGCTGTTCGCCACAAAGAGGTGGAGGTAATACACCCCCTTAGCGAGGCGGAGCTCTTAGCGGTGATTAACAGCCAGGCCAAACAGCGCCGCGACGCCATCGCCGAATACACCAAAGCGGAACGGCAGGACCTGGCCCACAAAGAAGAGGAGGAACTAAACGTCCTCCTCTCTTTTTTGCCGGCTCAACTCAGCCCTGAGGAAGTGGAGGGGGAAATCGTCCGCATAGTCACTCAGGTGGGGGCCAGCACCCCCAAAGACCTGGGTAGGGTCATGAAAACCGCCATGGCTGAGCTTGCCGGTCGGGCCGACGGCAAGGTCGTCCAGGAAATCGTCCGCCGTCGCCTGGGGGCTTAAAACCCCTTTTCGGCACCCGGAGGGCCATTTCGGCATGTCTGAAGAAACCCTGAACGCCCTGGAATTTCCTGGGCTTCTGCGCCTCATACAGCCGTATGCCGCCTCCCACCTGGGCCGGATCTTCCTGGCCGAGCTGCGCCCACTCGCCGACCTCCCCGCCATTCAGGTAAAATTTCAAGAAATTCGGGAACTCCAGGATCTGGAGAATCGCGAGGGGGACATCCCCCTCGTTGACTTTCCGGACCTGGCATCCCGGCTGGCCAAAGCCAAAGTCCCGGGCAGCCTTCTGCCCCCGCCGGCCTTCAACGACATCCTCCAGGTGCTGCGCCTGGCCCGCCAGGTGCGGTTCTACCTGACCCAGGGAGAGCCCCATTACCCGGCTCTAACTCGCCTGGCCGGAGAACTCCAGGACCTGGCAGACCTGCGGGAGGCCATCCAGCAGTGTATCAGCCCCCATAATTTCATCCTGGATGGGGCTTCTGTGGAGCTGGCCCGGGTGCGGCGGGAACTGGCCGACACCCGGGAAGCCGTAAACCGCCAGATCAAGCACAGCTTCTTTACTTCCCAATATCAGCACGCCATCCAGAGTCCCACCATCTCCCAGCGCCATGGCCGCTTCGTCATCCCCATCAAGGCGGACCACAAGGGAGTGATTCCGGGCATCATCCACGACGCCTCCCAGACCAGGGCCACATTGTTTCTCGAACCCCTGGCCATCGTGGAGCAGAACAACTCTCTTAATCTTTTGGCCAATCAGGAGAAACGGGAAGAGGACCAGGTGCTTAGGCGCCTCACCGACCAGGTGCGCCACACCCTTACCGAAATTACGGGAAACCTCGACGCCCTGGCGGAGCTGGACGCCATCGCCGCCAAGGTGCGTTTTGCTCGCCAATACCAGGCCCGGGAACCTCTCTTACAGCGGGACGGCGGCGTAGATTTTCGCCAGGCCCGCCACCCCCTGCTTCTCCTCCAGGAAAAAGAAAATCCCCAGGCCCCCCAGACGGTGGCCATAGATTTGCAACTCACCCCCGAACAACGCTTCCTGGTCATATCCGGGGCCAACGCCGGGGGCAAAACCGTGGCCCTGAAGTCCTTGGGGCTTTTGACCCTCATGGTGCAAAGCGGCCTGCCCGTGCCGGTGGCCGAGGGGAGCGAGTTCACCCCCTTTAGCCAGGTTTTCGCCGACATCGGCGACACTCAGGACCTGCACCAGAACCTGAGCACCTTCTCGGCGCATCTGAAAAGAACTCTGGACATGCTGGCCCAGCTTACCGGCCGGGCCCTGATCCTGCTGGACGAGTTGGGGACCGCCACCGACCCCACCGAGGGGGGCGCCCTGGCCCTGGCCCTGCTCCGGACTTTTGCTGGCCGGGGAGCCTACGGCGCCGTGACCACGCACCTCCCCATCCTCAAGAATTTCGCCCAGCGGGAGGAAGGCTTCGAAAACGTGGCCGTGGTCTTCGACGACAAAACCCGGCGGCCCACCTACCGCCTGGCCTATGGCGTGGCCGGGGCCAGCAACGCCCTGACCATCGCCCGGGAGCTGGGCCTCTCCCCAGAAATCCTGGCGGAGGCGGAGGGCTTTCTGTCCGCCGACGAGCTCCAGGGCTGGCGGCTCCTGGCCGAAGTGGAGGCGGCCCGGGACCGCCTCACCCGAAATGAGGAGGAGCTCAAGCGGTCCCAGGGGGAACTGGCCCGGCGGGAACAGGAGCTTAAACGGGAACAAGAGCGTTTGGCTGCGGAACGGGAGCGCTTCCTCAACGAAGAGTTGCGTGACATTCGGGCCCGCATCCGGGAGGCCGACGGGGAATTCAAGGAAATTTTACACAAACTGCGCCGGGGAGAGGAGTCCTGGGGCCGCCTGCGCCAGGAACTGTCCGCCCGGGAAGCTGCACTTCTGGCGGACGTCACCCCGCCGGAGCCCACCCCCCCGGCTGACATCCCCGAATATGTCCCGGGCCAACGCATTTTTCTTCCCGCCCTGGGGCTGCCCGGGGAGGTACTGGCGGTGGACAAAAACGGCCGCCTGACGGTGAGGGCGCGCCAGGTGAAGTTAAGGGCCCGGCCCGAGGAAGTGACCCCCCTGGCCGGAGAGGGCGAATCTGCGGCTGCCACCGGCGGCGTGAGCTATCGCGTGCCCCCGGACCACCTCCCCAGCCTGAACCTGGTGGGACTCAGAGTGGAGGAGGCTTTGCCCCTGGTGGACCGGCTCCTGGACCAGGCCATCTTGCAGGGCTCGGAACGGGTGGATATAATTCATGGCACAGGCACCGGCCGTTTAAAAAAAGCGGTGCGGGAACATTTGCAGCACCACACTATGGTGAAGGCCATCCACGGGGACG
>CBFDAH010000175.1:0-6026 GCA_965602785.1 uncultured Syntrophobacterales bacterium
ATAAGTCAACTTATCATATCAGGTACAATGACAGGGGCTTCCTCAGAGTCTTTAAATATTGAGCAATTGAGGCACCCTGCCTTGAGATAAAAATCCCGCATTTCATAATGACCTGAATTTACTATGGAGGCATAAAATGGTTAAAAAAAGTCCCCACATTCTGCTCTCCGCATTGGTGATTCTGTCTCTCATCGTCTGCACCTCTCCCTTGGCCATGGCCCAAGACGCCAAGAAAATAAAGCAATACGGCATCACCAAAGATAAAATTGCCGCCGAAAAAGGGGAGAAGGGCGCCCTTAAGAAAAACATCTGCATAGACCCCAAGCTGTGCGATTCCATTGAAATTGACCTGCTTAACAGCCTGGGTGAGATGAAAGTGGTGGTATTTCTCCCCGAAACCAAACTCGGCAAGGCTGATAAAGAATCTCAGGCTGCTTTACACCTGGGGGTCGCGGTCGCCGATGCCCTGGCCAGTGTCACCAAAAAGGATAAGAAGAATTTCCTGAAAAATGCCGCCTTGGTTCAAAAGTACGGCAAACAATTGGGCATCTCGGCCAATACCCTGGGAAAATATAAGGCCATAACCGCAGCAGCCGACAAAGACCAATGGGATAAATTGGGACTGCGGCTCTACGAATTCAAAGATGGCATGATCAACGAGCTGAACGCTAAAAACAAAAAAGCTCTTGCCTCGCTGGCCATGATGTCGGGGGGACTGGAAGGCTTCTATATTGCGGCTAAGTCGGTGTCTGACAAATACTCTGAAAAAGGAGCCCAGCTTCTAGACAACCAGGACCTCATACCCTATCTTAAAAACTATATGGCCACCTTGCCCCCTGAACTAAAGAACCAACCAGGCGTCAAGGCCCTCGCCGCCTCCATGCCCAAACTGGAAAAGCTGATGGCCGGACTCGAGGCCAATAAATACAGCCAGGCTGACGTGAAGAAAATTGTGGCCTTGGCCGCTGCCATGCGGAAAAATCTCACGGGCTCATAACCTCAGCGGCGATTAAACCAGAAGTCGGCTCGGGCTTTGCCTGATTAACTCGAATCCGACTGCTTTTCTCCCCAGGGAAGGCTCCACCAGGACCTTCCCTGGCTCGCGTCTGGGCTTTTTTCTCCTCAAGGATGGCGGAGTCGACTAACAGGGTTTCCCCCCCTCCGCCTGAAAACCTGGCGTTTTACCCGTGTCACACCCTGAGAGATCCCAGATTACGCCGGGGAGCCGCTTCCACGGCCTCTCCGTTTTCCTCCACTTCTCCCCGCCGGGCCCGGTGGGCAACGTCCAGCCAGGCCTCCTTGAGTTCCTGCAGCATGATGATGACCTCATCTATGCCCTTGAAATCCCAGTTCAAGTTGGCCTTGGTGAGATGGCTGGTCATGAAGTTGTACAGGTGGAACAGGTTTACCGCGACCTCCTGGCCCGCCTGTAGGTTGAGGGAGGCATTGAGTTCCGCGATAATGTCTAACGCCCGCCCGATAAGCACTCCCTTGCCGGCAGCGTCCCGGGCCACCATCCGTTCCCTGGCCTGGCCCAAAAAGGAAATGGCCCCGTCATAAAGCATAATCACCAGCTGTAGACGGTCGGCCGTGCCTACCTGGGTGGTGACGTATTGCTGGTGCGCCAACTGCTGTTTCATGGGCCTGTAAACCTCCTTTATGGTTCCTTAAAATCGACCTGGGGAGATGCGCCGCCAGGTTCTGTATCTCGGTCAAGTCCTTAACTGCTGCTACTGTTTTTCTGTAAATTCTGGAGCTGCTGGGTCAGGTAGTTGGCCTGGTCGTTGAGCTGGGCCAGCACTGCTTCCAGACGGGCAAACTGCTGGATGAGGCGCTGGCGATAGGCTTCCACCCGACGCACCTCAAACTCGATCTTTTGGTCAATGTTATCGATAATGTCCTGGTAATTGTCGATGAGGATGTTCACCGGCCCCGAGGAGGCGCTCAGGAGCTCGTCCAGCTTTTCCGTGAACTGGCCGTTCATCCCTAGCTTGAGGCGTACCGTGCCGGTGTGGGTGCCGTCCACCAGGTTCACCCGCACGGCCAGGCCGTACTCCGGATAGCCGCTGGCCCCGGTCAAGGTATCCCCGTCCACCGTGGCGGCGTGCCCGTTGATGGTGCCCCCGGTGAGAACACCCCCTGCCACCGTGGCCACCACATCATAAATCCCCGGCTCGGTGATGCCCGGCAGCGAGCTGTAGTAGGAGATCATGCCGGTGGAGTCGTCGCTCACCCCGCCAAAGAAGAGGGCCAACAGGTCCGCCGTCCCCTGGGTGTCGGCGCTCAGGGCCGCGGTCAGCGTGGACTCGTCAATCAGGAGCTGGCCGAAGGTGGCACTGGTTTCATCCGCATCCGTGGTGATGCCGATTTGGGCCAGGTTGATGTAAGTGTCCTCGGGGTCCTGAAAACCCGGGGCGTTCCCCGTGGCGATGGCGGTCAGTTCGCTCTTGACAATCTGCACCCCGTAGTTGCCGAACAGGATCCCGGCTGCCTCGGTAGTGGCATCATAGTCGATCTGCTCCTGGATGTAGGCCACCACCTCGTTGTAATATTCCACCAGTTCTTCGATGTTCCCTTGCATAGTGTCAGTGTCGTCCGTCACTGTCACCTGCGCTGGCGTGGCCGAGGAACTCAAGAGCGACAGGGTCACCCCTGAGATCAGATCACCGATGGTATTGCTGGCCCGCTCGATCCAACCGCTGGGGGGGTACCCGTCCAGCCGCACCTGCGCGTTCTGGGCCGCCTGGGGAGGCGGGCTTTCAAAGCCGGTGGAAGTGAAATTCTCTGTACCGCCGCTGCCGTCCAGGGTGGTGAGTCCATCGTCAATGGTGATGGTGTAGGATGCCCCCGTGTCGTCCCCGGTGATCATCAGGCGGTAGCGGTCCGTGGTATAGCTGTCCCCCATGTCCAGAACCGCGGCCGTCACCCCGGGGTTGGCCCCGCTCTGATTGATGAGCTCGGCCAGGCCCGTGAGCGTCGTCGAGTCCGGCACCGTGATGGACACCGCGCCCCCCCCGGCATAACTGAACGCGAAGACCTTGTCCGTGCCGCTGCTGTTCACCACCGTGTCGCTGGCCGACAGCCCCAGATGCACCTCCACCTCGCTCAGGGCCAGCTGGTTCACCTCCACCTGGTGCACCCCCGAGGCTGCCCCGGAGGCCACCGTAGCCTCCAGCACCGACGTGTCGCTGACATTCACGGTCTTGGCCTGGAATTTGGCCAGGGTGTCCATGCCCTGGGCGGCCGTGCGCAGGTCCGAGAGCTTGGTGCTCAGGGTTTCCAACGCGGTAATCTTTTCCGACCACTCCTCTTTCCAGGCTTCGAGCCGCCTGATCTGGCCGGACTCCGCCTCCACCAACTGATCAATGATGCTGGTGCTGTCAATCCCGGAGCCCAGGCCGGTGAAGGTCACCGCCGGCTCGTAATATTGACTCAAGGAGAGTGCAGAAATAGTGCTGTCCGCCATAAGGTGCGTCTCGCAGGGTTTCTGTGTTTAGTCGTACCTCTCTGCTGCAATGCATATACCAGGAATTTCTTATTGTGATTTCAACCTGTTGGTCAGGGAAGGACCAGCGAGCAGGCGGGACGGGGAAGAACTTGCCTCCCCGCCCCGGCAATAAGTGAACCTTAACCTGAAATGAGTTGGAGGGCCAGTTGCGGCAGGGTGTTGGCCTGGGCCAACATGGCCACCGCCGCCTGGGTGAGGATCTGGTTGCGCACGAACTCCGTCATCTCCGAGGCCACGTCCACGTCAGAGATCCGGGATTCCGCCGCCTGGAGATTTTCCGCCTGGATGGTCAAGTTGGACACGGTGTTGGCCAGACGGTTGGCTATAGCACCCAGATTGGCTCGGATGTTGTCCTTGTCGTTGATGGCGCTGTCAATGGCATTCAGGGCCACCTGCGCCGCGGATTGGGTGCTGATGGTGTAGCCCGCGGTGCCTGCGGCGATGCCGCTGCCCACCCCCAGAGCCGAGGCCGTGGCGGAGTTGATTTTGATGTAGTAATAGTCCTCTGCGGAGCTGTTGCCGGTGCCGAAGTGGATCTTCATCTGCTGAGAGCCGTCCACTGCAGACCCGGAAAGGCTGCCGTCCAGAAGCTTCACCCCGTTGAAGTCCGTGGCCGTGGCGATTCGGGTGATTTCCGAAGCCATGGCCTGATATTCACTGTCCATAATGAGGCGCTGGGCCGAAGTATACGTGCCCGTGGCCGCCTGTTCCGCCAGCTCTTTCATGCGGGTGAGTTTTTCGTCAATGACCGACAGGGCCCCGTCCGCCGTTTGAATCAGGGACATGGCGTCGTTGGCATTCCGCACCCCCTGATTCAACACCCGAATATCAGTACGCATTAGTTCCCGAATGGCCAGACCTGCGGCGTCGTCCATGGCGGAATTGATGCGTAAGCCCGAGGCGAGCCGGGCTACCGAAGTGGAGAGGCGGGTGTAGGAAATGTCGAGGTACCTGGCGGCGCTCATGGCCATCAGGTTGTGGTTAACTACCAGTGACATAGGTTAATCCTCCTTGATCAGTACCGATCTGCATCCTTGCGTATCGAGGCACCTGAGGTGGGTTTTTGCCTGTGCACCTCCCTTCCCCACAAATCTTCAGGTTTCACCTCTGTTTCATTACTTGTATCGACATGTTAGACAAAAACTTAATTTTTGCCTTTTTCCCGTCGAATCCCCTCCGCCACTCCCTTAACAATCTTCAGCATTCATCCCCAATTTTTTTCTCCCCCGAAAGGTTCAAAGTATTGGTCAACTACTTGATTTTCCATATAAATAGCATCATTGCTGCGCCCTTCCCCCCCCACCGCCAGGGAACCCCCCCCGCCTCAACGAGGCCCGTCCACCTGCTTGGGCGTACCCCAAAAATCCCGAGACCCGACCCGGAAGCACCTCTCCCCTTGATATATTCCTTGACAATCAACTTTCAGAATAGATTAGAATGGAAATACCATGCGCCCCGCCCTGCAACACCTCTACCAGCTCTTTTCCCACGAGGATCGTCTGTTGATTCTCATCGACGCCGATCCCGACTCCATCTCCAGCGCCTGGGCCCTGAAGCGCCTCCTCTGGCGCCGCATCAGCACCATCGTCATCGCCCACATCCGGCCCATCACCCGGCCCCAGAACGAGCGCATGGTGCGCCTCTTGCGCATCCCCACCGTGCCCTATGCCGAAGTAAATCCCGAAGACTTCAACCGCAAAGGCATTGTGGACTCCCAGCCCTCTCATCACCCCAACTTTGCCGAACACACCTTCGACCTCATCATCGACCACCACCCCGCGCTCCCCGACAGCCGGGCTACGCTGGTGGACATCCGGCCCCACTACGGCGCCACCGCCTCCATCCTCACCGAGTATCTCCGGGCCGCCCGCATCAAACCCTCCTTAAAGCTCGCCACCGCCCTCTACTACGGCATCAAGACCGACACCAACAACTTCGAACGTCCCGCCATCGAGGCCGACGTCCGGGCCTTCCACTACCTCTTCGCCTTCATCCGCAAACCCCTGGTGCGCCGCCTCGAGTTCGCCGAGCTCAACCTGGAGATGCTCAACTTCTTCCAGACGGGCCTCAGGCGTTACCGGCGCCGGGGCAACCGGCTTTTCAGCTTCCTCGGGTCCGTGCCCACCCCCGACATCCTGGTGATTCTGGCGGACTTCTTCCTCCGGGTGGAAGAGATTTCCTGGACCGTCGTGGGGGGGATTTACGAAGACAAGCTCATCGTCATCTTCCGGAACGACGGCCTGCGCAAGAACGCCGGACGCCTTGCCGCCAAGGCCTTCGGCAAGCTGGGCTCCGCCGGGGGCCACGCTGCCAGCGCCCGGGCCGAAATCCCCCTGGGCAACCTCACGGACCAGATGCCCCAATGGTCCGCCCAGTGGCAGGAATGGCAGGACTTCATCATCCAGCGGGTGGAAGGCTAATCCCACCAGAGCTATTTCTTTTTTTAATCGAAAGCTAAATCAAGGCAGGCATAAGTCAGAAAGCAGGCGGTAAAGAACCCATCAGAATTTAGGATATG
>CBFDAH010000176.1:0-5978 GCA_965602785.1 uncultured Syntrophobacterales bacterium
GCGACCGCCGCCGCGGCCACCACCACGACCGCCACCGCGACTGCCACTGCTCCTGAAACTGCCGGAAGGCCGGCTGTAACTCCGGGAGGGCCGGTTTGACTGGTGCCGCTGGAACTGCTGGGTGCGGACCTGACCCCGCTGCCGGGACTGGTATTGCCGGTTCATGCGGCTGGAGTCAAAGCTGGACCGGGGAGTGTACCTCTGTGTCGGCCTGGTGGCTCTTGTGGGCCTCTGGCTAGGCCGGCGGGTGGTGCTGGGCCGCCTGGCCTGGGATGGCCGAGTAGAGGAACGGGTCGCCTGGCTCTTGGACCACTTGTTGCCTTGGCGTTGCTGCCAGTTGCCCTTGGAACTCCGGCGGTAGACATTGCCTTTTCTGTCGGCATAGACATTGTTCCTGCCTTTTGCCGGTCTGGCTCTGGCCTTGGTTGGACGGGTAGTGGGCCGGGGTTTGGTGACCTTGCCAGGGCCTCCGGGCTTGGCGCCGGGGCGCCCCGGTTTCACACCCGCCGCCGGACGGGTGGAGGGACGGCCGGGCCGTGAGGCCAGGCGCTTCTGGTTCCTGGGACGATTGTATATATTTTTCCGGGAGGGAAGTTGGCTAGGCCTGCCTGGTCGGCCAATTCCAGGCCTTCCCGGCTTTCCCGGCCTCCCCGGCCGATCCCCGGGTCGCCATCCCGGGGGCCGCTGGCCTGGCCGATATCCGGGCCAGCGGTTTCCCGGCTTATAAGGACGTCTATTAATGTAATTGTGATTGATGTTGACATTGTTATAGTTGTAACCGCCGGAGCCCCACCAACCGCCGCCCCACCAGCGGCTGGTGGCTGCGCCCGCCACATAGCCCAAACCGGCACCCACCAGGCCCGGGCCGAGCCAGCTCCCAGGGGTGTAGTAGGAGGGCTGATAGCCCCAGGCACCATCATAGGGATCGTAAGTCGCGGCGTAGCCATAGGTGGACTGGTAGGGAATGTAGGTCTCCGGGGTGGAATAGGACGGATAGTTGTACCCCGTACCATAGACCACCGTACCGTTGTCCACATAGGAGCCGGTGTAGCCCGGCGTATAGCCCACGTAGGCCGTGTCGTCCGTGGATTCGTACACCTTGACGTACTTGGCGTTGTAGTGCGGGTTGCTGGGCGGTAACTTGTTTACCTCTTGGGGAGGATCCACCGACACCTGCCAGGGGCCGTTGGCACTGTCCGCCTCATACCACACCCCCTGTTCCAGAGCATAGTATTTGTCACCCTCCTTGAACACCGGCGTTCCCGTATTTACCGCGTATTCCAGATTCGTGTCGGCAATCTTTTCGAACTTGGGATCCCCGGCGTATTTGACCTCGGTGGTGGCCTTCTTACGGTCAATGGCCGCGGTCTGGGGAATGTTGTTGTCCAGGACCGCTTCCTTGGCCTGGGTAGAGCCGGTCACACTCACCAGCACGAAGCCCTTGGCTGATTCAGGGGGGATTTTGGCGAAATCCGCTGGTAGCTTGTTCGGGGCGACATAGCTCCAGGGGCCCTCTTGCAGGGATTTGCTTTTAAACCAGCGCCCGGAGAGCAGCGTGTAATATTCCTGGGACCCCGTGTCCATGAAAATATTACTCTCGGTGTTGCTGACGAACAGCAGCTTGGTGCCTTTGATGGGAGTGTACTGGGGTTCCCCGTCCGTAACCAGCAACTCCGCTGGCACGGTGCTGACGATGATCTCCGGCATTTTACCGGCTGTTTTCTCCACCTCTTTTTTCGCCTTCGCTTTACCCCGTTTCTTGGCGACCTCTTTCTTTTTCTCTGCTATCTCCGCCGTCAACTTTTTCAAGTCATCGGGCAGGCTCTCCGCGTCTTTCCAGGGTCCCTCCACTTCAGTGGCGGACAGCCAGACTTCGCCGCCCTTCAGGTAGTAAGTGTTGGCGGCCGGGTCGTAGACCATGGCAAAGGGGGTGTTGGCCACCCGCATGAGTTTGGAGTCTGGAATGGGGAGGAGCTTGGGGTCGCCGTCCAGCAGCACCAAAACCGCCGGATGGTCCTTAAAGAAGACCTTGGGAGGAGCGTTTTTCAGATCCTTATCCATGGCCCGCTCTTTTTCCACCATCTCCAGAGCGGCCAGCAGCCGGTCCAAAGAAATGGTGGTGGTCAAGTCTTTCATCTCGGTATTTAAAAATTTCTTCCCTTCCTCCAATTGCTCCGGCTTGGCGTCGGGGAATTTAATGTCCGTGACCTGCACGTTATCAATGGTGGCCATGCGGGTGTCTCGGTCCGTGTCCACCCGGGCCGAAAGCCAGATGGCGCCGAACACCGGAGCTTTCCAACCCTTTTTCTTGTACGACACCGCCGCATAGCCCGTGATCTTGTCGTCTTTGAAGTCCTCCAATTGGGGCTGGTACATGACCAGGGCGCCCTTTTTGTGGTCGAAGCGCTTGGGCCATTTGTCCTTGGCCGCTATTGCCTGGCTGCCCCAGATTAGCAGCACGGTCAACACCGCGCTCAGTACCAGCCAAACTCTCCAAGGTTTGCCGGAAGGGATTTGCATGAGTATTCTCCTTGTTAATTATTTAAAAAAGATAAGTATGGACGGAAAAATTTCAAGGTATTATCTAAACTTATGCCAGGCTGTCGCGGTTGCTTCCCTGGTGGACAAAGATACCTGAGCTGTTCCTGGCCCGCCGCCTCCACCTTACATTTTTTCGGGTCGGCCTCTGCAGGAAACCACGTCGTTTCGCCAGCGATTCGGGGTGGGGAACTAGTGCTTAAATTGCCCAAGTTAGCGAATTTTTAAAAGCTGTTTTTATTCCCCCCTTTTTAAAGGGGGGTTAGGGGTGATTTCTCTATCCGCTTGAAACTTCCCCTAAATCACCCTTTTTCAAAGGTGGACTTATGCCTTCCTTATCTTTATAGATGCGCTCAATTACTTACGCTGATTTATGCAACTAATTACTATCCCTTAAGAAATCCGCAAAGCTGCCTCGGCCTGAAGCCCCTTCACTTCTTCTTCAACTGATCCGCCACTGACTGGATGGCTGCCTTCACCCTCTCCGGGTCACCGAGATAGTAATGACGGATGGGGGTCAAATCATCGTTGAGTTCGTACACTAGAGGTATCCCGGTGGGGATGTTGAGGCCCACGATTTCTTCATCAGGAATGTTGTCCAGATACTTCACCAGGGCCCGGAGGCTGTTACCGTGGGCCGCGATGA
Organism: uncultured Syntrophobacterales bacterium; assembly: GCA_965602785.1. Classification (GTDB taxonomy): domain Bacteria; phylum Desulfobacterota; class Desulfobaccia; order Desulfobaccales; family 0-14-0-80-60-11; genus JBGSLA01. Next base: position 3,185 of record CBFDAH010000176.1, read on the forward strand.
TGACCCGTTTGCCGGCCTTGACCGCTGGCGCCAGAGTCTCGTGCCAGTACGGCAGAAAGCGGGCCACCACGTCTTTCAGGCATTCCGTGAGAGGCAGCTCCTCTTGGGGCACCCCAGCATAACGCGGGTCCCGGCCGGGATAATAGGGGTCGTCCGGGGTCAGGGCCGGGGGGGGCACATCGTAGCTCCGCCGCCAGATCTTGACTTGCTCCATGCCGTGCTTTTCCACCGTCTCGGCCTTGTTGAGCCCCTGCAGGGCGCCGTAATGGCGCTCATTCAGGCGCCAGCTATGGTGCACGGGGATCCACATCAGGTCCATTTCCTCCAGGGCCAGCCACAGAGTCTTGATGGCCCGTTTCAGGACACTGGTATAGGCCACATCGAAGACAAAACCCTCCTTGGCCAGGTAATGGCCGGATTCTTTAGCCTCCTCAGTACCCTTCTCGGAAAGGCCCACATCGATCCAGCCGGTGAAGCGGTTTTCTTTATTCCAGACGCTTTCGCCATGCCTTAAAAGAACCAGCTTGTACATAGTCCATATCCCCTTTCACAGTTCCCCGGAGACACCGGCCAAGGAGGGCAGGACCAAGGCCGCGCTTTCACTATTTTCCCTTGACGTCCTTGCCGACGAAGGCCACCCTGACTGCCCCCCGGGTTCCTTCTAACGTTACCCGGAATTCATCGTGCCCAGTCCTTCATATACGAAGAGCCGTTTGAATTTTTCCCAAAACTCACCCCCGGCCACAAAAAAGCTCAGGACAAAGATTAGATCAGACACCACCAGGATATAAAACTGCACCACCGGATTTTGAGGCAATAGATGGGGAGAATAGGCCCTGAGATAGAGGGGGATGCTACTGGCCAGCATTATCCCCAGCCCACCATAGTAGCGCCACCGGGGCACCGGCCTGAATGGTTGGGTCCTTTTGAACCAGGCCCACAGCTTGGCCTTGAAATACTGAATCCCCTCTTTGCCCAGGAAACCCACGGCCAAGAGAATCATGACTTCCGGGGCACCCACAGTTAGTAGGCCGATGATGGTCGCAGTCAGCCAGGTTGGTAACCCCAGAAAGGGCACGAACAGCGCAAATACCGGGAAAACCAGGGACATAACCAAACAGGTCATGCCGGTGTAATACTTCCAGTCCTTTTTGAGGCTGGGTGCCGAAGACTTTTGCTCTGGTATAGTAGTTTTTTCTTCCATGACTTGCCGTATATTCCCGGAGTTCTGTTTTAGAAATGGTTAAAAAACTCTGAGGACGACAACTTTTCCTTTCCCGGTGGGAGAGGGTCAGGGTAAGGAAACCTTATTAATTGGACTTCCAAGAAAGTTCATTGTTAAAAGGCAATGCTTGAAGAAGCGGGACGAAAGCAGTTTTTTTCTGCAACCCCGGACCTGGCCTCAGATGATGACGTCTGCCTGGATGAGGTTGGTGGCCCCCCGGGTCCCCAGAGGGGTGCCGGCGGTGATGACCAGACGGTCCCCTGAGGTCAGGTAGCCCTGCCGCACTGCCATCAACTTCACGGTCTCCAGCATCTGGTCGACACTTTCCAGGCCTTCCAGGAAGAGGGGAAACACTCCCCAGACCAGGCACAGAAACTTTTTGGTGGTCCGCTGCGTAGTGACCGCGATTATCGGGACCTCCGGACGGAAACGGCTGATGAGCCGGGCCGTGGCGCCGCTGGCCGTGGAAGCCAGAATGGCTTTGGCCTCCAAATCCCTGGCCATCTCACAGGCGGCGAAGCTGATGGCGTCGGGGATGGAGTGGCTGACGAAATCGCTACGGTGATGGAGCCAGTCGCTATAGGGAATCTTGGCCTCGGTAGTCCGGGCCATGTCGTCCAGGAACCGTACCGCCTCCACCGGGTACTTCCCTATGGCCGTCTCCTCCGATAGCATCACTGCGTCGGTGCCGTCCAGGATGGCGTTGGCCACGTCGGTGGCTTCGGCCCGGGTGGGGCGGGGGTTGTCCACCATGGAAGCCAGCATCTGGGTGGCGGTGATCACGGGTTTTCCCACCTGGTTGGCCGCCCAGATGAGACGCTTTTGCGCTATGGGCACCATCTTCAGGGGTGTCTCCACCCCCAAGTCCCCCCGGGCCACCATGATGCCGTCCGCCACGGCCAGAATCTCCTGAATCCGGTCCAACCCCTCCTGCTTTTCGATTTTAGCGATAACCGGCGTCTCCAGGCCGTGGCCCGCAATAAACTCTTTGACCTCTGTTACGTCCGCCGCCGAGCGCACGTAAGACTGGGCGACAAAATCCACCTCATGTTTAAGGCCAAAGGCCAGGTCATCCCGATCCTTGGCGGTGAATGCTGAAATGGGCAGGGTGACCCCAGGGAGATTCACCCCTTTGTGGGAACTTAACGGGCCCCCCACAATGACCCGACACGTCAGGGTATCGGCGGACTTCGCCACCACCCGAAGTTCCAGGGCCCCGTCGGCTAAAAGCACCGTGGCATCCACCGGAGTGGCCTCGATCAGTTCCGGGGTATTGACAGCACAGCCATCGTGGTGCCCCATGACAGGACGGCTCGTCAGGGTGAAGATCTGCTCGGGAACCAGGATCACCGGCTCCGGCCGGATTTCCCCCACCCTGATCTTGGGACCTGCCAGGTCCTGGAGGATGGCCACCGGGCGTCCCACTTTCAGGGAGGTAAGCCTGATCTGGTCAATCCGCTCCCCGTGCTCGGCCTGCGTGCCATGGGAAAAGTTCAGCCGGGCCACGTTCATGCCTGCGGAAATCAATGCCGACAGAGTCTCGCCGCCGCTGGCCGGCCCCAAAGTGCA
>CBFDAH010000177.1:0-5969 GCA_965602785.1 uncultured Syntrophobacterales bacterium
CATCCACTCCACGGCCCATTGACCCCCTTCCAGGCGCCTCAGACAGACCATGCCGCCCATCTTGAAATTAACAACATTTTTTTCCTTATCCCCGGTCAGGAGCAGGGCAGCCAACCTGGCCAGATGAGGGAGATGTCCCACCAACATAATATCCTCATCCATGGTGGCAACTCGCTCCACCCAACTCTCAGGGTCATCAAGAGGCGCCAAACCGGTGGTGTCCGAGACTCCGGTGGGCGGTTTTAGAGAACTGGCCAAAGTCTGCGCCGTGGTCGAAGCTCTGGCTTTGCCGCTGTGAAATATGTGGTTGACCGCCAAGTTAAATTTCCCCACAGTGTTTGCCACCCTTTGAATGTCTTGGCGGCCCTTTTCCGAAAGATCCCTGGCCGGATCTTCCTCTTTGCTTTTGGCCTCGGCATGCTGAACCAGATAGACCAACATAGTAAACCTCCTGGGTAAGATTCATGGCAAAGTGGCTGCCGGCTATCTTAGTATAGGCTTATTATATCGGCAATTTTCCAGGCTCGGCCTTAATTCTTGAGTCGGTCCAATCGTAGCCCTAGAATCCGGCGCCGACTACTCCCGCCACTGCGTCCCCCGCCGCCAGACCATCTCCCCCTTTGCTCCGCAAAGAGAATAATGCTTTTCCAGTGGGGGAAGGGCCAGGGACCAAAGCTCCCTGCCCTCCCCCTGCTTGGGTTGTTTTATTGGACTTGAGGGGAGGGCCGGGGGAGCGCAACTCCCCCGCCCTCCCCTCAAACTCCCCTCCCATCCCCCTTTAGGGTGCCGGGAAAGGCGAGGCCTTCGGCCCCGACTTTCCCGGCGCCACAACACCCCCCTAAGGAATTGGGGGTGGGGGTAAGGGGCCACGACCCTGGTAGCACGGGCTTCCAGCCCGTGGGAACCCCTCTCCCCCGGTATGGTTCGATTATGTCTTTTGCGGAGCTAAAGACATAATCGAATATTAAAAATTTAACAAAAAGTGTAAATTGTCACTTGACACTTTATAAATATAGTTTATGATTCAGGCCAGATGTCCGGAAAACAGAGAAAAAGCCTGAAAAAAGGGACCATGCCCCAGAAGCCTCCCCAACCTGAAAAACCGGGACTCAGGATGAAGGAGCTGGTGGCCGCCACCGGCGTGGCCAAGTCCACCATACTCCATTACCTCAACGAGGGATTGCTGCCTCAGCCCGTGAAGACCAGCCGCAACATGGCCTATTACAGCCCGGCCACCGTGGCGCGCCTCAACTTCATCCGCCTGATGCAGGTGAAACATCGCCTGCCGCTGGCGGCAATTAAAAAGATCTGTACGGACCTGAAGGAGGCCTGGGAGGTGGTGCCTCTGGTTGAACTGAGCACGGCCATTTTCGGCAGACAGGATATTGAATTTCTGGATAAAAAAGCCTTCTGCGCGGCTACGGGTCTTCCGCCTGAGGAAGTGGCCAACCTGGAGTCAGTCGGTCTGCTCCGGCCGCTGGAAGAAGGGAGGTACGACACCGAAGATCTCATCATCGGACGGGTATTGAAGCGGTGTCGGGAACTGGGGGTGGCCCTGGAAGGAGCGGCGTATTACCCCCGCCTGGCCCAAGAAATTGTCGACCATGAGATGGCGGTCCGGGACCGCCTGACGGAGGGACTGTCCCTGGAGGAAAATGCCGCCATAACCTTGGAGTTTACCAAGGCTGCCCGGGCGCTCCGGCCCTATATCATTGACCGGGTTTTCCAGCAGCGGGTGATGTCCCGCCGAAGCTTAGAGGATCGAGACCAAAATACTCTCAGGAGGAAAGAATAATGGCTGATACGTATAAGGTTGTGGCTCTCAACGGTTCGCCCCACGAGGGCATGGGCAATACTTCGCAACTGCTGGCCATGCTCAAAGAACCCCTGGCTCAGGAGGGCTTGGCCCTGACGGAGATTTTTGTCTCCCAGCATCACATTGAGTACTGCACCGGCTGCGCCATGTGTTTGGATAAAGGCAGCTGCTGGATCAGAGACGACTACAAGGGTCTGATAAAACAGGTTCTAGAGGCGGATGCCGTTATCCTGGCTTCTCCCGTATATTTTTTCAGCATCACCGCCCAGCTCAAGACCTTTATTGACCGATCCCTGGGCTACGGTCATCGCCCTCGGGGCGACTGGAAGCCCGGCTTGGTGGTGTGCTGCTCGGCAGGCTTTGGGGCAACCCCGGTGACCCAGTATATGGGCCAGGTTTTACGGGTCTTTGGAGCCTTTCCTGTCGGTGATTTAACCGCCATTGGCGTAGGACCTGGCAGTTTTGTCGGGCGGGAGGCGGTGGTGGCCAGAGCCGGTGACTTGGCCCGGGATTTAGCCCGGGCGGTCAAGGAAGGCCGGCGTTACCCGGCCACGGATATGGACCTGGCCTTTTGGCATTTCATGGGCAATCTCATCAAGGAACACCAAGATTTTATGAAGGCTGATCACGAGCACTGGGAAAAACTGGGATTATATGACAGCTTTGATAAGTACGTGGGGCAGACCCGCTCCCAGGTAACCTTTTCTCCGGAGCTGCATGAGCAGTGGCTGAAATCTATGATGGCCCGCCAGCAGGCCAAAACCGAGTCTCAATAAGACTTTTTGATTATTACCAAGTTGCCGTCCAAAAGGTAACTTCTTCAAGAAAAATGTAGGGGCGCAATTTATGGCGCCCTCAGGGCTTGATAAATCAAGCCCCTACAGGAGGGGGTTGGTAGAGGAGTGGTAGGGGCACGGCTTGCCGTGCCCAAGGGCGTGTAGGGGCGGGTTTCAAACCCGCACTAGGCTCCCCGGCCCGCCCCTCAAGATACTTTCAGGGCAGTCTCAATTTAATTGTGAAGCAGGCGGAGTCTCTGAAAGCTATATGATTAGGAGATAGGCCTGACTTTAGGGATTCCCTGCTGCTAGGATGCGCTACTCATACTGACAAGCTCCTTGAGGTCCCCATGCTCTCCTAACTCAAGGGAGTGGGGTCTCTGTGTAAGCGATATTCGCCTCTGCGGATTTATAGAGCGGCAAAGGCTTACCCTGGCGCACCTCTTCCACCCAATTGGGGTTGAGGAGTACAGACTTGGCGCTAAGGGCAATATCGGCGTCCCCCAAGGCATCTTCTGCGGTGGCCCGGTCATATATCTTCCCACAAATGAGGATGGGAAGCTTGGTCGCCTCCCGGGTGATCTGGGCCATGTTCTGCCCTGTACCAAAGGCTTTCTGCTTAAAGTCATACGTGGACACGGAAATGGCCTCGATGGGTTCCTGGGAGAGCAACGAGATGATCTCCTGGTATTCCTCTTTGGTACCGAAGAGGGACACCTCCATATCCACTATCCCCCAATCCGAAATTCTTACTATGAGGAAGCGATTGTCCGGGATCACCGGGGCCACCGCTTGAATAATTTCGTGCAGCAAGCGGTACCGATTGGCAACTGTGCCCCCGAACAGGTCCGTGCGGCGATTAGAATAAGATGAGAGGAATTCATTGATGAGGTAGCCGTGGGCGGCGTGAATTTCCACCCCGTCAAATCCGGCGGCCACGGCCCCCCGGGCGGTCTCTACGAAGCCGAGGATGACGTGCTCGATATCGAACTGGCTCATTTCGTCAGGCACGGGGTACGGTTGTCCAGTGAAAGGATTCGAATCCCGGGGCGCCAAAGGGCTGGGGGCAATTATCCTGCCGGCCGGGTTGACCTCCGGCCAGGCAATGCGGCCACAGTGAAACATTTGCATGATGGATACGGCGCCTGCGGCCCGCATAGCCTCCACCACAGGCCGCCAGGCCCTGATTTGCCTCTCGGTGACCAGCCGGGCCTGCCCGGGATAGCCCTGGGCGCTCTCGTAGTCAGTGACGATGGCTTCGGTGTAAATCAAGGCCGCGCCGTTTTGAGCCCGCCGGACCAGAAATTCAAATACATCCTGACGGGGTATGCTGTCTCCCGGCGAGGACATGCGGGTCATGGGTGCAACCCCCAACCGGTTCTTCAGCCGGAAATCCTTTAGGTGAAAGGGAGAAAAAATAACGTCTTTTTGCATGGCTCACCTGCGGCTTGGCGGCATCCCCGCCTGAGGCTAATAAGTTGTGATTGTGGCAAATAGTTTTTGGGGAGAGGGGGGGGCCCACGGGCTGGAAGCCCGTGCTACCGGGTATCCCCAGGTGAGGACACCTGTGCCACTGCCCCCTGCCTCCTCTCCCAAACCCTCTCCCCGCATCCCGCCCGAAAGGGCGCAATTCGTAGATCCCTCAGGGCTTGATAAATCAAGCCCCTACAGTGGGGTTGGGAGGGGAGTGGTAGGGGCACGGCTTGCCGTGCCCAAGGGCGTGTAGGGGCGGGTTTCAAACCCGCCCTAGGCTCCCCCGGCCCTCCCCTCAAAATACTTTCGCAATAGTCCCAATTTAACCGCTTGCTAGGGGGAATGGCCTAACTACAAGCCCCTGGCAACCCGAAAGCCTACGTTGCCATAGCGGTATCCAGGATGAAAGCGGAGGCGGTAAGCTGAACGGACCTCCCCGGCCTCGGCGTCCCACGAGCCGCCGCGCAACACCCGGTAGGCGCCGGCCGGAGGCCCCTCGGGGTCCGTAACGGGCCCGGGGGGGTACTCTCCATACCAGTCCTGGCACCACTCATAGACGTTGCCGTGCATGTCATAAAGGCCCCAGGCATTGGGCTTGAGTCGGCCCGCGGGGTGCATGCTCTCCCGAGAGTTATCTTCATACCAGGCATATTCCCCCAGCTCAGTTTCCTCGTCACCAAAACAAAAACTCAGGGAGCTGCCGGCCCGGCAGGCATATTCCCACTGAGCCTCGCTGGGGAGGCGGTACTGATCGGTTTTCTCCATCCGGTTGAGCTTTTTTAGGAACTCCTGGGCGTCGTCCCAGGATACATTCTCCACCGGGCAATCCTTACCACATTGAGGGAAAAATGAGGGATTCCCACCCATCACTTGTTGCCACTGTCCCTGGGTCACCGGCCTAGTTTGCAGATAAAAGGGCTGGCTGAGGGTGACTTGGTGCTGGGGCTGTTCGTCCTCATCCCCCTCTTCTTCAATGCCGCTCCCCATCATGAAAGTTCCAGCCGGGATGAGCCCGAATTGCATACCGAGGCTATTGGTAAATTCCTTGGCTCCATGAGGCTCGAGCTCCAGCGGCCCTGCCGCGAGTTTCGGCTCAGGGGGTTCTGGCTTAGGGGTTTCTTGGGTTGCCGGCTTTCCGGGCTTTGGTATGACAGGCTGGCCGAGGATTCTCCTAATTTTCCTCACCAGACCTTGAAAGGCGAATGAGTCGGTGGCGCCATCCCAACCCGAGAGATTGTTGGCCTGCCTGGACCGAAATTTAACCGGCGGCAGCACTGCATCGAGTAAGACCGGGAAAATGGGCAACTTTTTACGGATTCCCTCATCCACTTCTTCGATGACCCATTTGCGCGTTATGGAATTCTCAGACCAGAAGACCATGAGGGAGCCGGCGGCCTCCAGCTTTTCTACCAGCACCTCCTGCCAGGTTCGCCCCACAGGAATGGTCCGGTCCCAGGAGACCGACCAGCCCTGCTGGGTGAGGGCTTCTACCAGAGGTTTTACCCGAGCCTGGTCCTCGCTGGCGTAACTCAGAAAAATGTCGCTCATCGCCTACTCTGTGTGGCTGCTCCGAAGGGATTTTTCCTGCTGTTTTTCCTTAACCTTCCGGCAGCCTTGGGTCTCTCTGGGTGACTGGGGAGTGTTGAGGTCTCTGCCTCATGACTAGAACTTATTGCAGCACCCCATGCAAACGTAAAAATGTATCCCTTAAATGGACAACCTTTCCCCCAGGGAATAGACCTATGATTTGGGAGAAAGTTTAGCCAGGTTTTCACCGGTTGGGAATCAGCTCATATCCGCCATTTTTCAGGATAAGGGGATACGTGTCGAGCCTTGGCAAGATAATCGCTCCGAAACTGACCGCCGCCACCCAAGGCCTCTCGATTTACTTCCTATCTAATTTC
>CBFDAH010000178.1:0-5967 GCA_965602785.1 uncultured Syntrophobacterales bacterium
GGGGAGGGCAGGGACCTCAGGTCCCTGGCCCTCCCCCCACGAAACCATACCAATTCCTTATGGCAATTAAGTTACGACAGGTTGATGAGTTTCGCTGGGAGGTACCTCGGGAGGGGCAAATGCGCACCCGGGGACTGGTGTACGCTTCTCGGGAGATGCTCACCAAGATCCAGGAGGACAAAAGCCTCGAGCAGGTGGCCAACGTAGCCACCATGCCGGGTATTGTGGGCTCGTCCCTGGCCATGCCGGACATTCACTGGGGCTATGGCTTTCCCATCGGCGGGGTGGCCGCCTTCGATGTGGAGGAAGGCGTGGTCTCCCCCGGCGGCGTGGGCTATGACATAAACTGCGGCGTTCGGCTGCTGCACACCAATCTCGAGCGCCGCGACGTGACGGGGCGGGTGGAGGAGTTGGTCAACGCCCTCTTCGGCAATATTCCCGCCGGAGTGGGCTCCCGGCGGAAGGATTTGAAGCTCACGGGGCCCACGCTGAAAGAGGTGTTGCGCCAGGGCAGCGCCTGGGCCGTAAAAAACGGCTTCGGCGAGGACTCGGACCTGGCGCACATCGAGGCCAACGGCCGGATTGAGGGGGCGGATCCGGGGGCCGTCAGCCAGTTCGCCCTGGACCGGGGCAAGGACCAGTTGGGAACCCTGGGGAGCGGCAACCACTTTGTCGAAATAGGCTATGTCACCGACATCTATGACGAAAAAGTAGCCAGAGCTCTGGGCCTCTTCAAGGACCAGATAACCGTCATCGTGCACACCGGCTCAAGGGGGCTGGGACACCAGGTGTGCGATGATTACATCAAGGTGATGCTCAAGGCCACGGGGAAATACGGCATTACGCTCCCGGACCGGCAGCTCTGCTGTGCGCCCATTCAGAGCCCGGAGGGCCAGCGCTACCTGGCGGCCATGGCCGCGGCGGCCAATTTCGCCTTTGCCAATCGGCAAATGATTACCCACTGGGTGCGGGAATCTTTCGAACAGGTTTTGAAAATGGGCCCCCGGGACCTGGGCATGACCCTCATCTACGATGTGGCCCACAACATTGCCAAGATGGAAACCCACACCGTGGACGGCAAGAAAAAGAAGCTCTGCGTCCACCGCAAGGGCGCCACGCGGGCCTTCCCGCCGGGCCATCCGGAGACGCCGGCGGCTTATAAAGAAACGGGCCAGCCCGTCCTCATCCCCGGGGATATGGGGCGCTATTCTTACGTGCTGGTGGGGACTCAAACGGCCCTGGAGGAAACCTTTGGCAGCACCTGCCACGGGGCGGGGCGGGAGATGTCAAGGGCTAAGGCCACGAAGGTCTCGAAAGGACGGGATATCGTGGGAGAGATGGCCAAGAAGGGCATCATTGTCCGGGGCGCGGGGCGAGGCACCATTGCCGAGGAAATCTCCGAGGCCTACAAGGACGTAGCCGACGTTGTGGACGTGGCCCATGGCGCCGGGATCAGCAAGAAGGTGGCCAAGCTCAAGCCGCTTGGGGTTATTAAAGGATAGGTTCAAAGTTCAAAGTTAAAAGTTAAAAAAAGGACAGAAGCATAGTTAATGTAGGGCGGGCTCTGCCCGCCAATAGTAAATTATTTTTTTCTGGCTGAACACTGACAATTCTTATGTTTGACCGCTTATCCGACAAGCTGGCCCAGGTCTTCAAGAAGCTCAAAGGCCGGGGGCATTTGAATGAGGCCCAGGTGAACGAGGGCCTGCGGGAGGTGCGGCTCGCCCTCCTGGAGGCCGACGTCAATTACAAGGTCACTAAGGGCTTCATCGACCAGATCAGAGAGCGGGCCGTGGGGGAGGAGGTTTTGCGCAGCCTCACCCCGGCCCAGCAGGTCATCAAGATCGTCCACGAGGAGCTGACCTCGCTGCTGGGCGGCGAGGCCCCCAAGCTGGACCTCTCCGGGCGGCCGCCGGTGGCCCTGATGCTAGTGGGCCTCCAGGGTTCGGGTAAGACCACCACTGCGGCCAAGCTGGCCAAACGCCTCAAGTCCCAGGGCCGCCAGCCCTATCTCGTGCCGGCGGACGTGCAGCGGCCCGCGGCCATCGAGCAGCTCAAACGCCTGGCCGCGGACTGCCAGGTGGGAGTGTATAATACCCAACCCGGTCAGAACCCGGTGGACATCAGCGACCTGGCCATGGAGGCGGCCTACAGCACGGGCTACGACACCGTCATCCTGGACACCGCCGGGCGCCTCCACATCGACGCGCCCCTGATGGAGGAGCTCAAGGCCATCCGGGGGAAGGTGGAGCCGGGGGAGATTCTCCTGGTGGCCGACGCCATGACCGGCCAGGACGCGGTGCAGGTGGCCCAGAGCTTCGACGATTTGCTCAAGCTCACCGGGGTGGTCCTCACCAAGGTGGAGGGCGACGCGCGAGGCGGTGCGGCTCTCTCCATGCGGGCGGTCATCGGCAAGCCCATCAAATTTCTGGGCGTGGGAGAGAAGCTGGACGCGCTGGAGGCCTTTCATCCTGACCGCTTGGCCTCCAGGATCCTCGGCATGGGGGATATGCTCACCCTCATCGAAAAGGCCCAGGAAACCTTTGACGTCGAGCAGGTCCAGGCCCTGGAGAAGAAACTCCGGCAAGAGGCTTTCACCCTGGAGGACTTTCGCCAGCAGCTCTTGCAAATTCAGAAAATGGGACCCATAGAGGGCCTGCTGGACATGATCCCGGGCCTGGGAAAGATGAAAGCCATGAAGGGGGCCAAGCCCGATGAAGGGGAATTGAAAAGGGTGGAGGCCATCATCCTCTCCATGACCCGGAAGGAGCGGGACAACTACCAGATTATCAACGGCAGCCGCCGCCGGCGCATCGCCAGAGGCAGCGGCACCACCGTGGAGGAAGTTAACCGCCTGCTGAAAAATTTTGCCACCACCCAGAAAATGATCAAGCAAATGGGTAAGGCGGCGAAGAAGGGGAAAATGCCCTTACCCGGAGGGTTATTTTAGTTTTCGGTTTTCGGTTTGCGGTTTTCTGTAATGCGGGGGTTTCCTTTTGCGAGGCTCACGTGGCTCTGAGGGGAGCAATGCCATAATTTTTTTAAGAAAAATTCTCCCCCATGAATTTCCACAGAAAACCGCAAACCGAAAACAGAAAACCCAAAAAGGAGGAACAAGCGGCGCTTATGGCATTACGTATCCGGTTGGCCCGTTATGGTGCCAAAAAACGACCATTCTATCGTATTGTAGTTACTAACAGTGAATCTCCCCGGGACGGCAGGTTCTTGGAGATCATCGGCACGTATGATCCCCGCCAGGATCCGGCGGCGGTGACGGTGAAGGAGGACCTCTTGTCCCTGTGGGTGAGCCGCGGGGCCAAGCCGACGGATACTGTCGCCAGTCTGCTGAAGCAGTGGAAGGCCACCGCTCCGGCTGCCCCCGGGACCTAACACCGGCTGCTCTCGGGCTACCCCAGGAGAATGAGTCCGCCCCATCCCAGATCGGAGGTGGCCAATCATGAAGGAACTCATCAAGTTCATCGCTCAAGCTCTGGTGGACCATCCGGACCAGGTACAAGTAATGGAAATCGAAGGGGAACAGACATCAGTCATCGAACTCAAGGTGGCAAAGGAAGACCTGGGGAAAGTAATCGGCAAGCAGGGGCGCACGGCCCGGGCCATGCGCACCATACTCAGCGCAGCCTCCACCAAGATTCGGAAAAGGTCGGTTCTGGAGATCATTGAGTAAAGAAAACATGGCCCAACCCCGCCTGGTGCCTCTGGGCCGGGTGGTGGGGGTCCACGGCCTCCAGGGGGTGTTGCGGGTGAGCACTTCCGGACGGATCGGAGACCTCGACCCGGAAACCTTGGCGGCCCTGGGGGAGCTCCTGGTGGGGGGGGAACGCTTTCGGGTCCTCAAGGCCAGCCGGGGGCGGGGCCACGTGCTCGTGACCCTCTTGGGCCTCGACAGCCGCGAGCAGGCAGAGGACCTGGTGGGACGGGAAGTCCAGGGGGAAGCCCATCGCTTCCCACCCCTTCCCCCCGGGGAATATTACTGGTTCCAGGTTCTGGGCCTGCCCGTAATCCATGCGGAGGACGGCACGGTCCTGGGGCATCTCGAGGAGATCTGGCCCACCGGGGCTCACGACGTTTACGTGGTGCGCCAGGGGAAGCGGGAGGTGCTCCTCCCGGCAGTGGAGGAGGTAATCCGGGAGATCGATCTAACCGCGGGGTGCATCAAGGTCTGGCCTCCGGCGGGGCTCCTGGACATATATGCAGATTGATCTTCTGACCCTGTTCCCGGAGTTTTTCGTGAGCCCGCTCCGGCAGAGCATGCTGCGCCGGGCTCAGGTGCTGGGCCGAGTGAGCTTCCGGGTCTTGAATCTCCGGGACTTCACCACGGACCGCCACCAGGTCACCGACGACCGGCCCTTCGGGGGCGGCCCCGGCATGGTGATGAAGATTGAGCCCCTGGTGGCCGCCATCCGGCGGGTGCGTCAGGAAGATCCGGCACCCAGGGTCATTTTGCTGTCCCCCGGGGGGCGGCGGTTCGACCAGGAACGGGCCCGGGAACTGGCGCAGGCGCCGCATCTGTTGTTGGTCTGTGGCCATTACGAGGGGGTGGACGAGCGTATCCGCCACTTCATTGACGCAGAGCTCTCCATCGGGGACTATGTTCTCACCGGGGGGGAAATTCCCGCCCTGATAATTGTGGATGCGGTGACCCGCCTCCTCCCCGGGGTGCTGGGGGGCGAGGGGGCCACGGAGGAAGAATCTTTTCAAACGGGGATTCTGGAATATCCCCACTATACCCGGCCTCGGGATTTTGAGGGGTTTACGGTGCCGGAGATGCTGCTCTCCGGCGACCACGCCAGGATCGCCCGCTGGCGGCGGGAGCAGGCCCTTGAGCACACCGCGGCCAAGCGGCCGGATCTTTTGGATAAGGCGCCTCTCAGTCAAGAGGATCGGGAGTTTTTGGCAAAAATTGGTGAAACATCGGGAAAGGATAGGTAAGTAACCATGGAACGTTTGGAACAACTCTCCCGGGAGCAGATGCGGGCGGATCTCCCTGACTTTCGCCCGGGAGACACTGTCGAAGTGCACGTGCGCATCGTGGAAGGGACCCGGGAACGCATCCAGGTCTTCAAAGGCGTGGTTATCAGAAAACGGGGCGGGTTCACCGGAGCCAGCTTCACGGTGCGGAAGGTCTCTTACGGCGTGGGGGTGGAGCGCATCTTCCCCTTCCACAGCCCCAATATTGAAAAAGTGGTGGTGCTGACCCGGGGCAAGGTACGCCAGAGCCGCCTCTACTACCTGCGGAAACGCTCCGGCAAAGCGGCCCGCATCAAGGAAAAACGGACCCGGCCGACATGAGGGAGCGCCGGGCCAGCAGACAAGTGTTCGCTGACCCGGAAGCCTACTGGCGCGGCCAGGGTATTACCCTCATTGCCGGGGTGGATGAAGCCGGGCGGGGCCCTCTGGCCGGCCCGGTGGTGGCCGCCGCAGTCATTGTGCCGGCGGAGCTGAGCCTGCTGGGCCTCAAAGACAGCAAGCGCCTCACCCCCGAGGTCCGGGAGGAACTGGACGCCGAAATCCGGGAACGGGCCCTGGCCATAGCCGTCACACAGGTGGGGGTCCGGGAGATCGAACGCCTGGGTATCCTGGCCGCCAGTCTCAAGGCCATGGCCCTGTCGGTGAAGGCCCTCGCCGTCCTGCCTGAGATGGTGCTGGTGGACGGCAACCAGCCCCTGCCCCTGGATTATCCCCAACAGCCGGTCATCAAAGGGGATGACCGCTGCCCCGCCATCGCCGCCGCCTCGATTGTGGCCAAAGTCCACCGGGACCGGTGCATGAAGGCCCACCATCGCAGCTACCCCCAGTACAATTTCGCCCAGCACAAGGGTTACGCCACGCCTGAGCATCTGGAGGCGCTCCGGTGCTGGGGCCCGTGCGCCATCCACCGTCGCACCTTCAAGGGGGTGCGGGAGTGGGTCCGGGCCAGGGAATGAAAATGGATATCATTGGCCG
>CBFDAH010000179.1:0-5945 GCA_965602785.1 uncultured Syntrophobacterales bacterium
CTAAACCTGACTGCACCCCCTCACATCCTCCCAGATGGGATTTCAAGAAGTTCAGAGGAAATTGACATAAGGGGGCGGAAAACTGAGGCGCCAAACAGGCCATTTCCCTAACGCTCAGTCCTGCCGCCAAACAAGTCCAGTCCCTTGGAGTACCTCACCGTCAACGATGGCACACCTCACTTGCCAGGAGTTGGTTTAGCGGTGGTTTTTTTAGTTGCCGGACTTTCGGATCTCAGGGGTGGAGTAGTCGTTTGATCGCTCTCCAGGCGCTTGATGGCCTTGGTGGCCCGCTCAAATTTGGGATTGAGGAGATGAGCCCGGCGATACTCCCGCAGGGCCCGCTTTTTATCGCCCCAGGCCTCCATGATGCGGCCCAGCTCGAAGTGATAGACGAAAAAATCTCTTTCCTTAACAAACAAAAACTGAAACTCGCGCAAAGCTTTGCCCCGCTCCCCTTTGCGGGCATAGACCCTCCCCAGGTAAAAATGGGCATCCAGGTTTTCCGGGGAATAATCCAAGGCTTGCTTCAGGTAGTTCTCGGCCTGGTCCAGTTTATCGCGGTCCAGGGAGTAAAGACGTCCCAGCATGGCCATGGCATGGTAATTCTGGGGGTCCATTACCAGCACTTTCTTGAAGATCTTTTCCGCCTGATCTCTTTCCTTCCGATAGAAACGGATCTTTCCCATCCAGAAAGTGGCCAGGGGAGAGTTGGGAGCCAGGCGAGCGGTTTCCTGGAATTCCTTCAAAGCCTCATCCATTTTTTTCTCGGCCAGGAACTTTTGGGCCTGGCGGAAGTGGTCCAGAGCCTGGGGGGATAGCATCTGTGCCTTTTTGGTGTCTTTACCAGCTTTGCCGGTTTGCTCAGCGGACGGACAGCCGCAGACACACAAGAATCCTAACGCCGTTAAGACGCCTACCGTCAATACGAGAAAGCGTGCCTTGAAGTGCACCATGAAACTCATCTCCTAAACCGTGTTAAGGGGTAGATTTTGGGGTCTTGGACCGGCCTGGTGCCATGACGATAGCATACACTGCGGGCAAGATAAAGAGGGTAAGAAACGTGGCACTGATCAACCCACCAATAACCGTCCAGGCCAGAGGACTCCACAACTGGTGCCCTTCCTGGCGTTCCAGGGCCAGGGGGAGAAGCCCCAGGATGGCGGTGGTGGAAGTAATGAGAATGGGGCGCAGCCGGTCCTGGGTCCCTCTGACCACGGCCCCCATGAAGGAGCGGCCCCGATCGCGCAGCTGATTGATGTGGTCCACGAGGACGATGGCATTGCTGACGACAATCCCCACCAGGGCCAAAGATCCCACGTAGACCGAGGTGCTGACCGCGTAACCGGAAAGCCACAAGGCCGCCACAATCCCCACCAGCGCCAAAGGTACAGAACAAATAATGACCAAAGGTGATCGGAACGACTCAAACAAGGCCGCCATAATCATGTAGATGAGCACGAGGGCCAAAGCCAGGGCGAAAATGATTTCCTGGCGGCTTTCCCGCATTGCCTCGAAACTGCGTCCCAGCCGGATTTCGTAGCCGGGGGGAGGGGTTATTTTTTTGATTACGGATTGAATCAGGGTGGCGGCGCTAAATAAGTCCAGATCTCGGGCTTCCGCAGTAAGCCCCAGTCCCCGGCGCTGGTTGAGACGATGGATTTCAAAGCGCCCCATGGAGCGGCGAACCTGGATGGCCGGCCAGATGGGCACCTGGACCTGGCCGGGAGGGGAGGCCACAGGTCGGACAACAAGATCTCGGCGGCCTCTCCCTCCCCGGAGACCCATACGGCGTTGGACTCTGAAACCGCAAGCTGAGAATCGACTGCGATAGTGCGGGAAAGGTTGACCAACACGAGGGGCATTATGCCGTACTCCCCTTCGCTTTGGGCATCGGCGGGTCTGGGGCTTGGGGCCCCCACCAGCACGATGAGCAGCAGAATTCCCAAAATACTTAAGATTCGCCTAACGTTCATCTGTGCATACCTCCTGAAACGCGATGATTCCGTAGCTTGGCCTTCAGAGACATGTAGGGAGAGCCTCTGAAAGTAATGCTACCGGAGTTAGTAATGTCGGAAAGACGGACTGTTCCTGGAATATCTCCTTGAGGCGTTGACCCTAAACCTCCCGCACCAGGACAGGAGGGGTTCGGTCAACACAAAAGGCCGCACTCGGGAAACAGCCCGGGCCCGGCCTTTAATCAGGTAGTTTCTTTACCCCCGCCACGGGGGCCTCCTCTAAAAATACATTGATATCATTAAGTTATGGTATTAATCGTCCAAGGATTTTCGGTGTCAGAAAGTTTTTCTGCCAAGGTGGTTGAGTCCGGCATTGCCTCTGGACATGCTCTCCGGGCCTCATCTCTTTAGGGGCCCGAGGTGTGTGCCCCGTGGTTCGCCTTGCCTGGGTGGCGTCCTCGGGGGGGCTGAAAGTCCTCACCAGCCTCCCCGAGAACCATGATCGCCTTAGTTAACGCCAACAATCCCCCTTCCTCTGATCAACCCTTACACATCATTGTCAAAATCATAGGCAGGGTGGAGGAGGTAGGTGTAATACAGCATTTTTAACCTAAAGGACTTGAACCACCGGGAGCGGTTCACCCGGTACTGGACATAGGTCACGTCCGCCTCGTAATGGACATCTTCTGCCCCCTCGGGGCCGATGCCGAAGCGGTTTAGAATCATGCCGTTAAAGATGATGTAGTCCCGTTCGGTCCCCAGGTAACCGTCGCCTATGGCGCTGCCGGCGTGCACCGGGGTATAGGTGTAAGGCCTCTCACTATCGTAGTAGCTGTCCACGAAGACCTGGCCTTCCACCCCGCCATTGCTGGAGGCCATGCCGGTGATGGCGTAGGTGCCCGGCAGGTTGTTCTCAGCCGTGAAGTTCTCCGTGTAGCCTGCGGTATAGCCATAATCCGGCGCGGCATAGACCGTGCCGCTGTAGTAATCGCCATTGCCGTAGGTACAGGTGAAGGCATAGGCGTATAAGGCTAAATCCGCTTCCAACCAGAGACCGTCTGCATTAGGACCGCCGAAGCGATACTCTTCCACACCGCTCGTAAGGATGAAGGCGTCCTCGCTGCCCAGATAGGCCGCACCCACCGGGTTGGCGGTGGCTAAGGCTGGGGTTGTGTTGCTTTCGGCGTCGTAGTAAGTGTTCACCACCACCTGACCCGCCAGGCTGGCATCGTGGCCCGAGGTCACGTTGGAGATAGCGTAGGTAGCGGTCTGGCCGTTCTCATCCGGGGTGGTCTGCGTATATTGCGTGTCATAGCCAAACTCCGGCGCGGCATAGACCGTGCCGCTGTAGTAATCGCCATTGCCGTAGGTACAGGTGAAGTCGTAGGCGTAGAAGGCCAAGTCGGCTTCGAAAATGCTGCCGCCAGGGGTCTCAGCCCCGAAGTAGTACTCAGGGATCCCAGCCATGATGATGTGACCGGACTCGCTCCCCAGGTTCTCGGTGCCAGTGCCGCCGAAAATCTCGCCATCAGCCGCCAGGTAGGTGTTGCCGCTCTCTTGGTCGGTGTAGCTGTCCACAAAGACCTGGCCGTGCAGGCTGATGTCCACCGTGTCCTGGGACTTGGCTGTGATCAAGTAATTGCCAGGATCCCCGTTCTCATCCGTGAAGGCCATGATTTGGTCGTCCACCTCGTATGAATGGGAATCGTAGAAGTAGCCGGTATAGGAATCGCTGTTGCCGGGGTCGGAGGAATTGTACTGGCAGGTGAAATCATAGCGATAGACCTCGGTGTACAGCATGGCCACCAAAGTCGCGCTTACGTCGCCACTGTACTCCTCTCTTGGACGAGTATCTGGAATTCGTTCTCCTTCTTCATAAGCAGATAAATGGTTGGGGTTTTCTGGATCGATAAACCCATCCCCAGATAAATTCTCTAAGGCTATGAGCTTCAAAGTGAATTCCACCCCATTGAGTTCGTAAGTCTCAGTTGGAGGGGTATCGAAAGGAAAGGCCACAGAATCGGCATTTTCTTCAGGTGTATCTCCATCGTTCAGAGTAGTGAGCAAATCTAAGGAATACGTGAAATTTTGTTCTATCCCTGCGGGATCGGTAAAAGCCAGTTCAACCACGAGATCAACTGCCACGGGTGAACGTCCCATAGGAGTCGTGGTATTGTGATATTCAAATTGACCCAGGGCGAATGGTTGATTAAAGGTGGTGTCAAAATTGTCTTCGCCATCAAAAAGGAGAGAATTGTTATCAGCCTGGGGATGTGATCCCCCATAGACAAAATAATTAGGGTCCGGTTGTTCCCAAACTCTCATCTCCTCGGGGTGGTCCGGATCAGCAGGTTGGGGGTTCGTAAATATTCCCGACACCTGCCCCTGGAAGGCGAAAGCCCCGGGGGCGCAAACCACTATAAAAAAAGCGGTTAACATTAAGATTAAAAAGGTCTTTGCCTTGGCGCCTTGCCTCAGAATAGCAGCAGACCTGGTTAACGCGCCCAAACCCAACAGAAGAAAACTCTTGCCCAGTGCCATGAACACCCTCCTTGGTTGCCACCCTACCTCACGGCGGGGTCGACTTTATCCGGGATGAGATTAGTTAGCAGTTTTGGGTTTTCTCTATGTAAAAGGGGATGTGAAACGGCTCCTTGTTCCAGGGGGACACCTAAAAAGACCAGGCTTCCTGAGCCACCTTTTTAGGCATTCAGGGGTTGAAACAGATGAGAGCAAATCTGGATTTTTTATGAAATGGAAATTTTCATTTACCATACTTTCCCTGACATTGTCAATCTTTTTTCCTGATTTTTTAGTTAATAAATACTATTTTAAACCTAGACATTCCCTGAATGCTGGTTAAATGTTTTGCGATATATCAGGTTTAAGGAGCCCTAAAATCATCTGCCGCTTAGAGACTAGAAGCCATGGTAATACTGCGGTTCTCTGGCCAGGTCATTCTAAGCGAAACTAATAATCATGTATTTTCAATATGTTGAAATCATTCAGGTCGTTCAGGATGACAGAGAAAGGTTTGCCCTAGCTGCCAGGTCTTCCCCGGTCGCGGCTGACCTGAGGCCAGCGGCATAGAGCTGTTCCTGGCCTTCTCTCCGTCGGTGCCTCGTCCCGTTTAACCGGTTCGCCTTCAAGGGGCCAGATTCACCTCAGACGTGTTCAGCCGGGGGAGGAACTTTGCCTTAATTTGAGTGGGGCAATCCCCTACTTTATCTTTGCTTCGGTGGGAAATATAAGGGAATCCCTGAGATGGAAAAGTGAGGGTCGTCGACTGAAGATAATTTTCAGCCGGCGGCCTCTGGATTTTTGGGCCTTATGACATTAACCTTATTAGGGAAGTAACTTCAGGTAAGCCGACCCAGACGGCAGACTGGAATCTTTTGGCCAGGACGGCCGGTTCTGGAAAGGAGGGCAAGAGCGTGAAAAAAGTGTTGTTGATTTTCTGTGGCGTGTTGTTGCTGGGAGGAATATGGGGAGTTCCCCGGGCCTATTCTCAAGCAAGTGAGATCATTCCCGTGATCAACTTCAAAGGCCAGGTGGCCTGGGACAGGGTTGAGGCGACTGACCGGGAGGTCTATCTGCATCCGGGTTTTGGGCCGGCCCTCAATCTCACCGTTAACCTGACTGAGGATTTCCACACCCAGATCAACGACCGGGGCCAGGTGGTTCGGGTGGGGAATGAGGAGGGCACCCCGGAGGTTTACTTGCACCAACCCACTGGGGAGGTCATCAATATCTCCCAAAACAACCTTCTTGATGCTTTCCCCCAGATCAACAAACGGGGTGATGTGGTCTGGCAAGCGGCCGGGTCCGATAATGAAATCTGGTACCGGCAGGCCATGGCCTTCGAGGCCGTCCCACTCACCGATAACTCTTATGAAGATGTTGCCCCCCAGATCAACGACCTGGGCTATATGGTCTTGACCTGCCCCCCGAAAACTAGTCCACATGTTAAGTTAGAGTGATGGACCGAAG
>CBFDAH010000180.1:0-5925 GCA_965602785.1 uncultured Syntrophobacterales bacterium
GACGGGTGCGCTTGGTCGGCCCTCCCAGGTTGAAAGGCAAGGCGGAGATCAAAGAAATTTTTCGCAAGGGTGAGTTTTAGATTCATGAAGGTTACCTACTTTCCTGGCTGCCCCATGCGCATCTTCATGAGCACCGGGGAGACCCTGGCGGACCGCGAGGTCTAGATCACTTCAAAGGCGGCCAACCAGGGCAAATTCCAGGCGAGGAGGAAAGGTTTATGAGCGTGACTTTTAACGCCTTGGAAAATATTTTGGAGCATTATCCCCCCAGTTCTGAACATTTGATCAGCGCTCTACAAGATGTACAGGCCAAATTCAACCATATCCCCCTCGAAGCGATGACGGCGGTGTGCGACCATTTGGGGGTGACGCTGTCCCAGGGTTGGGCCGTGGCCACTTTTTTCAAGTCGTTCAGTCTCGAACCTCTAGGTGAGCATGTAATCAAGGTCTGTCTGGGCACCGCCTGTCACCTTAAGGGTGGTCAACGCCTGGTAGAGAGCCTGGAACGCGAGCTGAAGGTTGAACGGGGCCATACCACCGCAGACCTGCGCTTCACCTTGGAAACGGTCAATTGTGTAGGGGCCTGTGCCCTGGCTCCGCTGGCATTGGTGGATGAGGGGTATCACCCTAATACTACCTCCCGAAAACTAAAAAAATACCTGAAGAAAGTTGCGGCAAAGTAGAAACCATTGGGAATGGGGATACGAGATGCCACAAGAAAGCACCGCTTTAAAATTGGAGGACTTTCGACTTGGCTCCGCGGCGGAATTGGCGGCATTCCAGGAAAGCATCCTGGCTGAGAGAGATCCCGACCGACCAGTAATCATTGTGTGCCATGGTACCGGTTGCCAGGCTAAGAATAGCCCCAAAGTAGCCGACGCCCTGCGCCTGGCTATTGAAGCCGCGGGGATTAAGGCTCAGGTGTTCCCGCAGATCAAGACTACCGGCTGTCACGGCTTTTGTTCCATGGCGCCCCTGGTGATTTTCCAGCCATCTGGCCTGTTCTACAAGGGGGTCCAGCCGGAAAATGCCGAAGAAATCGTCCAGACCACCATCCTTGAGGGTAGACCGGTGGAGTCTCTGTTGTATGTGGAACCCAAAACCGCCAAGCCTATTGTTTATGATAAGGACATCCCCTTTTACAAAAACCAACAGCGAATTGTGTTTCGGAACATCGGTAAGATCGACCCGACTGACATTAGGGACTCCATCGCCGTGGGCGGCTACCAGGGCCTGGCCAAGGCCCTTACCACTATGACTCCGGAGGAGATAATTGCCGCGGTGGAGGCTTCCGGACTGCGGGGTCGGGGGGGCGGTGGTTTTCCCACCGGACGCAAGTGGCGCTCGGCCATGGAACATGCCCAGGAAAATCCGGGTCCGGTCTATGTGATAGGTAATGGCGATGAAGGGGACCCCGGAGCTTTCATGGACCGGACTCTAATGGAGGGTGATCCTAACGTGGTCCTGGAGGGGATGATAATCGGCGCCTATGCCTTGGGAGCTAATCAAGGCTATATCTACGTGCGACTTGAATATCCCTTGGCCGTCCAACATCTTCAGGTAGCCATCGAACAGGCCCGGACCCTGGGCCTCCTGGGAAAAAACATCCTGGGCTCGGGCTTTAACTTTGATATCCAGATTAATCGGGGAGCAGGGGCCTTTGTATGTGGGGAATCCACGGCCTTGATGACATCCATCGAGGGCAAGCCAGGGGAGCCCCGGGCCAAGTACATCCACACCGTGGAAAAGGGGCTATGGGGTCGCCCCTCCGTCCTGAACAACGTGGAAACCTGGGCCAATGTGCCGGTGATCATCGACAAGGGCGCCGACTGGTACCGGGACATCGGCACCGAAGGCAGCAAGGGCACCAAGATTTTCTCCCTGGTAGGCCAGGTGAATAACGTGGGGCTGGTGGAGGTCCCCATGGGGATCACCATCGAGGAGATGGTGATGGATATCGGTGGAGGGGTGCCGAAATCTAAAGAATTCAAGGCCATCCAGATCGGCGGACCCTCGGGCGGGTGTATTCCCAGGGAGCACTGGGACCTGCCCATCGATTTTGACTCCCTGTGGGAAGCCGGCGCCATGATGGGTTCGGGGGGGATGATCGTCATGGACAACTCCACCTGTATGGTGGATTTGGCCAAATACTTCCTGGACTTCCTGATTGATGAGTCCTGCGGCAAGTGCATCCCCTGCCGCCTGGGCCTGAAGCGCATGCGGGAGCTTCTGGAGGAGATCTCTTGCGGCAGTGGCTCCCTGGAGGGCTTGAAAGAGCTGCAATCCCTCTCTGAGGCGGTGAAAGACGGGGCGCTGTGCGGCCTGGGGGGGTCGGCCCCCAACCCGGTGCTCACCACCCTGCGGTATTTCCGGGACGAATACGAATCCCACATTTTCCACAAGAAGTGCCCGGCCGCGGTCTGCAAGGAGCTTATTAATTATGCCATTAACCCGGAGTTGTGCAACGGCTGCACCGCCTGTGTGCGGGAGTGCCCCGAGATGGCCATCACCGGGACCAAGAAGGAACCCCACACGCTCAACGCTTCCCTATGCATCAAGTGCGGCGCCTGCTTTGAGGTCTGCAAGTTCGGGGCGGTGGCAGTCGCCTAAGAGGAGGGGGCATGATTACATTTACCATCAACGGCAAAGAAGTCCAGGGGCAGGACGGCTGGACCATCCTGAGCGTGGCCCGGTGGCACGGCATTGAGATTCCCACCCTTTGCCACCACGGAGTGCTGGAGCCTTATGGAGCCTGCCGCCTGTGCGTGGTGGAGGTGGACGACGGCAAACGCTCCCGGGTGGTGATCTCCTGCATGTACCCCATCCGGCCGGGAATTAAAGTGCAGACGAACACTTCCCGGGTGACCAACGTGCGGCGCTGGATCATACAATTGCTGCTGGACGAAAGCCCGGAGGCGCCCAAAATTCAGGAGCTAGCCCAGACCTTTTCGGTGACCCCCTCGCGGTTCGAGAAAGCAGGAATTGATTTTGCTTGCCATCTCTGCGGCCTGTGCGTGCGGACCTGCCGGGAAGTGGTGGGCGCACAGGCCCTTACTTTCGGCAACCGGGGGCTGCGCAAGGAGATCACCAGTCCCTTCCATGCGGCCAGTAAGGCGTGCCTGGGGTGCGGCACCTGCGTCCATATATGTCCCACCGGGGCAATGGAACAGGTGTTCCAGCGGGTCAAGGGATAAGCTCGGGTACCTGGGGAAGCAGGCAAATGAAAGAGGAAGCCATGAACACCGAGAGCAAAATCGGAATTTTCCTGTGCGAATGTGGGGACAAGATCAGCAGCCGCATGGATCTGCCGGGGGTATGCGACCTGCTGGGATATGAGTCCTGGGGCCATTTGGGAGTTTACCCTTATCCCTGCCTGGATCCAGGGTTGGAGGCCATGCGGCAGGAAGTTCGGGCCAAGGGATTGGACCGCGTCCTGGTGGGGGGCTGCTCCTCCCGGCTCATGAAGAAGAGATTCGCTAGCGGCCTGACCCCGGTGGGGATCGACAAGCACCAGGTAGAGATGATCAACCTTAAGGACCACGTGGCCGCCGTCCATGAAGCCAGCCCCCAGGAGTTGGCCCGCAAGGCCGCGGCCTTGATCGCCGGCGGCCTGGCCAGCCTCAACCTCGTGGAGCCGTATGAACCCGTGTCATTGAGCTTCGAGGGGCCGGCTCTCATTTTGGGAGGCGGCATCTCCGGTTTTACTGCGGCCCGGGAGTTGGCCCGCCAGGGCATGGAGAGCGTGTTGTTTTCCCGAGCTCTAACCCCTGAACAAGTTCTGGACGAGCTGTATCGGACATTTCCCGGCTGCCGCCTCTTCTGGGGGGAAATGGGGGAACTCCTCCAGGAGGTGTTTGCCAGTCCCTTGGTCAAAGTAATGCCGGATCAGCCTCTGGAGTACATCATCGGCGGGGTTGGTAACTACCGCGTGGGGCTTAAGGAGCCTGCCGGCAGCGTGACCGAGGTGGCCGGCGCGGCTATCATAACCGCCCTGGATCGGGAATTTGTCCCTACGGATACCGCCTATATTGGGGGGGGCGAACGGGTATGTGACCTGCTGGACCTGGAAAAAAAGCTGCTCGAAGGTGACTTTAAACCGGGCAAGATGGTCTTCTGGGTGAACAGTCCGGAACATGGCCAGGCCGCCCAGGAAGTCGCGGCGGTGGCCGCCTGGCGCAACAGCCTGTTGTTGACCCGGGAACACCCTCAGGTCAAACCAACCGTGCTGTATCCAGCCAATATCAGGCTCCCCCTTACCGGTGCCGACTTGGTGGAGGCCAGGGCCCGTGGAATCTGTCTCCAGTCTTTCGCCCCGGAAGTATACCCGGTAGTCCAATCCGGCTATCTGACCTATGTGAGTCCCTCGGACCACCTGGAATATGAACTAGAATGGGACAACCTGGTGGTTTCGGCAGTGCCGGGCGAGCCGGTGGCCAAGGCCCAGGAACTCCTGCCGTGGCTGCCTATTTATCCGGAAAACGATGGCCGGCTCCAAAAGAGCAATATCGAATTCTGGCCGGATCAGGTTCCCGAGGAGTCACTCTTTTTCACCGGGTCGGCCGGGGGGGTCTATGACCTGAACGAGGTTCTGCAGCAAGGGAAAAAGGCAGCCCGGGGGGTTTTGCACCTGCGGGAAAAGGCCCTCCAGGGTAGGCTGGTGAGTCCGGTGGTGGTGCGCGTGGATAAAGACCTCTGCGAGGGCTGCGGCCTGTGTGCCGAGATTTGCCCTTACGGCGGCATTGAGCACGTCAAACCAGGGAGCGGCCCAGTACCGCGGGAGACGGACAACCACCTCTGCAGCGGCGGCGGCACCTGCGCGGCCACCTGCCCTTATGAAGCCATTAAGGTCCTTAATAGAACCACCAAGCAACTGGAGGCCCGGGTCAACGCCATGCTGGCCCGGATGCAGGAAAATGAGATTCTGGGCTTCGTCTGCAGCTGGGGTGGATTGGACTCCGCGGAACAGGCTGCGATCAAAGGGCTAACTTACCCCAGCGGCCTTTATATGGTTCCGGTAAACTGCCTGGGCTCCCTGGACCCCTTCATCCTGTCCATGGCCTTTTTGAACGGAGCCAAGGGAATTCTCTTGGCCGGCTGCACGCCCAAACACTCCTGCCATTACCATTACGGTGTCGACCACTGCCGGTATCGGGTCAACGCCGTGAAAAAGCTCCTCTCCCTGGCCGGCCTGGAGCGGCGGCGCATCGCCATGGGCTATATAGAGGTCAACGAACCGGAATCTTTCATCCGTATGGTGGACTCCAATATGGACTACCTGGCAGAATTGCCACCCCTGCCTCGGGACGACAAGACCAGGGCCAAACTGTGGGCCATTCACGCCACCTTGCATCGGCCCCGGGTGCGCGGGGTCCTGGGGAACAGCTTGCGGCGCCGAGCCGAGAAAAAGTTTCCGGGTCCCCAATTCAATGCCTTGAACGCGGATGAGACCATGCTGAACGTCCTCAAGGAAGAGTTTCTGGCTGCCAGAATACACAAGGCACTGAGTGATCAGCCCCTCACCCACCCTGGAATTGCCCGGGTCATTGATGAGCCGGTGGAAAGCATTACCACCCTGTTGACAGACATGGCCATAGAGGGGCGCATCACCATCAAGGACTGGGAAGAGGGCTTCCCCATCTTTACTCTGGGTAAACCGTAAGGGCTGCCGGGGGCCGCTTGTCACAGGCTCAGCTCCTGCGGCGCTACCTGCTCTATAAAATGCGCCGCCACTTAAATCTGGCCGAACTAAAGGATAATCTGAATTTGGGGTGGAAGCTTTGGAAACGGAAACGGGTGCGCTTGGTCGGCCCTCCCAGGTTGAAAGGCAAGTGGGAGATCAAGAAAATTTTTCGCAAGGGTGAGTTTTAAAGTTATGAAGGTTACCTACTATCCCGGCTGTTCGTTAGAAGGTACGGCGGTGGACTA